>JAYUVX010000251.1:0-4556 GCA_043753855.1 Myxococcales bacterium | reverse complement strand
TCACCAGGCTCCTCGGCACCGGCTTGTTGGCCGCGAAAGCAGCGGCGCAGCCGTGACCCGCGAGCGGGGCGGTGTCACTCGCCGTGAACACGAGCTCGAGCCCGTCCTCCATGAGGGGCCCCCCGGGACCCGCGAACCGATAGTCGTGGCCCGGGTCGCTGATCGACCCGATCCGGGTCCGCGTGATCGCGATCCCGGGGCTGTCCTCGACCTTGAGCTCGGTCTCACCCGGACGGGGTACGCGAAACCTGTCGCGCAACGTCAAGGTATGCGCACCGCGCGCGGACGGCAGGCAGGCCCAGGCGACCAGATCGACCGAAAACGAGCCCGCCGCGACCTGCGGGGATCCGATACCTACGGCCACGGTCGTCCAGGTCACCGGGTGGGTCGCGCCGTCCACGGTCAGCTCGAGCGACGATCCGACCTCGCCGGCGAGCTTGTCCCCGAACGCCTGGGCCTCCGGATCGGAGATCTGGCCGTCGTGGTTGGCATCGATCGAAGGGCGGGTCTGAGCCCCCGGAACCTCGCCGAAGAACACGGTATAGGCGACGCGGACCTGATCGCCGGCGGGCGTGACCTTGATGTAGCGGTTGTTGTCGTCGACCGAGGGCGCGACATGCGCCCGAGCCGCGGTCGCGATCAACGTGACCGCCAGCACGAGCAGGCCCGAACCTCGACGCATGGCAGCATGCATCCTGACATGACCGCGGCCGATCGTTCCCGTTGACCGCGCCGGATCCATCGTGGTGAAGTCCCCCGCGATGAGGAAGATCACGGGTCTCTGTTTATTCGCGGGTGCAACGCTCCTCGGCGCGTGCGGCGATGACGGAGGTGAAGGCAAGCAGCTGTTCCCGCCGAAGCCCGCGTGCATGGGCGCCGACATCACGCCGTACGCGGGCATGCAGCCGCAGGTGATCTCGCATCTCGAGATCGGCGCCGCGTCCGATGGCTTCGACCTCGACGGCGATGGCCGTCCTGACAACAAGCTCGCCGCCGTCGCCAGCATCGCGAAGAGCGCGATCGAGGACTCGTTCAAGACCTACTCGATCGTGATCCCGATCGAGTTCTTCGATCTGCCGTCTGCCGCCGCCGACCCGTGCGTGAAGTTCGCGGTCTACCTTGGCGCGTACGTCACCGACGCCGACGGGGACGGCAAGAAGGCGTACGTCGCCAGCGGAGATTGCAACGATCACAACAAGGACGTGTTCCCGGGCGCCGTGGAGAACGAGACGAACCTGATCGACGACGATTGTGACGGCAAGGCCGACGAGAACGCGCAGAACCAGCCGTCGTTGAACACCGTCGATGCGGATGGCGACACGTTCAGCCCGGCCACCGGTGATTGCGATGACCGCCCGGGCATCGGCGCGGGCATTCACCCCGGCGCTGTCGAGATCTGCGGCGACGGACTCGACAACGACTGCGACGGCGTCGCGGATCGCTCGCAGGACGCGATGGGCAATGCCATTGCGTGCAGCCCATACGAGGCCGGCAAGGCCGACATCTTTCTCGACAAGGTTTCGTTCACCGCGCCCGGTGGCCCGCCGGTCATCCAGTTCCAGGACGGTGTGATCTCGACCGAGGACGGCGTGCTCAGGCTCAATGCGGGACCATCGCTGTTCGGCGTCGCGATCCCGGTGACCGAGGGCATCAAGCTCGACCTCAAGATCTCGGGCGCCACGATCAAGGCCGATGTGGTACAGGAGGGCGGCGCGATCGTCCTCAAGAATGCTCACCTCGGCGGCGTGATCGATTCCAAGACGGCGGACACGATCCGCGGCCTCAAGGTCGACCAGATCGGCCTGCTTCCCGAGAACTCGCTGCTCGACGCCACGTTCGCGAACCTGCTCGGGCCGCTGCTTGCGCTGCCGAAGGCGAAGACCTCGGTGACCAAGGTCTACACCGGCTGCCGCACGCCCGACATCGATGTCGATGGTGACGGGCTCGAGGCGTTCTGCGATCACGATCCGAACGACGACATCAAGGAAGTCGACACCTGCATCGACGGTGATGGCACCGAGGTCAAAGATGTCCTCGGCGCCGACGGCAAGGTCGTCATGCAGTGCAGCGAGGCGCAGAAAAACGGCAAGGACCGGTTCGTCGACGGCATCTCGGTCGAGCTCAACTTTTCGACGACTGCCGTCAAGTCGATCAAGCCGCCGCGTTGATCGCAGCTCCATGAGTGCCACCCTGTTGCTGGCGTCGGAATCTCCACGCCGGCGCGAGCTGCTCCAGCGCGTGGGCTTGCTCCTCGAGGTCCGCGCGGCGGATGTCGACGAGACGGTCCACGGGGGCGAGGCGGCCGCGGCCTACGTGATGCGGGTCGCGCGTGCGAAGGCCGCGGCCACGCAGCGCCGCCCCGACGAGTGGGTGCTCGCCGCCGACACCACGGTCACACTCGAGGGGCAGATCCTCGGCAAGGCGGACACGCCCGAGGAGGCGGCCAAGATGCTGCGCTGGCTCGCCGGCCGCACGCATCAGGTGATCACCGCCTTCATCCTGGTCGGCGAGCGCGATGGTCAGCCAGTGATCCGCGACGGGCTGGTCGGCACCGAGGTCGAGCTCGTCGATCTCGATGCCGGCACGCTGGCGGACTACGTCGCGAGCGGCGAGTGGAAGGGCAAGGCAGGCGCCTACGCGATCCAGGGCATCGCCGCCGCATTCGTGAAGGCCGTGCGCGGCTCGGTGACCAACGTGATCGGACTGCCGCTCGCAGAGGTGCTGATCGCGCTCCGCGAGGCTGGTGGTCCATCACCGCGGCTCGCCGCAGGCACCCCCGCATGACGATCGCCCTGCGCTGGCTGGCGGTCAAGGCCCGGGTCGAGGCGGCGTGCGAGCGCGCGAACCGGGCGGCCACGGAGGTCACGATCGTCGCCGTCTCCAAGACCCATCCTGCCGCCGCCGTCCTCGAGGCGGCGGCCGCGGGTGCGACCGACTTCGGCGAGAACTACGCTCAGGAGCTCGCCGAGAAGCGCGGTGCCTGCGGCGGCGTCCGCTGGCACTTCATCGGCCGGCTGCAGCGCAACAAGGCCAAGCTCGTGGCCGGCCAGGTCGCGCTGATCCACGCCGTGGACACCATAGAGCTCGCCGCCGAGCTCGCCAAGCGCGCCGCCGGAACGCTGCAGCCCGTGCTGATGTCGGTCAACGTCTCGGGCGAGGCCACCAAGGGCGGCGTCACCTCGGGCATCGCCGACATCGCCCGCGCGATCGCTGCGGTCCCTGGCATCCGCCTCGATGGCCTGATGACCATGCCGCCACCCGCCGACGATCCCGAGGCCAGCCGCCCCGTGTTCACCGCCCTCGCCGCCATGCGGGATCAGCTGGCACAGGACCTCGGCCACGCGCTCCCCGTGCTGTCGATGGGGATGTCGGGCGACTTCGAGGTCGCGATCGCTTGCGGCGCCACCCACGTCCGGGTCGGCACGGCGATCTTCGGCGCGCGCTAGCCGCGTTCTTGGCCCGTGTCCGACCCCTCGTGTAGCGTCGGGAGGTGCGCATCCTCGGCATCGACCCCGGTAGCCGCGTCTGTGGCTACGGTGTGATCGAGGAGGTCTCCGGCGAGCTGACGTACGTCGAGTGCGGGATCCTGACCGCGCCCGAGCACCGCACGATGGAGCAGCGGCTCGGCGAGATCGCGCGCGGGTTGCGCGAGGTGATCTCGGAGCTCGAGCCGGTGGTGTGCGCGGTGGAAGACGTGTTCGTGCAGCACAATCCGCGGTCGGCACTCGCGCTCGCGCAGGCGCGCGGGATGGCGCTCGCGGTGATCGGGCTCGCCGGGCTCTCGGTCGCGTCGTATCCGCCGGCCACGGTGAAGAAGGCGGTGTCGGGATCCGGCAAGGCCGAGAAGGCGCAGATCGCGCGGATGGTGCAGGTGCTGATCGGGCTGAAGACGTTGCCGCGCGCCGATGCCACCGATGCACTGGCGGTGGCGATCACCCACGGCCGCATGGTGAGACCGACGTCGGTGCGGATCGTTCCGGCCGTGGTAAGAGCGAAAGCCACATGATCGCGCGGCTCGAGGGAACACTCATTCGCGAAGGCGATCGGGTGATCGTGGACTGCCAGGGCGTCGGCTACGAGGTGACGTGCTCGGCTTACACGGTCGCGGCGCTGCCCTTGCACGGCGAGCGCGTGACGCTGCGCGTGTTCACGCAGATGCGCGAGACGGCGATCGCGTTGTTCGGGTTCTGGGACGCGCACGAACGCGATCTGTTCGACCTGCTGATCACGGTGAAGAATGTCGGGCCGTCGACGGCGATCGCGATGCTGTCGGGTGCAGGTCCGCGTGATATCTCGGCGCTGATCGCGCGTGAAGACGTGCCGGGATTGACCAAGATCAAGGGCATCGGCAAGAAGACAGCCGAGCTGCTGGTCGTCGAGCTGCGCGAGAAGTGCGAGATGCTGGTGCTGTCGTGGAACGCGGATGGAACCCGGCCGGGTGCCGCACCGTCGGGCACCGTGCGCACCGCCAGGTCGCAGCGACATCCGCTGCTCGGCGACGTGATGAATGCGCTGATCAACATGGGCTGGCGCTCGATCGAAGCGGAGAGCGTGGT
>JAYUVX010000250.1:0-13806 GCA_043753855.1 Myxococcales bacterium | reverse complement strand
GTCGCCAAGAACCGTGCAGCGGAATCCGAAATTCCCGCCGATTTTATCCGGAGCGATTCTCAGCGGTTACGCAGCCGAAATGAGGGGATCCATCAGGTGAGACCGGCGACCAGGCGACCTATCGCTTCGCCTTGTCACGCTCTTGAAGGGTCGCGATCAGGATCGGGAGCACGAGTCGATCCTTGGGGCGCCCGGCCTTTGTCTTCAGCGTGATCAGCGTCGGCAGGTCGAGCACACGCAGCAATCGCCCTTCATCCATTACCGACTGGCTATGGGGTAACAAGTCGTCGAACCCCAGGCCGTCAAGCCCGCAGAGCGGATCGAGCGGGCCGAGCGAGGTGGAGCAGCTCGATGCGACGATGCGCTACGACTTCGCGAACAGAGGCCTCCGCCCTACCGCTAGCAACAGCTCGAGTAGGCGGCCGATGTTCTCCGGGGTCCTCGAATGGACGATGTCGAGATCGTTGGTCGTGATCGGCGCGCCTTGGATCACACAGGCGGCGCCACCGACGATAATGAACTCGACACCGGCGTCGCACAGCTTCGCGAGCAACGCGGGGAGGTCAGTTGCCTTCGGGTGCGACGCCATCTCGGAGCCTGACGAGGGCCTGCGCCATGCGGGACGCGGATCTCAACCTGTCCCACGGAGATTGCTGAAGCGCGAGCGCAATGAGCGTCCGGTCCACGTCGTCGATGGCGTCACGAACCTCTGGATCGAGGTTCGCCACGAGTGCGGCGATCTCGGCCGGAGACACGTTCGAAACGTCGACAGCCACAACGAACGCTATCACGCCAGCACGACACAGCCGCGGCGTGATGGGACCTCTAGAATACCGTTCCCCAAGCGTCCTAGCGCGCAGCCCGAAAAAACAAGAAGGCCTCGCATCGCTGCGAGACCTTTTCGTTTCCTGGTGGAGCCTAGGGGGATCGAACCCCTGACCTCTAGAGTGCGATTGTGGCGCCCAACAATCACGCGAGCTTGCAGCAGGTTTTGTTCCCCAAGGCGGATTCTCAGACGAGGAATCTGGGGAACGATTGCTCAACGGCGTTCGCTGAAGCGGATACGTTCCTGAAATGGACGAGCTACTCGAATTTTTGGGCCAACGTGAGTTCGCTCGGTGCGAGGCGCTCGCGCGCACGAGGCTGGCCAGCGGAGGCGAACCAATGTTGTGGTGGTTCATCGCCCACGCACAAATCAGGACCGGTAACTTCGGCGGTGCACTCGATTCTCTCGGCCGGCTTGCCCATGCGGACCATGAGAAGGAGGAGATGGCGGGTTACTTCGCAAACATGGTCCACCGTGAGCAGCAGGAGCAGCTGGCTCGAGCGGACTCCGCGCTGCTCGAAGAACTCAGGGAGTTCGACTTCCGCGACAACGTGTGGACCGAAGCCGAAGTGGCCGATGTTGACGCCCGCTTCGAAGTCGCGCGCGAGATCATCGAACGCCCAGCCCGTGCAGTGGCTGGTACCGCGGTCCTCGATGATGACGCGCGCGTGGAGTTCTCTGACCTGCGCGATACACACGATCTAATCGGTCGGCATCTGCCGGTGTACCTACACGATCGGGCGACTCACTTCTCATTCGAGACGATCCACACCGTCACGTTCGCCCCGGAACGCATGTTTCTATTCGACGACCTTTGGGTCCCGGTGAAAGTGATTTTCCGGCCAGGGGCTCCACTCTTCGAGATCAGCGCGCGTGTGCCGGCGCTCTACCCTGGTTGGCCGGATGGTGACGATGAGATCCGTGCCGGCCGTACAACGTTGTTTGATCACGGCGCGGGCTATCGCAAGGCGCGAGGTCAGCGCGACTTTGAATTCCGTAGCAAGAACGAGACCTCGATGACGGGTCTCCTGAAGATCCGAAAGTTGGAGTTCGAGATCTGAGCCGAGAAACAAGAAGGCCTCGCATCGCTGCGAGACCTTTCCGTTTCCTGAGGACGAGGGGTCATGAGGACGAGGGGACAGGCACTACTTGCACTACTCCTACTCCTGGGCGGCGCACAGATTTTCGCGGCTAGAAGTAGTGCGAATAGTGCCTGTCCCCTCTTCGACCCGGATGGTGCCTGTCCCCTCTTCGACCCGGATAGTGCCTGTCCCCTCTTCGACTGCGTAGCTCGGTGTCCAGGCGCAGTTGCTAGCGCGGAGGCGTGCGACGACGTGGCCCTATGCATAGATCAGCGGCGATTGTCGTCCACAGGCAAGACTGCGTTGGTCGTGGGCATCGTCGCTACTGTTGTGGTGGTAGTAGCCGCGGCTTGGGCGTTGGATGCACGATGGGCGCAAACCAACTGAGCGCCTGACCGACAACGGTGGCGGTGCGTTCACGATTTCTGGTGTCGGACAGGAAGCCGAGTCGGAGCCTGTCGGCGAGGAAGGCGGCGTCAGCCTCAACTTCGTGGGCGCACGTCTAGAACCCCGTTCCCCGCGCTCAAGCGCTGCGCGCCGAAAAACAAAAAGGCCTCGCAGCGATGCGGTGCTCTGGTTTTCGGATCATGCCCGGGATTGCCCGTGCTCGCGATGCACCGGCGTGGTCTGCTGCGGCATGCGCTGGTTCGCTGTGGTGTGCTTGGCCCTGATCTCAGGGTGCACGTTCAACGAGATCTCGGGGCGCTGGAACGTCGGTGGAGTAGGTGGATGCCAGGTCGGACACGAGGTGCAAGTCGAGATCCGCGACGGCGGTGAGACCTACTTTCGCAAGACGTATGACTGCGGCGAGCGCGAGTTCTCGGGCGGCGTACCGAGCTCCGTCGAGCGGTTCTGGATCCAGCTCGATGAGTTCAAGGATGATGGTGGCCCCTACATGGGGTATGGGAGCGTGACCATCGAGGTCGACCACGTTACCGACGACTTCAGCATCGGCCTCGTGCTCTTTCAGCCCTGACATCGCGAAGGCGAAGGAGGGTGCGTGCGTGTGGTTCGGCCCTCGCCGCGCTCGCCGCCGAGTCGCCCAAGAGGAATGAAGAACCGTCGACCCAAGCGGCGCCGCGCGCACCCGATTGAAAGCTAGGACGTGTACCCAACGCGCTTCGAGAGCGCGAAGACGGGCAAGCACGGCGATGGCCCCGCGTGCGCGAACAAGTTTGTCAACGGTCTGTGCGAGCTCCCGAAGGTGAAGTGCGGCGAGTGCAAGAACCAGAAGTTCTTCCCGGCCGACTAACGCTGTGAACCGAAAAACAAAAAGGCCTCGCTGCGAGACCTTTCCGTTTCCTGGTGGAGCCTAGGGGGGAGGTCGAACGACTGGCGAGACCTCTCGAGTGCGATTATTGCTGCGCCCAACAATCACGCGATGTTGCGTAGTCGTTCTGTTCCCTAACCTGGATTCTCCATCGAGGATTCGGGGGAACGGTGGCGGTCGCGCCCCGCGAGCACCTCGTCGAAGGACTCACCGGCCGTCGTTACGCGGTACGCTGACAATATGCAGGCGCTCAAGGTTCAGGTGAAGAACGGTCGACTCGTCGTCGACGAACCCACCGACCTGCCAGAGGGTGCCGAAGTCGAAGTTGTCGTGATCGACGACAAGCTAACGACCGAGGAACGGGCAGAACTGCACGCCTCGCTGGACCGTGCGTTGGACGACTCCGAGGCTGGTCGAGGCATGGATGCCGGGGAGTACCTCAAGCAGTACAGGGCGGGTCGTGTAGATCGTCCTGCTCGCTGAGGCTCAGCGGAGGTTTGAAGCGGAGGACGAATGGTGGCGCGAACATCGTGACGCCAAGGAATTCTTCGTCGACGAGCTCGAGCAGACACTCGACTTGCTGAGATCGACGCCCGAGGTCGGTCAGATCTACCGTCAAGCGCGGAACAAGTTGATCCAGCGCGTGCTCATGAAGAAGACTCGCTGCCACGTCTACTACTTCCATGATCGCGAGCACGCGCTCGTGGAGATCCATTCGATCTGGGGGGCGGCTCGAGAACGAGGGCCGACGTTGTAGCGGGACGGCGAGTCCTCATTGAGGGACTCGAACGCCGACGTCTAGCTGGCGATCACGAACGAAGGAGCTCGAGAGTCTCGTCATCGATGACCAGGGAGGGACGAATTAGTGGCTCCGTGCAGATTCCAGTAAACCTGACGGCGTGCAGCGGATATCGCGCGCCGAGGCCGCGAATGGGGTCGAAGGCGGCTCGACGCGTCGGGCCATAACCGACCACGCGGGCCGTCTGGATCTCTGGGCTTCGCAATTCGACTGACACGATGTCGACAAGGCACACGAACTGATCGGGGTACTGCGCGCAGATATCCGCCCACGACAGCGGCTCGGTCTCATGGGGCGCGACTTGCTTGGCAGCATCCATACGTCGATCTTTCCGGGTTGCGGCGGCATGTCAAGTTTCCGTCGAGGCGTCGCACCTGTGGTACCCGATCACTGTGCGATCGTACCTCGTCGACGTAACCCAACCGACGTTACACGTACGGGCTGACGTTCGCTGACGATGGCCGACGGAGAGCGCGAGAGGTTACTGGAGGAGATCGGACGCGCGCGCGAACACGTGGTCGAGTTGGAACGGGCACAGGCCGCCGAAGCCGCACGCATCACGGAGCTGGAATCGCAGATCTTGGCACTCGCAGCGCTCGCTGCCGAGTCGCCCGCGAGGAATGACGAACCGGCGGCGCAAGCCGCGCCGCGTGCGCCCGATACAAAGCTGCAGATCTTTCGCGGTCTCTTCCGCGGTCGGGAGGACGTGTACCCGACGCGCTTCGAGAGCGCGAAGACGGGCAAGCAGGGCTATGGCCCCGCTTGCGCGAACAAGTTCGTCAACGGTCTGTGCGAGCTACCGAAGGTGAAGTGCGGCGAGTGCAAGAACCAGAAGTTCTTCCCGGCCGACGACGCCGCGTACTGGCACCACCTCGCTGGCGGCCATGTGATGGGCGTGTACCCGATGCTCCCCGACAGCACGTGCTGGTTTCTCGCCGTCGACTTCGACAAGGCAACCTGGACCGAGGATGTGCGCGCATTCATCGCCACGTGCCGCAAGCTCGGCTTGCCATTCCTGGTTGAACGATCGCGCTCCGGCAATGGAGCGCATGTGTGGTTCTTCTTCTCTGCGCCAGTAGCCGCGTGGTCCGCGCGCAAGCTCGGTAGCTACGTGCTCACGCAGACGATGGCTGCACGTCACGAGCTGTCGATGGACTCGTACGATCGGTTGTTCCCGAGTCAGGACCAGATGCCCAAGGGTGGGTTCGGCAACCTGATCGCGCTCCCGCTCCAGAAGGACGCGCGGAAACACGGCAATACCGAGCTGCTGGACGACGACCTCGTGCCGTTCCCCGGTGAGCAGCAATGGGAGGAGCTCGCTCAGGTCCGCCGGATCGATCCTGCGACCCTCGAAGGTGTCGTCGCCGATGCTGCCCGGGAAGGTGGAGTGCTGGGTGTCCGCAGCTCGCCCACTGATGAGGACGCGACACCGTGGCTGTACGAACCCGCGCGTGAGCGCGAGCCGGTGCGTATCGCTGGCGCGATGCCGAGCCGAGTATCGGCCGTGCTCGCGCAACGACTGTTCGTCGCGACCGCGAGTTTGCCGTCTCCACTCATCAACCTCATCAAGCGGACGGCCGCATTCGAGAACCCCGAGTTTCACAAGAAGCAGGCGATGCGCATGTCGACCGCGAGGACGCCTCGGGTGATCTCGTGCGCCGAGGATCACCTGCAACACGTCTCGGTGCCGCGTGGCTGCACGCCCGACGTGACCGAGATCCTGCACGACCAGGGTGTGACGATCGACATCAGCGATGAGCGTGCGGTCGGCGCCGAGATCTCCGTCCAGTTCGAAGGCGCACTCACTCCGATCCAGCAGCAGGCAGCCAATGCGCTACTCGGGCACGAGATCGGTGTGCTCGTTGCACCGCCTGGCATCGGCAAGACCGTGATCGGCACGTACCTGGTCGCCGCACGTCGGCGCAGCACGCTGATCCTCGTGCACCGTGGGCCGCTCCTCGACCAGTGGCGCTCCCAGCTCGCGATGTTCCTCGGCATCGAACCCAAGCGCATCGGCCAGATCGGGGCGGGCAAGGAGCGCATCACCGGCGAGATCGACATCGCGATGATCCCGACCCTCGCGCGTCGCGACGATCTCGCCGAGTTGGTCGCCGGTTACGGCCACGTGATCGTCGATGAGTGCCACCACGTCTCGGCGGTCTCACATGAACGCGTTGTCGCCGCGACCAAGGCTCGCTACGTCGTCGGCCTGACCGCGACTCCCAAGCGACGCGACGGCCACCATCCGATACTCGAGATGCAACTCGGTCCGGTGCGCTTCGCGATCGATGCGAAGTCGCAGGCGGCCAGACGTCCGTTCGAGCACCGGTTGATCGCACGTGAGACCGCGTTTCGGGCGACAAGCCCGGAAACCAAGATCCAGGAGCTTTACGCGCTCCTCGCGAATGATGAGGCGCGGAATCGAATGATCGTCAACGACGTCATCGGCGCGCTCGAAGAAGGCCGCTCGCCGCTCCTACTCACCGAGCGCACGGATCATCTCGACTTCTTTGCCGCCGCGCTATCGCGTGTCGCGCGGCACGTCATCGTGCTCAGGGGCGGGATGGGCGCCAAGGCGACACGGGAGGTGTTCGCGCGGATGGCCGCGATCCCGGCCGACACGGAACGCGTCGTGCTCGCGACTGGGCGCTACATCGGCGAAGGCTTTGACGATCCGCGCCTAGACACGCTGTTCATGACGTTGCCGGTATCGTGGCAGGGAACGCTGATCCAATACGCGGGTCGCCTTCACCGCCTTCGGCCGGGGAAGCGTGAAGTCCGGATCTTCGACTACGTCGACCAGTCCGTCCCCATGCTGGCTCGCATGTTCGCGAAGCGTCTCCGCGGTTACCGCTCGATCGGCTACGCGCGGGGCGAAGCGCCCCTCGGCTACGCCGAACCGAAGGAGTTGACGATCGAGTACGATGCCGATCTGGACGCGGAGGCCTGAAGACTTCGAGGCGCAGGGTGCTCACCTCTAGAATACCGTTCCCCAAGCGTTCTAGCGCTCAGCTCCGAAAAACAAAAAAGGCCTCGCATCGCTGCGAGACCTTTCCGTTTCCTGGTGGAGCCTAGGGGGGGCGTGATCGACATGGCGATCGGAGGAGGCCCGTGAGGATCGTCAACCTGATAGTCTCGCGCGCAGGAGTGGTGCGTGGAGAACATCTTTCGGTTCGTACTGGTACGTCCAGCGGTTCCTAGTGACGACGACGTCCGCGTGAGCCTCGCGCGACGGTCGAGATTTCAGACCGCGCTTGCAGCGGCTCACGACCTCGCCGACGCGCGCGCGAGAATGATCGCTGTCGCGACAGACTACGCGACTAGCACTGGCATCGCGCGGTCATACAAGGATCTGGAGATGGGTCCGCAATGGTCAGCATTGGCTGACTACCTTGCTCAGACCGTTCCCCCCTCGTTGGCCGGGACCATTGCGGAGGTCTCGACGATCTTCGGACACTCACCAGAGGCGCTCTCGACCGACGCCCGCTTCTCCCACGACGACGAACGCGCGGCCGACAGCGTCGTCGCTGTGAAGATCGCTCCGCAGGAACAACGGGCAGGATTCGGCGTGATGCCGACGGTCCTCCGTCTCGCGGAGCTCATACGTGCGAGCGTCCGTCATCATCCCGGCGCCACCAACCCGAAGGATGCACTCGAGTGGACGATGATAGTTCCGCCGTCGCTCTTTCCACTTCCAGAAACGAAGCGGCAGGAGACATCCACCACTCCGGCGACGGCTCCCGAAGTCGATGCTCTGCGCACACGGATTGCCTCCTCGCAGAGAGCACTCGAGGAGCTCATGGGGCTCGAAGCAACAACGGTCGGAATCGAGGATCAGCTCGCATCGAGTCAAGTTGCTGATCCAACCATCGCCCGTGTCGCGAGGACTGCCCCTCCGAGGGAATTGCAACCCGGCGGAGCACCGACTCAGGTGCGCCGTAGGGACGCGTTCGCTCTGACGACGACAGCGGCCGCTGCGCTGTCCCGAGAGACGCACGAGGTGCTCACGGCCCGCGCGGTGAACCCGACCGCGCTCTCGTTGGATCGCATCGTTAACGGTCTATCGCGGGCAATCAACATCGACGTGCGGCGACTTGCTCAGCTTGAGGTACGTCGTGCTGACCAGATTCGAATGATCGGAACAAGCGCAATCGCAATACCGCGGACCGAGCGGGCAGGCGCTGGCACCGGACTCGCACTCGCGAGGCCTGCGTGGGCATTGCCGACGTCGCGCGGCTCAATTCACTCCGTCGGGATTGCGGATCTGCTGACCGTCAAACAGCAGCTGAAGCGTTACGAGAGGATCGACATCGCCCACATCGAGAACGTGCTCAAGGGTGAGTCGATGAAGCGGGAGCACGTTACGAGCAGCACCAGCGAACAGTTCACGCTGCTGCAGACGACAGACAAGACCGAGCAGGAGCAAGATCTCGAATCGACCGATAGGTTCGAGATGAGCCGCCAGGTCACCGAGACGCTGCAACAAGATGCCAGCCTGCAGGCCGGGCTTACGATCAGTGGAAGCTACGGACCGACTGTTGATTTCTCAGCGAGCGTCCAGGACTCCGTGCACATCCAGAAGTCGGAGACGACAGCGCAGGCGACCAAGTACAGCCGCGACGTAACATCGCGCACGGCCAAGAAAGTATCTGAGGAAGTGCTTCGCCAAAGCAGCCTGCGTGTCACGACGAATGTCACGGATACGAACGTACACGCGATCGACAACGCGAAGGGCACTGGTCACATCGTCGGGGTCTATCAGTGGCTCGACAAAGTGTACGAAGCGCAGGTTTACAACTACGGACTACGTGCGCTGTTCGACTTCACGGTATCGGAGCCAGCGGCACTTACGATCGCGGCGATGAAGAGCAAGTACGCCGATGCCACCGAGCTTCGCAAGCCAAGCGACTTCAACGTGACCCCGGAGATGCTCGACGAGACCAACTACGCCGCGTACCTGCTCGAGTGGGAGGCGTCGGGTGCGAGCCCCCCGCCCGCCCCGTACGTGACCGTAGCGAAGGTCTTCAAAGGCGGCGCCGATACGGAGGACTCGCCCACTCGGGGTGAATTCATCGACGCGGCTGCGCTGCCGATTCCCGACGGGTATCGCGCCGTCTTTGTCACGGTATCGCGGCTGTTCAACTGGTGGGAGCAATCCGCGTATGTCGACGTGGTGGTGGGTGGCGTTGGACAGCGGTTGGAAAACTATGGCCCATGGACGTGGAACGCATCGCTCGATGGAGAAGTTGGGGCGGTTGGTATCGCAGTCAAGACCTACCAGACGGACGTCTATGCGCTGAGCGTCGAGGTTCGCTGCGAGTCGACGACACGTGCAAAAGACCGATGGCGCCACGACATCTATAACATCTTGCTCGGCGCATATCAGAAGCTCGAGTCCGCGTACGAGGACAAGCTCGCCGCCCTGCAAGCGCGCGTCGGAGTCGAGATCGCGGGAAGAAACCCCGGCACCAACCGCCAGCTGGAGAAGACCGAGCTGAAGCGAGCGTGCATTGCCATTCTTACGGCACAGAACTTCACTGGCTTCGGCTCGGTTGCGCCTGGGCCGGATGGACTCCCCGATCTCGACTTTGCGAAACAAGAGATCGAAGGGCCGTATGTGAGGTTCTTCGAGCAGGCATTCGAGTGGGAGAACCTGACGTACGTCTTCTATCCGTATTTCTGGAGCCGGCGGGAGACATGGCTCGAGCGCATGAACTACGACGACGTCGATCCAACGTTCTCGAGCTTCTTGGCGGCGGGCTCGGCACGTGTCGTCGCCCCGGTGCGGCCGGGATTCGAGTTGGCCCTCGATCACTTCCTACAGACCGGTCAGATCTGGAACGGCGGTGCACTTCCAGCGATCGGTCAGGAACTCTATGTGCCGATCATCGACGAGCTCCGGGCGAGCCTCGGCGCGCCGGGAACCGAAGTAGCGCAAGGCGAACCATGGGATGTTCGTATTCCGACCAACCTGGTGAAGCTGCGCGACGACTCCTCGCTACCACTGTGGACGAAACAAGCAGATGGAAGCTGGATCGACAGCTAAGTGGACTCGCCGCGTGATCCATGGG
This sequence comes from Myxococcales bacterium, assembly GCA_043753855.1. Lineage (GTDB taxonomy): Bacteria > Myxococcota_A > Polyangia > Haliangiales > Haliangiaceae > JABFXX01. Next base: position 3,758 of record JAYUVX010000250.1, on the reverse strand, counting down.
CTCTGCCTCACGGCCCTGGCAGCGTGGATCGTGCTTGCGGTCCCTCGCCTTACGCCGGGGCTGCGGCTGGCCGGCAGCTTCGCAGTCGCAGCGGCGCTCGCCTACGACGTTGCGACCGAAGCGCATGTCTTGACGCAACGGCTTGTACTTTGCGTATCAATCGCCGGTTACCTCGCGTGGCTAGCGAGCTCGGCGAACCCGCTCTCTCGTCCTGTGGTCCAGACGGTCGTCGAGGCTGCCCTGCTAGTTGTGATTGTCGATTCGCGTCATTTGGGGGCGCTTCTAGCGTTACTGGTGGCCCTCGTGTTCGCAGGCCTGTTCGAGGGCCGGTTTATCTACGACCCCGCCAGGCTTGAACGCATGTTGTGGCTCATGCAAGCCTGCTTGTTTGCACTGGCAACACTTGTGCGAGGTATGCGAAGGTGACCTCTACTAACGTCGAGTCGAACGAGCCGTCCAGATCGTGGGCATACGTACTCGCCGATAGCGATGCGATCGTTGATGGGACGCCGGCCGTCGAGGCCGCAATCTATCGTCTCTTCGGCAGAGCGCGTGGAGCACTTTCGGTTAATGTTGATCCGGGATCCGGGTGGATCTCTGTCCTTGCGCGCGAGCAGATAATCGACCGTCGCGGCCCGACGTTGGTCTCCGCGCTTGATGCGCTACGAATCGCTGAGAAGTTCTTGCGAGATTTCGCAGAGGCTGTGAAGCCGTCCGAAAAGCTCCGGATTTCGTTCGTGCCCGCGGTTCAATCGTCGCCGCTAGAGCTTGCCATCGTACCTCACGCCTCGCGCTCCGAATGGAACCATTGGATCTATCGGACCCAGCCGGAACTCTCAGTCTGGCGCGGTGGACCGACCGCGTCGGTCTTCGGTTCCGCGATCGAAGTCCGCATCGGGGACGGTGGCCACCCGATCGGATATCACTCGAGATGGCGACCGACCACCGGCCAGTTGTTGACCTCCACGCGCTCGGCGATACCCGCGACTGAACCGAGGCGCGCCCCCCCGAAGCCGGTGTACGTGCTGGACGGCTGTAGCGTGCCTCAATCGTATCTGTCGCTCCACTATCTTGTCGACGAAGGTGCCGACTACGCCCTTGTGAGCGGATGCTCACTTGCGATAACGGTCGACTTCGAGCTCGCGGACACTGAAGTCGCAACGCGGATCCGCGCGATCCCAAGTGGTGGAAGTGGAAAGTACGCATTTGCATGGGCCGGTTACTCGATCACGGAGCCGTTCGCGGGTGTGGAACCGCTTGGTAGCGGCACTGCCGAACCGGGCGTTCAAGGCACCACGAGCGTTCTCGAGATTGCGAAGGGAGCTTCGATCGTGATGGTTCACGTCGTCGACCTAGTCACCGGAGGGTTCAAACACTATCAGCAGCTCGTGATGGCATCGCCGTTCGCACTGCGACAGGAACCGATCTTGAGCGTCGCCGATCCCGTTGGCCCGGTCCGGTACATCGAAGAGCCAGATGCATGAGGACCACGTACGACGACACAGTGAAAGGTGGTTCGAACTGGAGTTTCGCGACGGTCACCGAAGCAAACGGGCTACCGCAGAAGGGAGGCGTGATACTGAAGGATCTTATTCACGATGGTCATCACTTCGCCAAGGACATCCGGCTTATCGCTGCCTGGGTGACCGTCGATATTCTAGACGTCGCAGGCGCGGTGATCGGCCGGGAGACCACACGAGTACTACTACGAGCCACGGGTCCGATGACGGCTAGCCCGATCGAGATCCTGAAAGGGACCCCGTTAACTCGCCAGCTCATCAAGACCCCGGGCAGGCTGAGAGAGAGTCGAGATCGACGCGCTCGCCTGAATGGCACCGAGGACGCACTCGATTTCAAGAAGTTCTTTATCTCCAAGGCCAACTACGGAGGCTATGGGCTTCGCGTGAAATACGTCGGCAACACTGGCGCGTTCGATCACCTCAAGAACTTCGAGTTCGACCGACTCGATGTCACGCAGACGTTTCTATTCTCCTCATATGGAATCAGTCCACCGCATGAACCGGGTGGGGTTGTTGCCGCAGCTCGCTTTCACCCGATGCTCAAGTACGCGTTCGTCCCAAACCCGAAGTTCAACGCCATGTTGGAGCGTAGGGTGTTGAGCAGCATTCGTTTCGACTATCGAATGCAACTTTACATCGACGCACTCTACAACGCTAAGGATTCGATCGCGAACAACGGAAACAGCGCGGGTGTGTTCCGAGATACTGACGATCTGAAGCTGGCGACTGCGGGCGCGAACTTTGTCGGACTCGCCGACGTCGAGGACCTGATCTTTGACGCCGCCGAGAAGCCATTGATCTACGAGATCACGGCTCCGGGGCTCGCCAAAGGCGCCTCCACGTATCGGTCGGAACCGATACCGCCGCAAAGCCTCGTGGACCGGGGACCGCTCCCTCAACAATCCCGCGAAGCGGGCCAAACGCCGATGCCGGTGGTGACGAAGTGCTGGGACAACCTTCACTGGTGGGGAGGTGGAGTTGGCAAGAACATCATCTCGACGCCGGGCGCGTTTCACGCTGCTCACCTTCACTGGCGGTGGGGAGCGCTCACGAGATTTGCCCCGCATGGTGAGGACGGTCAGTTCGCGCCTGGGGGAGTGCCGGCAGGAGCTCGAGAAAAGGCATTCCGGGACAGCTACGGTGTGCTCGTCGACCCGCAGATCTGGATTCAGAGTGTTCGCTTCGCGGTGACACTGAACGATCCAGAACTCGATCCGGAGCGAGGGGCCAAGATCTCCGACATGACGAAGCCGGTCTGGAGGGAGACATTTCAGGGGCTCCGCGCGCACCCGCAGGACATCTCGATGCCGAGTGACATCGTGCTTTGGTACTCGATCGAGGTCCACCGAAGGGTCACCGTCGAGGAGGTTCACGCGACGACGCCGGTTTCTGGCCGGACGTACACATGCGGTACGCAGGGGACCATCTTTATCCACGGAATCTTCTTCGCGCACGATGCGGAGAAGACCAGCGGCACGATCGGTGGGCGCCGAAAAGTCTACATACCGAAGAGCGAGAATGTCGTCCGCGCAGGTCAGACATGGGAGCGCGCATCCACCCGCGTCTTCTGACGCCTCAATGGGCCGATTCGGGGAACGATTCACCTGAGCAACCTCGCGGGATCACTTGCGACCTCTAGATCCAGGGAACGATTCGCCCACCGCCGAAAAACAAAAAGGCCTCGCATCGCTGCGAGACCTTTCCGTTTCCTGGTGGAGCCTAGGGGGATCGAACCCCTGACCTCTAGAGTGCGATTATGGAGGAGCCTAACAATCTCGCGCCCTTGCGGCGCCATTCGTTCCCGGCCGAGGGTTCGCTCGTCGAGGAATCTGGGGAACGATTGGCGAATCGCCGAACCCTCGTCGCACTTCCGCGAACGCGGTAGCATCGTTCAATGGCAACTCCCGCCTCGAAGGTACTCGCGCAAGCCCTCGAGCTGACGCCAGCCGAACGCTTGGAGCTCGCCCGCGAGCTGCTCACGAGCGTCGAGCCGGAACAGTCTCCCGAGTGGGCGACGGCGTGGAAGGCTGAGCTCGCTAATCGGTGGGTGGCCTACGAGGCTGGCTCCGATCCTGGCGTTCCGTTCGATGAAGAGGTCGAGTCTGTGCGTTCCGAGCTTCGCGCGACGCGGCAATGAAATGGCGCGTGAGGCTGCTCGACGGCGCGCGTCGAGAGATGCGACAGGCCGCAGCGAACTACGAGCACGAGCGAGACGGACTGGGTGATCGCTTCCTCGAT
>JAYUVX010000249.1:0-13874 GCA_043753855.1 Myxococcales bacterium | reverse complement strand
GGCGACCGGACTGCGTGCCGGTGGGCTCGCAGATCCAGGGGCGGTCGCTGCCCGCACCGGCTCGCGCGCCGCCGCAGCAGGACGCGCGCCGGCGCGCGGCGCTACATCGAGATACCGCGCGCGCGTCACCCCGACTCCGACGAGGAGGAGCGTGCCGAGCGCCGCACCGATCGCGACGACAAGGCGCCGCGCCGGTCGCCGCGCCGCGACGGCGACCCGGATCGATTGACCGGTGCTGCCACCGAGCGTGCTCGCGTGCCCGACGGGCTGTGCCGCGAGCGGCGACTCGGGTCGCAGCGGGACCATGGCCGCCGGGACCGAACGGACGCCCTCCACGGGGAGCGCCTCACCGGTCGACCGCAGCGTCGGCGGGATTCCCGACCCGAGGGGCGCGGGGGCGACTCGTACGGGAAGCACCTGCGCGGCGGCGCCGCTGACCCGCCGCAGCACCCGCGTGATCCGCATCGCGGCGGCCTGCGCGTCGAGACCACCGAATGGCGCGAGTGCTAAAGCGAGCTCGCCGGCATCGCCGTAGCGCGCGCCGCGCTGCTTCTCGAGACACCGCATCACGACCTGACAGAATCGCCGGGGCGCGACGGCCACGCTCTCGAGTGGCGAGGGAGCCTCGTTCATCACGGCCATGCACAGCCCCGGGAGCGTGTCGTGGTCGAACGGCAGCTGGCCGCTGACCGCTTGATACAGGATGCACCCGATTGCCCACAGATCGGCGCGCGCGTCGACATCCTTCGACGACATCATCTGCTCCGGCGCCATGTACGACGGCGAGCCCATGATCTCGCCCGTCTTCGTCGCCGCGCCGCCGAGCGAGGACTTCGAGATGCCGAAGTCGAGCACCTTGACGAGCGGGCTCCCGTCGCTATCGGTCGCGACAAATAGATTTCCGGGCTTCAGATCGCGATGGACGATCTGATTGGCGTGCGCCTCCGCGATCCCTTCGAGCGCCTGCAACACGTAATCGACCGCGGTCGGCACGTCGAGCACGCGCGCGCGATCGAGCAGCTGGCCCAGGTCCTCGCCTTCCATGAATTCCATGACTATGTACGGCGACCCGTTGGCGAGCTTGCCGACGTCGAGCACGCGACAGACGTGCTCGCCGCGCAGACGGACAGCGGCCCGCGCTTCGCGCAAAAACCGGTCGACGGCCTGCGCCGAGGCAAGCGCGGCGGGCAGCATGAACTTTAGCGCGACCCGCTGGTCGAGCTCGAGGTGCGTCGCCGCGACGACCATCCCCATGCCGCCGATGCCGAGCACGCGATCGACGCGATATTTGCCGGCGAGGACGTCCCCGATTGCGACGAGCGCCGTCACGGGGTGAACACCGCCGAGATGACGCCTGCGTGGCTGAATGGAAACGCGATGCGGAACGGCGCGGTTGGGTCCGGGAGGTCGGAGGCCTCGAGCTGGATCACGTACGATCGACCCTGCTCGAGGACGCCGGGCGGAAGTTGCACGGTAGTCTGCGACGTACGGATGAGTGACCGGCGATCGATCACGGTGCGTGTGCCACTGGCTACGAGGCGCGCGACGAACAGCGAGTAGGTCGCGGCGTGTCCGAGCGCCGGAGCGTCCCACCGGAGAGTTGGCGAGAGGCCGACACTCGTCAGCGGTTGAAAAAGGTCGCGGCCCGCGATCGTCGCGTGCAGCACAGGCCCGAGGGTCGGTCGCATCGGGCCGGCGTGGCGGTCCAATAAATCCTCGGTCCCGACGACGATAGGCAGGGTCAACGGTTCGGTTGTCCCCGGCAGCAAGATGTCGGAGAACGACTCGCTGCGCAGGTCGAGGTAGTTGACCGCGGGGACCGCCGGTGGGATCGGGGTCGCCAGCTCCAAGTCGGCAGCTCGGATGTCAGAGCCGGCGTTGATCGGCAAGAACAGGAAGCTGGGAGCTCCCCCCGTGGAACGGCCGTAGACGGTTCCTTCCGGCTGCGCCCGGACGGCGAGGAACTCGTTGCGCCCGTAGAGGCCCGGTCCGAGCAGCGTGGCCTGTCCCCCGCCGTCGGCGCCGATCGTCGCCGCGAGCTCGCTCCCGCGAATGTCCACCGCGAACGGGCGCGTCGCCAGAGTCGCGAAGGCCCCCGTGACCGGGGTGAGGCCGGACGCCTGCTCGGTCACCGCGGCCGCGGTGAAGAAGCGCGTCACGCTCGTGTACGCAACCCCGCTCGGACTCTGGCGCGAAGAGAGCTGGAGCACGGACAGGTCGTCTCCCGCGAGGCGAATCGGAAAGGTGCTCGCCTGCTCGCTCGGCACGGAAAATCCCGACAGCGCGGTCGCCCCAGCCGCGACGCTGACGCGCCGCTCGAAGTTGAACCAGTAGGTGTTTGTCGCGAGCGAGCTGATTTCGAGGACGTCGCCGTCGGCCCACGGCTCCAGATTCGCGAGGTCGAACGAGAATCCGGTTCCTGTCGCCGCTCCTCGCTCGCCAGCGCGCGCCAGATACGTCCCGCCGAAGTCCCAGGTGTCCCCGGATCCCACCAAATAGTCGCTGTCCCAACGCAGATAGTACGAACCCTGCGGCACGTTCTCGATCGCGAAGTTGCCGTCCGCATCGCCGGTGCCCGGCAGCGTCGTGAAGCCGCCAGCGGCATCGGGGACGAGCACCGCGACCTCTGCCGAGCTCATGTCGACGGGAACCGACGTCGCCACCCCGTGATAGAGGCGCGTATCGACGTTCGTGCCGCGCACAGTGCGCGTCGCGGGAGGGTCGACCGGCGGGTTCAGGCACGTACCCTCGAAGCAGCGTTCGGGCGGGCACGCGGCGGCGTCGCTCGTCGGTTCGAGGGGGAGATTCGTCGAAGTGTTCGTATAGTGCGTGAAGCCCGAGCAGCTCACGCTCGTCACGAGCGTCTCGGCGAACGTCGGGAACTGGCGCGGGTCGAGCTCGACGGGCCGGCAGGCGCCTTCGACGCACTCGGTCCCCTCCGCGCAGCCGCGCCGGTCGATGCACGCCGCCGACAACCCCATGCGATAGAACAGCGTCTCTCCCTCGATCAGGCCGAGGATCGCGTGCCGCGACACGACCACGGTCCCGTTCTTCACGCCGGTCAGTGTCGCCTCGATCGTCAGATCGGTACCGTCGGACGCGACTCCGAACGAGCCCGGGAGATTGAAGTCGAAGCCGGGCACGCCCGTGATCTCCCACTCGACGTGGCGCTGCGGAATGCCCGGCCGACCGACGTCGAGGGCCACGAAATCGAGGTCACTCGGGGCGCGCAGGTCCGTGGCGACCCCGATGACGAGCTCGGTGCGCGACTGACATCCCGCTGCGAGCAGCACCACGGTGATCGATGCAAGCAGTCTGGTTGTCACGAAGGTCCTCACTTGATTGTCTGCACGCCGGGCGACAACGTGCCCGTGATCGGGCCTTCCGTCGTGCCGTAATGAATCGCGGCCCCGAGGCCGACGCCGCTGATCACCACCGCGACCGGGGTCCACACGTACCAGCGCTGATACCAGCGACGCGGTCTCGCCTCGACGAGCGCATCGAGCGTCACCTGCTTCACGCGCGTCTCCCCCGCGGTCACCACGAGCTCTTCGCGGCGAGTCTGGAAGTGCGGCGCCGAAATCTCCAGCGAGTGGCCACCCGGCCCGAGCTCGACCTCGAGCGGTGCGATGCCCGCGGGCGCGCCGTCGATCGCGACCACCGCTCCCGCGACGGACGCCGCGATCCGTACCTTGCCACTGCGCGGGATCGCGACCAGCGCGAGCGAGAGCTGCGCCGGGGTCCCCGCCACGACCCCGAGCTCGCGATGCTCGGGAGTGAAGCCGGCGGCGACGATCTCGAGCGTGTGCGTGCCCGCGGCGAGCTGGATAGGTAGCGTGAACGGTGCGCGGCCGAGGACGCGACCGTCAACCGTCACGCTCGCCCCCGTCGGTGTGATCGCGAGCGTCACCGGCGCGAGGAGCGCCTGCATCTCTGCGATGATCTGGTCGGTGTTGGCCCGCTCGTCGGCCGTAATGGCCGGCGAGGCAGCGAGGTAGCGCTTCAGCGTTTCGATCGCCTCGGGGTAACGGAATAGCCGTTGCTGCGTGTACCCGATGTTCTTCAGCACCGCGGTGGCCGGATTCAACCGATACGATTCCAAAAACTCCGCGAGCGCGGCCGGGAAGTTGTTGTCATTGAACAGCGCCACGCCTTGCTCGAAGTGTTGTTTCGCGAGGTCGAGGGTGGCAGAGACCGGCGGTGGCACCGGGAGCGGCGACGCTTCGACACACACCCCGTCGGTCGAGCACATCGCGCCCGAGGGACACTCGGAGCTCGTCTGACATGTGAGGGCCATCGGGGGTGGCGCGGCCGCGCCGTCGGCCCGCACCGCCGCGGCTCTCGTGACGAGTATCAGAGCGATGACGGCGGAACGCATGGCGCCAGTATCGGGTCGGCGCGGTACGCACGGTAGTTCGGGAAACCGAAGTATCGTCCGCGGACTCGTCCGATTAGCGTGGCCGCATCTACGTGCGCACCTCGAAGCTCTCACGATCACTCTCCCTCCTCGCGGTCAGCGCGTCGTGCTTGCCGACCACCGACGCGGTCAAGAATCGCGACACCGTGCTCACCACCTACGAGGTGAACGGGTTGCGGCGCGCGCCAGTGGAACAGGTGAGAGTCGAGTCGACGGCGACGACGCTCACCCTCGTGCTGGAGACCGTGACAGTCTGCGAGCGCGAGCAACGCCAGCGCGTGACGCGATGGCGAGATCACGAGCTCACGACGCGGCACCCTGCTCTGCACGCGCTCGCGTACGCATTCGGCCTCGGCTTGGGCGGCTTGGGCGGCTTCGTCGCCGGCGAGTACGCGACGAGCGCGGACCCCGCGGACCTCCCGATCAACGTCACCGATAACCTCCACGACGGCACGTACGTCGGGATCGGTCTCGCGACCGTGGGCGGCCTGCTGCTGCTGTCGGCGCTGGGCACGAGCATCACGTCGACCGACACCGAGGAACGGGTCGGCAACATCGAAGTGCCCGTCGCCGGCACGCAACATCCGAGCGAGTGCGAGCGCGTCCCCGCGCCCATGCGAGACCTCGGGCTTGTGCTGAACACGGACGGGCGCGCCCGCGTCTACGTGCCGGTCGGCAAGACCGATTCATCGGGCCGCATCGCTGTGCCTTGGCGCACGATCACCGAACATCTGCCCGCGAACGTGAAGCCGGAAGCGCTCGTCGTCATGGGGGCACGCGACGCGGTCGACGCCGAGCTCGTGCGCGACGCCGACCTGCCGTCGCTCGCGAGCGTCATCGTCCCGCTGATCGAGGACGCGGAGGGCGCATGGACGACGGCCATCGCGCTCGACACGCCCGAGGCCTACCAGGCGTTCCGGAACCGGTTCCCAGGCTCGCCGCACACACCCGAGGCCGAGATCCGGTCCCGGAGCGCGCAGGCCCGGCGCCTCGGCCGCGACTTCGATGCGGCACTCGCGAGCGGGAACTTCGATGCCGCCTCGGCCGCGCTCGAGACGCTGCGGGTCGCGGCCGAACCGGCGGTGATCGCGGCGGCGCAGGCGCGCCTCGATGGCGCGCGCTCGGCTTGGCGGGTCCAGGATCTCCGGATGAAGCTGCCGGAGCTGCTCGCGCAGATCGGTCGCTCCGAGGACCCGGGCCCGCTCGTCGCGGCCATCCGGAACGCCATCGAGGACGTGCGGGTCGCAGACCCCGAGCTTTCCCAGCGCGCCGACACCCAGCTCACCTCCGCGCGAGCTGACGCGACGGCGCGGCTGGTCCGGGACGGTCAGCAGGCCGCGGGCCAACGCGAGCTCGCGCTCGCCGTGAAGCGATTCGCGAGCGCAGCCACGATCGCGGTCGATCCGGCGGTGGTCGAGCGCGCGCGCAAGCTCGCGTTCGAGGCCGCGGTGCGCACCGGCCAGACCGCGGCGCGGCAGCTCGCGAAGCAGCGCAAATACGAGGACGCTATCGCGATCATCGAGCGACTGGTGCCGGTCGCCGAGCACCCGAACGCTCTGGAGGCGGACCGGGCCGCCTGGACCACCGCGCTCGACCGGCTGACCGCGAGCGACGCGGAGCGGCAGGCCCGCGTCCTGGCGCAGCAGCAGCAGCGCGCCGAGCGCGACGCTGCCGCGCAAGCCGCGCGCGAGCGCCGGGCCGCCGAGCAAGTCGAGCGGGACGAAGCCGAGCGGCAGCGCTCGAACGCCGCGCACGCCGCGGACGAGCAGCGCAAGGCCGACGCGGCGGCGCGGCGGGCGAGCCAGAACGCCAACGACGCGGCGCGCGTCGAAGCCGCGCGGGCCGCAACCGAACAGCGCAGGGCGGAAGCGGAGCCCAAGCGCGCGCAGCAGGCCGCCGCGGATGCCACACGCGCGGAGGTCGCGCGCAAGGCCGCCGCCGACGAGAAGCTTGCAGAGGACGAGCGCAAGCGGCGTGAAGCGACGGAGCGGCTCGCGGACCAGGTCGCGAAGGCTCAGCGCGCGGCCGCACCGGCCACCGTGCAGCTCGAACTCCCGGCGCGCTACGCGACGGACGACGCGCTCATGCGCCTGCCCGTCCCGGCGTCATGCAAGGCCACGACGACGTCATTCTACGCGAAGCCCACGACCTGCAAGGACTGTGCGCCGCGCAGCATGTCGCGGGTCGACATGACGTGCGGCTCCCTCTCGCTCACGTTCAAGCGCGATCAGAACACCATCTGGCTGACGTGCACGAGCGACCACCAGAGCTGCGAGGATTGCCTCGATACGGGCCGTCGCGCGCTCGCGACGTTCGTCGAGAGTAAAGAGCAGCTCCTCGTCGTCCAGGGCTGCCCGAAGGCGCCGTGATGCAGCGCCGCTCGCGGACGTGCCCGCGCCGAACCGCCTCGACCTGCAGCGTCAACTCGCCGCGCGCGCCGATACGCTTACCGTCGTCCTCGGCCGCACGCATCGGTGACGGTCACGGCGACGATCTGGCCGGCGCGCACGTACTTGATCGACGGCGCAGTGGGCATCCAGCGAGCGTCGAGCGTCGTCAAGCTGCGCTCGTGCCCCGCGGCCCGAGAGTCGGGTGCGTTCTACCGGACGCCCACGCCGATTGAACGCTGGCGTTCCTTCCGGAGTCATTTCGGATTGCCGAAGCATGCAGGCGCCTTCGGGAACCCGAAGGTCCGGCGGCTTCCGTTGCGCGGGGCCCTGGTGGAGACTGGGCCTCGTGACCCGAGCTGAGCTGTCTAAACGTCGATATCGCTGCCGCCTCCGGGAGTGGTCGTGAAGCGCGACGCGACAATACTGGCAGCGACGGGGTTGCTCGGGGGGGCGCTCGCGAGCCTCGTCGGATATCACGTCGGTACGGCGCGAGCCACGATCCCGCCCGTCGCGCAACGCCTCTTCTATGGCGGCCAACTGTCTGGCGTAGCCGCGGGCACGCATGCCGTGAGAGTCGAGTTTTTCAACGCTTCGACAGCTGGGGCTTCGATTTGCGGACCCGTGTCCGATGCATCGATGCCCAATGGTTCGTTTCAGATCAACGTCAGCACCTGTGAGGCCGCGTTTAAGGCGAACGGAGATGTGTTCGCGCAGCTCACGGTGGATTCGACGGTCTTGGTTCCGCCTGCTGGTGTTCAGCGCCCGCGCGTTGGCGCGGTGCCGTATGCGATCCAAGCCGAGGGGATTACGGGCGGTGTCGCCTCGGCGCAGGTCATGGGGGCGATCCCCGCGACGCAAGTTTCATCGGGATCTACCACCGTCCAGCAACGCCTCGATGCGCTTGAGACGAACGTCCCCCCCGGCACGATCGTCGCCTACGCGGGCACGGATTCGCCGATCGGGTATCTGCTGTGCGATGGCGCGGCGTTACCGCGCGCGACGTACGCGGCCCTGTTCTCAAAGATCGGAGAAACGTACGGGGCAGGCAATGGTACGACAACGTTCAACGTCCCCAATGCGAAGGGCGTGTTTTTACGCGGCGAGGGGTCGCAGGTGATATCGGGCGACACGTACTCGGCAGCTGCCAAAGGCGGGCTGCAGGGCGATATGTTCCGCGCGCACAATCATGGCGGCGGCAATCACGGTCACTCGATGGGCGCGATCGACATCTCGGGAGGTGGCTACAACCCGAACGGCGCGTATCTCGGTAAACCTGGGGCCAACAACGCCGGATTCTTGAACGGCTCCGGGAACATTATCTCAGTGGAGGGTGGACCAGAGACCCGGCCCGCGAACCTCGTGGTCACGTACTACATCAAGGCATGATCGGGGCAGGAGAGCGCATGATCGAGCAGTTCTACCCGGGCGCGCGGATCGGCAAATACCACATCTCCAATAAGCTCGGAGAGGGCGGCTTCGGCGTCGTGTACGTGGCCCGTGACACTAGCCTCGAGCGTGACGTCGCCGTCAAATTTTTGCGGACGGAGCACACGGCGAATCCCGAGGTAGTGAAACGCTTCCTGCAGGAGGCGCGGTCGGTGGCGAGGGTGGCGCATCCCGGCATCGTCACGGTGTACGAATGCGGAACGGTGGCAGGAACGAATACGCCGGCAGATGGGGCAGCGTTCATCGCAATGGAATTGCTGTCGGGTGAATCCCTCGCCAATCGGTTGAAGCGTACGCACCGGTTGTCGCCGGTGGTGTCGATAGAGCTGTGCCGCCAGGTCGCGTCGGCGGTTCACGCGGCGCATCAAGCGGGAATCATTCATCGCGACCTGAAGCCCGACAACATCTTCATCGTGGTCGATCCGGATCTTCGCGAGCGAGCTAAGGTTCTCGACTTCGGAATCGCAAAGCTCGCGCAGCAGGATCAGTTTATGGCTGGTGCCGCCACGCATGCCCACATGGTGTTCGGGACGCCGCAGTACATGTCGCCGGAGCAGTGTCGATCGAGCACCAACATCGATTACCGCAGTGATGTCTACGCGCTCGGTTGCATTCTGTACGAGCTGTTGACAGGCGAGACGGTGTTCGCCGGCGAGTCATTCGCGCAAATGGTTCATCACGTGTCCACGCCGGCGCCGCTGGTCAGCATCATGGCGCGCGGAATCCCGGAGTCTCTGTCGCAGATCGTGGCGACCATGCTAGCGAAGGATCCGTCGCACCGGTTCGCGAGCATGGCGAAGGCCGAGAGCGCGCTGGCGGTGCTCGCAAGAGCGATCGGTCCCGGCGAGGCGACGTGCGAGGGCGCGGTTATCGAGAGTATCGTTCGCCCCGTCGACATCGTGAGCGCGCCGGTCCCCGCGCCCGCCGCGGCGCCGGCCGAGTCCGAAAACCGCAAGCCGCTTACGACGCTCGGCACGGCCGCCGGCGAGTCCGTGCCTCCGGGGCTCTCGATCGAGCGGATGCATCAGGCAACATGGAAGTGGGTCACTGGCGCAGGGACCGTGGCTCTCTTAATGATGCTAGCGATTGCCTCGGTGACAAGGCACGGAGATCGGTTCGGTAGGGTGCGCGCGAGATCATCGCTCCCTGCACCGAGCCCAGCGTTGGAAAAGGCGGCCGTGGCGGTCCCCTGGTCAGCCACAGTCAACGAAACCTCCCGCAACACTCTTCGTGAAGACGCGCCAGTGATCTCCCATCCGGCCGCGCAAGTCGCAGCGCCGACGCTGAATGGTCACGAGGTGCCTGCCGTAACAGTTGTACGGCGAACGCGCCGACCCATGGTGATCAGACAAGTCGCGAGCGGCGTGCTGGTGCAACCCGCCGAGATCACACTGCCGGACGCGCACCCCGGACCGGTGCCTGCTAAATGTGAAGGACGCTCATGCGTGGCAGACGGCAAATTCTAGTCGGCCTCGCAAGTCTCGTTGTCGTCCGCATGGCGAGGGCCGATGAGTGCATCGATGCGTCCGACCCCGCGACCTGCTACTTCGCGTCCGCGCAGAAGCTCCAGTCGACCGATGCTCACGAAGCGGCACGCCGGTTCCTGGCGAGCTATCGGATTCGGGCGAAAGCGGATCCGCTCGCTGGCTACGGTACCGCGCTCGCCAATGACCAGCAGTTCATACCCGCGGCCGAGGCGCTCGAGAAAGCAATCGAAGACTACGAGGCGATCCTGGCCAAGCTCACACAACAGTCAGATGCGTCGCCCGCCGACATCGCCTCACTCCACGACCGCATCTCTGTGTTCTCGACCACCCTCGCGGGGGTCTCGCCCGATATCGCACATGTACAGCTGCGTGGAGACCTTGCGCCCGGCTCGACAGTTACACGCAAGGACGCCACCGATCTCCGATCGGCGAACCCGCAACGGATCGTAGTGAAACCCGGCGGCGATACGCTCGTAGCGACCTTCGCTTCCGGCAAGTCGATCGAGTGGACCGTCTCTGTCCCGGCGGGCACCACGACGACGATCGACGCACCTTCAGAATCGGCGGCGGCTCTTCCCTCGCCGCTGACGATGCAAGTCCTGCCGCCACCGACGGTCGCGGGAACCGCAAGCAACTGGACAAAGACACTGGGGATTGCGATCGGGGGCGCGGGCGTGGTCGCACTGGGAGCAGGTATTGGCTTCGGCCTTCACGCTCATTCACAGTGGAATGCGGCTCACAAAGATGGCCATTGCGACAATTTTCAGCTCTGCGATCGCGCGGGTGTCGAGCTTGCGGGTAGTGCTCGTGATTCGGCGGCGATCGCGAGTATCGCGGTTGGCACGGGCGTCATCGGGGTAGGCGTCGCGACCGTGGTCTTCCTGCGCCACCGGGCAGCGAGGCGCGAGCCCAGGTCGATGACCTTTGCTCCGCACATCGGCCGCTCCACCATCGAAGTAGCGGTCGCCGGATCGTGGTGAAGCTGCTGCTACTCGCAGCCGCCCTGCTTGGCGGCTGCTCGACGCTGCTCGGGATCGAAGATGTCCAAATGCGCGACGTCGATGCGCAGGGAGATGCAAGCCGCGACGCATTGGTGCCCGACGGCGGCGTGGATGGTCAGAATCTCGACGCACCAACTTCCGATTCAGGCGTCGACGCGGGGGGCGATGCCGCGAGCGTTGATGCCGGGACGCCCGATGCGACGGCGGATGCGGCCCCCGACGCAACACCAGATCAGCCACCGACCGCGCTGCCCGATTCGCGCACGGTGGCGGCAAACGCGGGGGCTACGACTCTCGACGTACTCGCAAACGACAGCAACGCGGACGGTGGACCAATCATGGTCCTCGCGGTGACGCAGGGAGCTCACGGTATTGCGACGGTCGTCGCCGGAGGCAGTGCTGTGACCTACCAACCCGCGACGAACTACGAAGGTCCCGATAGCTTGACGTACACGTTGAACGGGGGCTCGGCCGCCACCGTGTCCATCACGGTGACGGCTGTGAACATCACCGCGGTCGCGCGGCTGACAAGCGTGGGTGTGGCCTGCAACGGCGACGTCTGCGTTGCCGCCAGCTTCGAGGCTCAGCCGACCTGCGCGGGAACAGTATGCGCTGTAGCGGGACTCGCACCCTGAAACAGCGCTACGGAACGGTGGTCAGTACCGCGAAAACGAGAGTAAAACGACCATGCACTGTGCCGTCGAAGAGCGCTGTCACATGCAGCTCCACGGCGAATTCACCGCACTGAGCGTCGAAAAGCAGAAGAGCGTCATTGGCGCCATGGCCCAGCGACCGCGACCCGCGCAGCCCGCGACGCAGCCCAACTGCGGCGCGAGTGGCGCGATCATCCCCGACGACCGGGGCCCGCCGTCGCTGTGAGAACCGCGGCGACGAGGCGGGCGCGGTTGTCGACGTCGGCGCGGGCAAGTAGCGCCGTGACGTGGTGCTCGACCGCTCGCTCGGAGACACCGAGCATCGCTGCGACCGTCGCGTTCGCGAGCCCGCGCGCGACTAGCTCCAAAACTTCGGTCTGACGCGGCGAGAGGGTCCACCGTGCCGCGGCGGCTGCGATCGCCGCAGCGTAACCGGCGTTGTCGGGCTCGGTTCGCGGGGCCACCAGGTAAAGTGAAGGTAGACCTGGGCTCGCAATCGGGGTGATCTCGGTTCGATGATCTGCGCCGATCACGATCCATCCCGGCCAACATGGAGAGCGCGTAACGCTTTCGCGCCCTCAACTGCTCGAGAGCAGCGCCGGCATCGCGCGTCTCCTTGCGGAATCGGGCGCGACCGCCGGTACCCGTGTCGCGTGCATGCTGCCGACGGGGCGCGCGTTCATCGAGGTCATGCTCGCCTGTTGGATGAACCGCGAGGCATTCATTCCACTTCCCGCGAGTAGTGGCGCAGAGAACAACATCCTCCGCCAACGAAGCGCCGCCACGGTGCGGGTCGCGCGCCCAGTTGCCGTCGTCGGCACCGGTGCGTCGCTTGCGGATTTTCGAGAACTAGACTTCGACACCACGCTAATCTCTGATGATCAACTCGCGGATGCGCGCCGTCTGCCCGGAGTCACCGCCGTCCCGGTACCGGACGATGTTGCAGTGGTGCAGTTTACCTCGGGCAGCACCGGACATCCTAAAGGGGTGGTGATTACGCACGCCAATATGATAGCCAACCTCGCTAGCATTGGCCGCCGCTCCGGTATGAATTCGGACGACACGATGGTCAGCTGGCTGCCTTTGTTTCACGACATGGGTCTTTTTGGCGGGCTGTGCTGCCCTCTCTATTGGGACCACGCCTTACATTTGATTCCCACAGAATCGTTCATGCGCAATCCGTCAATGTGGCTACGTGTCCTTAGCGATACACGCGGCACGCTCTCTCCGAACCCTACCTCAGCATACGACTTGTTGACCCGAGTCGGCCAGGAGCGCCTTGACGGAATTGACCTGTCGGCATGGCGATATGCGTGGGTGGGCGCAGAAATGGTTTATCAGCGCACGATCGACCGTTTCGTCGAACGCTTCGCGCCGACGGGGCTCGCAGCCACGACGCTTCGGCCCGCGTACGGACTCGCGGAGGCGACGCTCGCCGTGACCATGGGCGATCCGGGGTCACCGCTCACCCTTCTGTCCGTCGACTCGGAGGCTCTGCGTCGTTCGGGCGAGGTCGTGGACGCGCCGGCTGGCGCCACTGGGACGTTCACGCTCGTTGGAAATGGCCGCCCAGTCGACCATATGGAGGTGCAGATCGCTACCAATGATGGCGCTGTTGTCGGTGAGCGAATTCAAGGCCACGTGCTCGTGCGCGGCGCTGCGGTGAGCCGGATGTACTTCGGTCATCCCCCTCGCGGCGAATGGCTAGATACGGGCGATCTTGGTTTTCTTGCGGCCGGCGAGCTATTTATCACCGGACGCGAGAAAGAGTTGATCATTCGGGGCGGCGCAAATTTTTCGCCGAGTGAAATCGAGTGGGCTGCTGAGTCTGCAGAAGGCGTGATGACCGGACGCGTCGTAGCATTCGGTGACGTTCGGCCCGACCTCGGCCAGGAATTCATCGTGGTTGCAGTCGAGACGCGCGCGAAGTCAGAAGTGGAGGAGACCTCGCTGCGCGCAAGAGTGCGCCGCGCGGTCCTCGACCATGTCGGTATCAAACTCGACCGGATCGTGTGCGTGCCCACTGGTGCGCTGCCCCGCACGACGAGCGGAAAGCTGAGGCGCGACGAGTGTCGCCGCTTGTTTGCGCGGGAGCTTTCCTAATGGATCTCGCGACGGAAGCTGTGATCGCGGGCGTGCGCGACCTGCAGCGCGCGGGTAAGATACCTGCCGACGTTGATCTCAGTCACCTTGACGAAGAGACGTCGCTCGCCGCGCTCGGGCTCGACTCACTCACGCGTTTAACGTTACTCGCGCAACTCGAGGATCGGTTCGACACATTACTCCACGAAGGCGGTCTTGCTTCCGTGCGCACGATTGGTGATCTGGCAAGACTTACACTTTCATCGCTGCCGAGCGCATCGTGAACTGGCCCCGCGCACTGTAAGCGCTGTGTAAACCCCACATGGCGGGTCCGGGCGGCGGGCGTGAGCCTCGGCCCATGTGGCAATCCGAGGAGCGAAGTGAGCTGATTCGAGCCG
>JAYUVX010000248.1:0-4618 GCA_043753855.1 Myxococcales bacterium | reverse complement strand
CCGAGTCCGCGGCCCCATCGCTGTTCTGCGCCACGTTGCCGCCGTGATCGAGGTAGATCGCGAGCGGCTGCTTGCCGACCACCGGGATCCGATCCCGCACCGCGGTGCCATCGCCCCGACCCGCCCAGAACGCTCCCGACAGCGAGGCCGCGGCACCATAGGTCTGCGGATAGCTGAGGGCGAGGTGCATCGCGACCACGCCGCCGAGCGAGCTGCCCGCGATCGCGATCTTGTTGTGATCCCAGCGCACCTGCGCGAGCGCCTGCGGCTGCAGCTCGGTGAGCTGGAACTGCATGAAGGTCATGAGCTTCGCCGAGGACAGCCCGTACTCGTCGTTGCGCGCGGCGGTGCTCGCTGCGCCGATCACGATCACCGGCGCCACGCGGCCGGCGGCGATCTCGGTGTCGAGCGCGATGTTGGCCTCCCAGCCGGTGTGACCGAAGCAGCAATCGTGATCATCCCAGAGGTTCTGCCCGTCCTGCATGAACAGCACCGGATAGCCGCGACCGCCGTTCGCGGGCGCGGTGTAGCCCGGCGGGTAGTACGCGGTGACGTCGCGGCAGTTGCCGAGCGCGGTGGAGCACGCACGGGCGAGCCGGACGATGTGACCCTTGCCCGAGTCGGGCGTGTTCATGACGCTGTTCGCGCCGTCGGGATTGCCGGTGAAGTCGTCGTACGCGAACGCGGGATCGTGCGGATCGAGCGACCAGGCGGCACCGTCGAACAGCTTGTAGGGCCAGAACCCGGTCGCGACAGGGCCGATCGCGACGAACAGATCACTCGCGCACACCGCGGCCGAGGTCAGCGCCGACGTCGACCAGCCGTTGAACCCGCCGGCGACATGGATCACGCCGTCAGTCCGAAACAGGGCGCGACCACCCGCCCACAACGGGCCGAGGTCCTTGCGCGCATCGAGCTCGGTCCGCAGCTCGGTGACCCGGGCCGCGTCACAACCGGCGATCGCTTGATCGTAGATGGCGAGCACGCACGGCGCTCCCGCGAGGCCCGCCGGGCACCCGGTCGCCGGATCGGGCGCACCGTCGGCGGCCGGGCCAGCATCCGGCTGGACCGGCGACGAGGGGGTACCGCCACAGGCAGCGAGGAGGAGGGCGAGGCAGGGGAGGGTACGCATGTTGATGATCGCAACGTCGAAGGTCGCAAGTGCGCGACGTCGCGTACGCGCGCGCGATCCCAGCAAGCCACGTGCCCCTCGTGAAACGGCGTGTACGCTGTGGTCGTGGGCGACGATGACCAGGAGCGCGCGATCCAGGCGGTCCTCGCGTCGTCGCGGCAGCGGCCGAGCACACCGCGCTGGCTGTGGATCATCGCGGTCGGGCTCGGCGTTGCGTGCGCCGCCGGGTTCCTCATCGCGCTGGCACGCGGAGGTGATACGACGTCGCCGCCCACCGCCTCCCCCTCGCCGGGCGGCGGGTTCGGATTTCCGACCGGGCTCGTGCTCGGCGTCGGGATCGGGATCGCGATCGGCTGGTTCGCGGCGGCGGGTCAGCTCGCGGGCCATTCGTCGCGCAACAGGCCATAGAGCAGCACGTCGTGGAGCTTCTTGCCCTTGCGCACGTGCTGGCGCTTGGTGCCCTCGCTGACCATGCCAAGCTTCTCGAGCACGTGTGACGAGGCGCCGTTGCCCGAGAGCACCTGGGCATAGATCCGCGACAGCTCGAGCTCGCGAAACCCGTAGTCGACGATCGCACGACACGCCTCGGTGGCGAACCCGAAGCTCCACGCGTTCGCCGAGAGCCAGTAGCCGAGCTCGGCGCGGCGGTCGCGTGCGTAGCGCCGAAGACTCACCGTGCCGACCAGCGTCCGCGTCTGCGTGCGCCGCGTGATCGCGAGCGTGACGCCGCGGCCCTGTTCCCACCAGTCGATCCGGGCTTGCACCCAGCGCCGCGCGAGCGCGACCGGGTACGGCGATGGGACCTGGATCAAGAACTTCGCGACGCGCTCGTCGCCCGCACCGTCGGCGACGGCCGCGGCATCATCGAGGCGCAGCTCACGCAGCGACAGCCGCTCGGTCACGAGCGCCGGCGCATCGCGGGTTACTGCGGTGGGCGGGTGCCGTTGTAGTCCTGATAGCTTAGACACCCGTGGACCTGGGAGCAATCGGTGTTTCCGTTGTCGGCGGCGCGATAGGAGATCCGGCCGCGGAGGACATCGCCGTCGAGACTACCGTCGATCGTCGCGTTGTAGGTATAGGTGCAGTTCCCCGAGGTGTTGGCCTTGGTCCCGATCGACTCGACCTGCATCGAGTCGCCGTCGACATCCCCGGTGAACACGTTGCGATTGGCGCCGAGCAGCCCGGCGAGCGCGAGCCCGGCGAGGCCCTCGATGGTCAGCGTGACCTTCGACCCGTCCTGGACCACCACGGCGCTGACGCCACTGGTCGTCGAGCCCGGGGTGAAGCTCGAGAGGTTGCAGCCATTCGGTCCATTGGTGAGTGCGATCGTGTAGTTGCCAGCGACATTGGCATCTCCACCGCAGCCAGCGAGCAGTACGAGCGGGAGCAGGATCGAGCCCTTCATGCGGCGAGGATAGCCTATGGTCCGGGGGGTCCTGCCATAGGCCAAAAGATGCCCCGGGTGTTCCATCGTGCCTACACTCTCGCCGCTGCCGCGTTCGTGGCGGGGTTCGCCGTGCAGGACGTTGCCACCCATCGATTCGATAACGGGCTCACACTCCACATCGCCTCGGGCCATCCCGCGCCCGTGGTGGCGGTCCAGGCGTGGGTCGGCGTGGGCTCCGCGGACGAGACGCCTCTACAAGCCGGTGTGGCGCATGTTGTCGAGCACATGCTGTTCAAGGGCAGCTCGGGCTACGGTCTTGGCGAGCTGACGCGCGCGATCGAGCGCGGGGGCGGCGAGATCAATGCGTGGACCGCGTTCGATCACACCGTCTATCACGCGGTCCTCGGCCGCGATCACACCGAGAGCGCGATCGACGCGATCGGCGACGCACTACTTGCACCGCGCGTCGATCCCGACGAGCTGGCCCGCGAGCGCGAGATCATCCTCGAGGAGATCCGCCAGGGCGCGGATGACCCGGCTCGTTCGGTGGCGCAGAGCCTGTTCTCGACCGCGTTCGTGTCGCATCCGTATCGCCGCCCCGTGATCGGCACCGCCGAGAGCGTGCGCCGGCTCGGCGAGCGCCAGCTGATCGACTTCTTCCGTACCTTCTATGTCGCCGACAACCTGACGCTCGTGGTCGCGGGGGACGTGAACCCGGATCACGTGCGACGCCAGGTCGAGCGCCGGTTCCGCGCCATGCCCGCCGGCCGCCCCACCCGGTGCGTGGCCGCCGAGCCGGCGCAGACCGCTCCGCGCGCGAGCTGCACCCTGCGCGATGTCAGCGAGGCGTACCTGTCCGTCGGCTTCCACGTGCCGGCGGCGCGGCATCCGGATGTGGCCGCGCTCGATGTCGCCGCGATCCTGCTCGGCCAGAACGAGTCCGCACGGCTCCCGCGCCTGCTCCGCGATCGCGATCAGCTCGCGACCAGCGCGTATGCCAACGTTCACGCGCTGCGCGATCCGGGGCTGCTCGTGCTGTCGGCGACCTCGAAGGGCGGCGATGCTCGTGCGGTGGTCGGTGCGCTCGTCGATCGCAGCCTCGAGCTGACCGAGGAGCTGTCGACCGAGGAGCTCGACAAGGCGCGGATCGCGGCGGAGACCGCATTCGTTCGTCAGCTCGAGACCGCACAGGGCCGCGCGCGCTCGCTCGGCTGGCACGCCACCGTCGCCGGCGATCCGCAGTTCGGTCACGTGTATCTCGATCGGATCCGTGCGGTGCGCCGCCACGATGTGGCCGGCGTGATGCACCGCTATCTGCGGCCAGAGAACGCGAGCATCGCCGCGATCCTGCCGTATGCGCGCAGGCCGGCGTCGCACGGCGCGGCCACCACTCGGTTCGCGCGCCAGGCGGAGACCCGGGTGCGGCGCTCGCTCGCGAGGTCACCGGTGGTCACCGCGCCCGTGGAGAAGCGGCTCGCGCTGCCCAACGGAATGGTGCTGCTGGTTCGCCGCGATGCCTCGGTGCCGGTGGTCGCGATGCGTGCGGTGTGGAAGGGCGGCCAGCGCGTCGAGGATGCGAAGACCTCGGGCGCCACCGCGCTGCTCGCCCGGATGCTGACGCGCGGCTGCGGCAGCCTCGATGCGAGTGCGGTCGCGGACCGGATCGATCGCCTCGGTGGCTCGCTCGGCGGCGTGGCCGGCAGAAACAGTTTCGGGGTCGCGGCGGAGTGGCTGGCGCGGACCTGGAAGCCCGGCTTCGAGCTGCTCGCCGACTGCATCCTCGATCCACGGCTGCCGCCGGCCGAACTGGTGCGCGAACGCCGCGCGCTACTCGACGATCAGGTCGCCCAGGCCGACAGTCCCAGCCAGGTCGCGTTCCGCGTGTTCAGCGAGGCGCTCTACGGCGATCATCCGTACGCGCGCGATGCGCTCGGCACGCCGGCCGCGGTCGCGGATCTCTCGCGGGCCTCGCTCGTCGCGTTCTATGCCGATCGCTATCCGGTCGCTGGCCTGACCCTCGCGATCGTCGGAGATGTCGAGGTCGACGAGGTGATCGCCGCGGTGAAGGCGCGGTTCGCCGGTGCCAAGAAGACCCGGCC
>JAYUVX010000247.1:0-13911 GCA_043753855.1 Myxococcales bacterium | reverse complement strand
TCCCCAAGGAGCGCATCACCGACGTCGCCGCGCTGCAGCATGGCGCCAAGTTGTTCGTCAACTATTGCCTCAACTGCCACTCTGCGGCGTACATGCGCTACAACCGGCTGGTCGACATCGGACTGACTGAAGACCAGATCAGGCAGAACCTGTTGTTTGCCGGTGACAAGGTGGGCGCGCTGATGACGGTGTCACTGGCGGCCAAGGACGCCAAGGAATGGTTCGGCGCCCAACCGCCCGACCTGACCGTGATCGCCCGTTCGCGGGCTGGTGGCAACGGCTCGGGGGCTGACTACCTCTACACCTACATGCGCGGCTTCTACCGCGACGAGACCCGGCCCACCGGCTGGAACAACCTCGTCTTCCCCGCGGTGGGCATGCCCCATGTGCTGTGGGAGCTGCAGGGTGAGCAGCGCGCCGTCTATGCCGAGGAGAAAGACCCGCACAATCCGACCAAGACCGTGCGTCTGTTCAAGGGCTTCGAGCAGAGCAAGCCCGGTACGCTGAGCAAAGGTGACTACGACCTCGCGATGGCCGACTTGGTGGCCTACCTGCAGTGGATGGGCGAGCCGGCCCAGACCCAGCGCGTGCGCCTGGGTGTCTGGGTGCTGCTGTTCCTGTCGATTTTCACGCTGATTGCCTGGCGTCTGAACGCGGCCTACTGGAAAGACATCAAGTAAGCACGTCCCGCTGGTTCGGCTAGCCACAGCCGGGCCTCGCGCGCAGCGGCCGCCCCGACGGGCCCGTTGCGCGCATTGTTTTTTTGCGCAACCGCTTCACTTGGGAGGCCACCGCCATGATGGTGCTTTACTCCGGAACCACCTGCCCCTATTCGCACCGCTGCCGCTTCGTGCTGTTCGAAAAGGGCATGGACTTCGAGATTCGCGACGTCGACCTGTTCGCCAAGCCCGAGGACATCGCGCTGATGAACCCGTACAACGAGGTGCCCATCCTGGTGGAGCGCGACCTCATCCTGTACGAGTCGCACATCATCAACGAGTACATCGACGAGCGCTTCCCGCATCCGCAACTGATGCCGGGTGATCCGGTCGCGCGTGCCCGGGTGCGGCTGTTTCTGTTCAACTTCGAGAAAGAACTGTTCGCCCACGTCAACCTGCTGGAGAGCCGCGGCGGTGCCAAGGCCAACGACAAGCAGCTCGAGAAGGCGCGGGGCCAGATTCGCGAGCGTCTGACCCAGCTGGCGCCTATCTTCTTGAAGAACAAGTACATGCTGGGCGACGACTTCTCGATGCTCGACGTGGCCATCGCCCCGCTGCTGTGGCGCCTGGATTACTACGGCATCGACCTGTCGAAGAACGCCGCACCGCTGCTCAAGTACGCCGAACGCATCTTCTCGCGCCCGGCCTACATCGAGGCGCTGACGCCGTCCGAAAAGGTGATGCGCAAGTAATATCCAGTATGAATAAACCGGCTGCACCGGACGAGCAAGGCAGCTCCACCCGTCCTTACCTGATCCGCGCGCTGCACGACTGGTGCACCGACAACGGCTTCACGCCCTACATCGCCGTGACGATGGGGGCTGGTGTGCAGGTGCCGATGGAGTACGTGAAGAACAACGAGATCGTGCTCAACGTCGGCTTCGAAGCCACCAGCAGCCTGAGCCTGGGCAACGAAAGCATCGAGTTCAAGGCACGCTTCGGCGGTGTTTCGCGCGAAATCCGCGTGCCGATCGACCATGTCGTGGCCATCTATGCCCGTGAAAACGGCCAGGGCATGGCATTTCCGGCGCCGACTGCGGCCGGGTTCGCGACCAGCGCGGCGCCGGGTGCCGTCGAGCCAACCAAGGTCGGCTTGCGGTTGGCACCGCCCGCGGTGAGCGACGACAAGCGGGCGACACCGTCCATCGGGCGCGCTGCGCTTGCCGACGAGGAACCACCCGAGCCGCCGCCCGCCGCAGCGGGGCGGCCGTCGTTGAAGCGCATCAAATAGCGGACTCGTTCAGGCTTCGGCGTGCTGCCACACGCACCTGATCATGGCCGCTCTCCACGGCCGCACTCTAGAATTCAAGGTCAATGCCGGCTTAGCTCAGTTGGTAGAGCAACCGCCTTGTAAGCGGTAGGTCATCCGTTCGATTCGGATAGTCGGCACCATCGCCCGCGGCGTTGCAAGGCCTCGGCGGGCGGATCAACCTGGGTTCAGCAGCTTCACCCGCACCGGCGGGCCATCCCAGCCGCGGCTGCGCAGGTGGGCCTCCAGCGCCGGCACCATCTGACGCAGCTTGGCCGACACGGCGCTGTTGCCCACCAGCAGTGTCCAGCCCGCCTCGTCGATCGGCCCAGCCTTCACTTGCAGGCGCATGGCCGGTGGCAAGAGCGGTGCTATCGACGCCAATCGAGCCTGGGATTCCTGCAGTCGCCGCGTCAGTTGGGCCAGCGGCTCGCTGTGCGCGAGGGCATCAGCGATGCCTTGCGTGCCGCTGGGCAGTGGTGCTGAGGACGGTTTGCCGAAGGGGCGGGACATGGGGCTCGCAGGCTTTTGGTGCAAAGTGGCTTCACCGGTTGATTTCGACCGTTTGTGGCCGCCGGTCCTTGCAGGCGCCGTGGCGCTTTGCAGAGGCCGCCAGAGGGCTGAATGATAGACTTCCGAATTCCGTTGCGGCAGCTGCCCAAGGGGGTCACCGGCCTTTGCTGGAGGTCAGCACCGCAGCAGACCGGGCCGCAGGCCTTTTGGGCTGCGACACCGACCCCACCTGTGCAGGTGCCAAATTCTCGGCCGGCATGCCGGCCTCCTGCCCCCAGAACCTGGTCCCGGCCACGCTGAGCCCGCTTCACGGCGCACTGCGCCAGCCAGCAACGCCCCCCGGTCCAAAGCCCCCCGACGCCGCATGTTGCCCAAGCTTCTCACCTCGATTTTCGGCAGCCGCAACGACCGCCTGCTCAAACAATACCGCCGCGTGGTCGAACAGGTCAACGCGCTGGAACCGCAGTTCGAAGCGCTGGACGACCACGCGCTGCGGACCAAGACCGACGAATTCCGCCAGCGCATCGCGCAGGGCACGACGCTGGACGATCTGCTGCCCGAAGCCTTCGCTGCCGTGCGCGAGGGCGGCAAGCGCAGCCTGAAGATGCGGCACTTCGACGTGCAGTACATCGGTGGCATGGCGCTGCACAACGGCAAGATCGCCGAAATGCGCACCGGCGAGGGCAAGACCCTGATGGCCACGCTGCCGGTCTACCTCAACGCGCTTTCCGGCAAGGGCGTGCACGTGGTCACCGTCAACGACTACCTGGCCCGGCGTGACGCCGAGTGGATGGGGCGGCTGTATGGGTTCCTCGGGCTGTCGGTGGGCGTCAACGTGCCCGGGCTGTCGCGCGAGGAGAAGCAGACGGCCTACAACGCCGACGTCACCTACGGCACGAACAACGAGTTCGGTTTCGACTACCTGCGCGACAACATGGCGTGGTCCACCGAGGAGCTGGTCCAGCGTGGCCACGGCTTCTGCATCGTCGACGAGGTTGACTCCATCCTGATCGACGAGGCCCGCACGCCGCTCATCATCTCCGGATCGGCCGAGGAGAGCGGCGAGCTGTACGTGAAGATCGACCGCATGATCCCGCGGCTCAAGCGCGAGGTCGACTACACCGTCGACGAGAAGGCGCACTCCGCCATGCTCACCGACGACGGCGTCGAGAAGATGCAGGAGCTGCTCGGCGTCGAGAACCTGTACGCCGCGAGCAACGTGCTGCTGGTGCACCACACGAACCAGGCGCTGCGCGCGCACACGCTCTACAAGCGCAACGTCAACTACCTGATCGATCAGGGCAAGGTCGTGATCATCAGCGAGGACACCGGGCGCGCGATGCCAGGCCGGCGCTGGAGCGATGGCCTGCACCAGGCGATCGAGGCCAAGGAAGGCGTGACGATCGAGGAGGAGAACCAGACCCTCGCCACCGTCACGTTCCAGAACTACTTCCGGCTCTACAAGAAGCTATCGGGCATGACCGGTACCGCGGATACCGAGGCGCAGGAGCTCCACCAGATCTACAAGCTCGACGTCGTAGTGATCCCGACCAACAAGCCGATGGTCCGCAAGGATCACGCGGACCTCGTCTACAAGAACGAGGCGGGCAAGTTCCGCGCGGTCGTCACCGACGTCGAGGATTGCTACCAGCGTGGTCAGCCGGTGCTGGTCGGTACGGTCTCGGTGGAGAAGTCCGAGGTCGTGGCCAATCTGCTCAAGGCCAAGGGCCTGCCGTTCAACGTGCTGAACGCGAAGCAGCACCAGCGCGAGGCGTCGATCGTGGCGCAGGCCGGTCGCAAGGGCGCGATCACGATCGCCACCAACATGGCCGGTCGCGGCACCGACATCGTGCTCGGCGGCAATCCCGATGCCATGGCGAAGGACGCGCTGCTCGAGGAGAAGGCGCAGCTGGCGCCCGATGTCGAGCATGCGGAAGCGACCGAGGGTGGCGCCGAAGGCACCCAACCGGACCTCACGGCTTCTTCGAAGCCGGGGGGCGGCTCGAGTGTGCCGGCGTTCGACGAGGACAAGCGGCTCGCCGAGCTGGTCGAGAAGTTCAAGTCCGAGTGCGAGGCCGAGCGCGAGGTCGTGCTCGCTGCGGGTGGCCTCAAGATCGTCGGCACCGAGCGCCACGAGTCGCGCCGCATCGACAACCAGCTGCGCGGGCGCTCCGGTCGCCAGGGCGATCCGGGCAGCTCGCGGTTCTATCTGTCGCTGCAGGACGATCTGCTACGGATCTTCGGCCTCGACCGGATGACCGGCCTGATGGAGCGGCTCGGCCTCGAGGAGGATGTGCCGATCGAATCGCCGATGGTGACCCGCTCGATCGAGGGCGCGCAGAAGAAGGTCGAAGGCCGCAACTTCGATCAGCGCAAGAACGTCCTCGAGTACGACGACGTGATGAATCAGCAGCGCAAGACGATCTATGCGCTGCGCCGCCAGGTGCTCGACGGCCGCTATCACCGCGAGCCGAACGAGCAGGAGCAGGCTGCTGGCATCGAGCCTGAGCCGGTGACCTCGAGCGGTGACTGGACGGTCGAGTCGCTGACGCCCGAGATCAAGCCGAAGCTCGAGGAGCTGATCAAGGTCGTCAAAGACAAGGTCAAGGAGCGCGACGAGGCGGTTGCCCTCGGTGCTCCGGTCACCGACCCGCGCCCGGGCTGGCGCGTGCTGCGGTTCGAGATCTGGCGCCAGTTCGGCTCGCTGCTCGATCTCGAGAAGCGCTACGACGCCTCGAACACCGAGCTCGTCGAGTACTGCGTTGCCACCGTGACCGCGTCGCAGATCCAGCAGCGCGAGCGGCTCTACGATCTCGCCGATGCTCGAATGCAGACGGTGATCGATACCGTGCTGTCCGCCGACAAGGCCGACGACGAGTGGGACTGGGACGAGCTCGAGGACGCGCTGCAAGAGCAGTTCAACATGCAGTTCGACATCGATCCGGGCACGCCCGACGAGGTCGGTGCGCAGGTCTGGCCGAAGATCGAGGAGCAGCTCGCAGCGCGCGAGAAGGAGCTCGGCCGTCCGTGGCTGCTCTACTTCCAGCGCACGTTCTGGCTCGAGGAGATCGATCAGCAGTGGATCGAGCACCTGAAGACCATGGATGCCCTGCGCGAGGGCATCGGGCTACAGGGCTACGGTCAGAAGGATCCGAAGAAGGAGTACAAGCGGATCGGCTTCGACATGTTCGCCGAGATGATGACCCGCATCCAGGAGCACACGATCACCAAGGTGTTCCGCGTCCACATCCAGCGCGAGGCCGACGTCGTTCCGGCCGTGCAGGAGAAGGAGCGCGAGATGGCCGAGCTCGGCGTCGCCGGCAAGTCAGAGGACGAAGCGGACGGCGATGGTGCCGGGCAGGCGGCCGCCGCGCAGCAGCGTCGTCGCGGCGGCCGTCCGTCCCAAGCCGGCGGGGTGCGCGCCGATGGTGCCGAGCCCAAGGGCGAGACCGTGCGTCGCGAGAAGCCCAAAGTCGGGCGCAACGATCCGTGCCCGTGCGGCTCCGGCAAGAAGTACAAGAAGTGCCACGGCAAGGACGAGGAAGCCGCGGCCACCGAGTAGTTCGCTAGCGCGTTGCGTCACTCGATCTGGTGGCGCGGCTCGATGGAATTTCGCCGACGGCGAGCGGATACTGCGCGCCATCCACATGCGTATCGGCGTACCCAAAGAGATCAAGACCCAAGAATTCCGCGTCGGCATGACCCCGTCGGGCGTGGCGATCCTCACCGCGCGAGGCCACACGGTCCTCGTCGAGCAGGGAGCTGGCCTCGGCTCGTCGATCGCTGATGAAGCGTTCGTCAAGGCGGGCGCGAAGATCGTCGCGACGCGCGAGGAGATCTGGGCGGCCGACATGGTCGTCAAGGTCAAGGAGCCAATCGCTCCCGAGTTCGCGCTGATGCGCAAAGATCTGCTGCTGTTCACCTACCTGCACCTCGCGGCAGCGCACGAGCTTGGCAAGGAGCTGCTCAGCCGCGGTGTCAACGGCGTCGCGTACGAGACGATCGAGCCGACGCCCGGCGATCTCCCCCTGCTGACGCCGATGTCGGCGGTCGCGGGTCGTATGAGCGTGCAAGCCGGCGCTACCTATCTCGAGCGCGAGCGCGGCGGCAAGGGCGTGCTGCTCGGCGGCGTGCCGGGCGTCAAGCGCGGGCGGGTCACCGTGATCGGCGCTGGCGTGGTGGGCTCGAATGCGGTCAAGATGGCCGTCGGCCTCGGCGCGAACGTCACCGTGCTCGATGTCAATCTGAAGACGCTCGCCTACCTCGATGACATCTACGCGGGCCGGGTGTCGACCCAGTTCTCCGATCCGATCAGCATCGAGCGCGCGGTGCTCGAGAGCGATCTCGTGATCGGCGCGGTGCTCCTGCCGGGTGCTCGCGCGCCGCGCCTGGTCACCGAGGCGATGCTGAAGCAGATGGAGCCGGGCTCGGTGATCGTGGACGTATCGATCGATCAGGGCGGCTGCGTCGAGACCGCGCGCCCGACCTACCACGACAACCCGACCTACGTCGTCCACGACGTCATCCACTACATGGTGGCGAACATGCCGGGCGCGGTGCCCCGGACGTCGACCTACGCGCTGACCAACGCGACCATCAGGTATGTGGTGAAGCTCGCGGACCTCGGCCTCGAGAAGGCGATCAGCGACACGCCGCACATCGTGAGCGGGCTGAACACGTACAAGGGTACGGTCCCGCATCCCGCGGTCGCCGAGGCTCTGGGCGTGAGCCATCAGGCGTTCCACGCGTAGCTTCCCGGAAGCGCCAGCGAGCTGAGGGTGGGTATCCGAACGGAACGGGGAAGCCCTGTTCCTCGTTCGCGCGGGGTTTCGACGGTGCGCAGCTCCCCGAAACCATTACGTTCTCGCTGACAGTTCCACGTGGGCTCACAGTTACGAGTCGGCGGGAACAATCCAGGCTCCTCCCCCGGTAGTTACCCCCACATGCAGCCAGCTCGTGAGAAGCGCGCGCAGTTCGAGCGACAGGCGCTCGTCCATACCGATGCGCTCTACGGTGCCGCCTACCGGCTGACCCGCAACCCGCGCGATGCCGAGGATCTGGTCCAGGACGCGCTGCTGCGCGCGTACCGGTTCTGGGACTCGTTCGAGCAGGACTCCAACTGCAAGGCGTGGCTCCTGCGGATCGTCACCAATACGTTCATCAACGAGTATCAGCGCAAGAAGCGGAGCCGAGAGGTCCTCGATGCGGCGACCGCCGAGCAGGACGCCACCGACGGCGTGCTGGTCCACGCCGAGTCCACCGAGCGTCATTCCCCGGAGCGCATGCTGCTCGACCGCAGCGTCTCCGATGACGTGCAGCGCGCGCTCGATGCGCTGCCCGATGATTTCCGCACGGCGGTCGTGCTGTGCGACGTGCAGGGGCTGTCGTACAAGGAGATCGCCGACATCATGCAGACCCCCGTGGGGACCGTGATGAGCCGGCTGTTCCGCGGCAGGAAGCTGCTGGCAGGCGCACTGCGCGAGTTCGCGATGAATGAGGGCTACGTCCGCGAGACCAAGCCCACACCCGCGCCAGGTGACGCCGAAGATCCGGCGACCAAGACAATCGATCTCGAGACATACCGCGCTCACAAGAAGACCGCGCGGGAGGGAACCTAGATGAGTCTGTGTCAGAGCATCGAGACGCTAGCGATGGCCTACCTCGACGACGAGCTCGCCGCGGAAGAGCGGCGCGAGCTCGAGCTTCATCTCGTGGAGTGCAGCGCCTGCAAGGTGCACCTCGACACCGAACGCGCGGAGCTCCACGTGCTGCGCACCGCGCTCGTCCCACCACCAGCCCCCGATCTGGTCATGGCGCGGATCTCCCGCGCGCTGGATCAAGAGGACCAGCGGATCGCGGGCACCGAGCGCCAGCGTACGCGCTCGCGGATCGGCAAGTGGTTGCTCCCCGGCTCGGCCCTCGCAGCAGCCGCGGCGGCCTTGCTGGTGTTCGTCAGCGTGAGCTTCAAGCAGCCGCAGAGCCGCCAGCTCACCGTCGCCAACGAGGTGGTGCGACAGCAGACGCGGTCGCTGCCGCTTGAGGTTCAGGGCGCGAGCACCGGCACCTGGCTCAAGGAGCACTTCGCGCCGGTCGAGCCTCCGCAATTCACCGAACCGGGCATCGAGCTGATCGGTGCACGCGCCACCGCGGTGGCCGGCCACGATGCGGCCCTGCTCCGCTACCTGGTGAACGTCGGGGTGAACCGGGTCTCCCTGACGACCGTCATCATCACCGAGCTGCGCGGCGACGAGCTGTCGAATGGCCGCGAGGTCCAGATCGGCCGGCTGACGCTGCGTGTTCACGACGCCGACGGGCAGCCTGCGGTGAGCTACGTCGACGATAACCACGTTGGCTACGTGTTCACCTCCGAGCGGATGTCCCTGAAGGAGCTGCTCGAGGTTGTGGTGACGTCGGACTTGATCGCGCGCTCGCAACAACAGATCCGCTAGGTCGGGTATCATCGCGGTCGGGGCATGAACCGACGCATCCTGCTGATCGACGCCGATCCTGCGTTCCACGACACCCTTACCGGGCAGCTGGGACGCTACGGGATCCGCGTCGTCGTCGAGGCCAATCCGGATCAGGCGGTCGCGCTGGCGACAGCCGACCTCCCTGCCCTGCTGATCGTCGGCGTCGAGGAGCCCGACAAGACCGGGTTCAAGGTGTTCCAGAAGTGCCGCAAGGGAGCGCTAGCGAGGGTGCCGATCATGCTGGTAACCGCCTCGGTGCCGGCCGACAGCTTCGCCAAGCACAAGGGTCTGAAGACCCACGCCGACGAGTACCTCGACAAGCGCAAGTTCACCGTCGACGAGCTGATGAACAAGCTGGACGCGATGATCACGCTCGGCAACCCGGTCGCGAGTGACGCCGCCGACGAGATGGACATCCCGGTCGAGGTCGACGATATCCCGCTCGCGGACGGCGACATGGTCCTCGAGGAGGAGGTCGCGATGGACGAGATCGCAGACTTCGGCGATGACCCGCATACGCGAGGCGATCCAGCGCAACCTTCCGAGCGCGTCGATGCCGGCGTCGATGCCGACATCGAGAACGCCTTCGGCGGCATGTTCGGCGAGGGCGGCGAGTTCGGCGATGATCCGGCTCCGGCACTGCCCACACCGGTCGTCGCCGCGCCGCTCGATCCACCACCGCTCGCCGCCCCCCCCGCCGGCGAGGACGAAGTCTCGGGGATCCAGGGGATCCCGCAGCGGATCGGTCGCCCCACCGAGCCGCCCACGCTCGGCGAGATCGCGCGGCTGATGCCGGCCCACGCGGTTCCAGAGGAAGTCCCGAGTGACGTGATGGAGGAGGAGGCGGTCCCGGGCGTGATCGACGACGGCGTCGCGATGGACGCCAGCGACTTCGACTCGTTCAGCCAGGAATCGATTCGCCCGCCGGTCGGTGCGGCGGCGGTACTCTCCGACGATCACGCGGTCCCCGTGCTGCCGAGCGGACCGGAGACCCGGATCCCCGCCTCGCTCGAATCCGCGGCGTCGATCGCGCTCGATTCCGACGATCTGATGATCGAGGACGACGCCAGCGCCGTTCCCGAACCGATGCCGCACAAGATCCCGGATCCGCTGCCCAGCGAGCGGGACAACCAGCCGGGCACCATGCTGCAGCCCGAGCCTGCGCGGTTCGCCGAAGCACCGACCATGATCCAGGCAGCTCCGGTCGGGCTCGAGCCACCTGCTCCACCACCGCCCGCGTCGCCCCCGCGCGGATCCGCGACCACGCCACCATCGATGTCGGCCACCGGCACGCGTGGGACATCGGGCCTGCTCAGCATCAACGTCCCGGACCTCGGACTCGACGAGGTCGCACTGGACGCGGATCGCGAGCAGTCGGGCGTCCACGATCGCCACGCGGTGCGCAAGATCGGCGAGCTCGAGCGCCAGATCGCGCAGATGAAGGTGGAGCTCGATCGCACGCGCGCATCCACGGAGACCGCGACGCGTCCGACCAGCCGCGAGGGTGAGTTCCTGAAGCTGCGCGAGAACATCCTGACCGCCGGCAAGGAGCTGTCGCGCGCGAAGGAAGATCTCGCCGCGCGGGACCGCGAGCTCGCCGATCTCGGCGAGAAGCTTCGCCAGGCGCAGACCGCGAGGTCGGCGATCGAGGCGACCGTCGCGGATCTCCAGCAGCGCACGGCTGCGGAGGGCAGCAAGGCGGCAACCATCGAAGCGCGCGAGAAGGGCCTCGCTGCCCAGCTGGTGACCACGCAGCAGGAGCTGGCGGCGCGGACGCAGGCGGCGAACGAGGCCGACGCGAAGCGCACCCAGCTCGAACGCGATCTCGCGATGCGTGCGTCGAGTGCCTCCGAGGCCGAGCGCGCGCTGCGGGTCGAGCGCGAGCAGATGATCGCGCGCCACCAGGGGGAGCTCGCAGCGGTTCGCAATGCGGCCGCCGACACGCTCGAAACCACCGTCGCGCCGCTGCGCGCCGAGCTCGATGCCCTGCAGGCATCGGTCGCCGCCGGCAAGCACGCCGCAGCCGCGGAGCAGGCCGGTGCACTGGCCAAGCTGCGGTTCGAGCTCACGGCCGCTCACGCCGATGCACTCGAGGCCACCAAGCTCGCCAACGAGCGCGCGCTCGCATCCGCGCGCGATGCCGCAACCCAGGAGCTCGCCACCGCGCGCACCGCTCACGAGGGCGCCTTCGCCTCGGCGCAGGAAGCACATCACAGCGCGTTGAACGCCGCGCGCGACGCCCATCAGGTCGCCGCGGCTGCCGCCGAGGAAGCGCACACGCTCGCGATCGCGGCTGCCGCCGATGCTGCGCGCCACGAGGTCGCCACCGAGGCCGATCAGGCCGTGAGCGCGCTGGAGCAGCGCCAGGCCGCGGACTCGATTCGGATGACCGAGGAGCACGCGGCGGCGCTCGCGCAGCTGCAGAACGATCGCGACGTGGCGGTCGCGCAGCTCCAGACCGAGCGCGATGCGACGGTCTCCGGGCTCGAGGCCGAGCGCGATCAGGCGATCCAGCGCCTCGAGGCCGAGCGCGATCAGGCGATCCAGCGCCTCGAGACCGAGCGCGATCAGGGGATCCAGCGCGCGCAGGAAGCCGCGGCCGCTCAGCTCGCGAAGCTGCGTGCGGAACTTGAGTCCGAGCTCGCCCGCGTGCACAGCGATGCCGGCACCGCGGTTGCCGCGGCATCGGAGGCTCACGAGCGGGTCCTCGCCGAGGTTCGCGATACGCTCGCCGCTGAGAAGGCAGATGCCGAGCGCGCCGCCACGGCGCACGAGCAAGCGCTCGCCAGCGCCCGCGCGGATCTCGCACGTGCCGAGAGCGATCGAGAGCACGCGCTCTCGCAGGCCGCCGCGGCGCACGCGGCCGCACTCGCCGCGCAGGCCGACGAGCATTCCGCCGCGATCGCGAAGCGGGATGCCGAGCACAGTGCTCAGCGGCAGGAGGACTCCGCCGCGCACACGGCGATGCTGTCCGAGCTGCGTGCGGAGCTCGAGCGGCAATCGGCTGCGCATGGCGTGAAGCTCGAGGTCGCCAAGCGCGAGGTCGACCAGCTGATCTCGCAGCACGAGCAGGCCAAGCAGGTGCTCGTCGAAGATCAGCGCCGGGGCGCCGAGGGAATCGCGGCACAGCATGCCGTGGAGCTCGCGAAGGTCGCCGAGGACAAGCAGCGCGCGATCGAGGAGATCCACAAGGCCTCGACGGAGCATCGCGCTGCCAGCGAGCGGGCCGCCGCGCAGCATCGCACCGAGCTGGCGAGCCAGCAGGAGGCCGCCGATCACGAGGCCGCCGAGCTGCGGTCCGCCGTGCAGGCCGCGAAGCACGCGATGCAGGAGACCGCGGCCGAGGCGCAGTCCGAGCGCGAGGCCGCCGAGGCTGCGCACGCACAGGCACTGGCCGAGCTGAAGGCGAGCTCGGAGCGCGCGCTCGCGGTGGCAAACGGCGAGACCGTGCGCACCAAGGCGATCGCAGACGCCGAGCATGGCCGTGCGATGGCGGCCAACGACGCCGAGCACAAGGGCGCGATCGCGGCGCTGCAGTCCGAGCACGGCAAGCGGCAGGGCGAGCTGGTCGCCGAGCGCGAGGAACTGCGCAAGGGCCTGTCGGGCGCGCGCGACGCACACAAGCGCACCCAGGGCGAGCTCGCAACCGCGGTGCAGACGATCGCAGATCGCAACGCAGAGCTGCGATCGCACGCGCAGGCGATCGCCGAGCGCGATCAGCGGATCGCTGATCTGCGCAAGGAGATCGGCAACCTGGAGACCGAGAACACGAGCTACCAGGATCAGGTGCTCCGCGCGTATCAGAAGATCAAGACCGACGAGGCGATGGTCGCGCGCGCCAAGAAGGCGATGGCGATCGCGCTCACGGTGCTCGACGATCAGGGCCAGCCCAAAGAGAGCTGAGTGCTACTTCCGGTCGAAGCCGACCTGATCGCGCTCGCCCTGACCGCGGTCGCGCTGATCGGCACGCTGGTCTACATGGTCCGTGGCGGGCGGCTGTTCTGGGTGATCGTGGGCGGCGGCGTGATGACCTTGGCGTTCGCGGTGCTCTCGGTGCTGACCATCAAGTACAGCGCGCGCGTGGTCCGCGTCACGGGCGACAGCACGCCGCACGCGGCGAAGCAGATGCTGGTGCTGTCGAAGGCGATCACGGTGAACGGCAAGGAGATCGAGCTGTCGTCGAGCGACGTCCGGACCATCGTGGTGAACGAGACCGGCCGGCCTCTGACGATCCGTGCGGCGGTGTACTCCGACGCAAACGCCGGCCCGCCGGCACCACGCGACGTCACCATCGAGCCATTCGGCGTGCTGCCGTTCGCCGAGCACATCGAGCACCTCGGCCCCGACGATCCACTGCCCCGCGAGGTCAGCGCCAGCACCTCGTCGACCATCCAGTACTGGCTGACGTGGTAGCGGCGAGGTCCGATAGCGTCGGGCCCGTGAACCGGTGGGTGCTCGTCGCGTGCGTGGGGATGTTGGGGTGCGAGCGGAAGCAAACGATGTTGATCGATGCCGGTCCGGACGCTGGGGGCTGCCCGTCCGGTAGCGCCCCGCGCACCGGCATCGTCGCGAGCTACGGCACGGATGGGAACGAGATCGCCGCGGCGTCGATCTGTGTCGAGGGCCGCCCGGATCTGTGCGCGAGCTCGGGCGCGGACGGCACGTACACGGCGTGTGTTCCCGAGGGGACCGACTACGCGCTTCGCGTCATGGCCGTCGGCTTCGAGGTCGCGACCTATCTGATCGATGCCACGACGTCGGGCACCATCGATCTCGAGGTCGGCGACGTGCCGTTCGTGACCACCTTGTGGG
Organism: Myxococcales bacterium; assembly: GCA_043753855.1. Classification (GTDB taxonomy): domain Bacteria; phylum Myxococcota_A; class Polyangia; order Haliangiales; family Haliangiaceae; genus JABFXX01. The sequence continues at coordinate 148 of JAYUVX010000247.1, read as the reverse complement.
CCGATAGCCAGGCCACGTTCCCACCCGTCACGTCCTCGCTGATATTCGTGTCGCTGGCGAACGCAGCTGGACCGCTGGCCAACGCGAAGCTGATGGTCGCGCCCGCGTTCGGACACGTGACCTACGGTGACTCCAACCAGCTCGCAAT
>JAYUVX010000246.1:0-13942 GCA_043753855.1 Myxococcales bacterium | reverse complement strand
CGTCGATGATCCGCGCGTCGCACTGCCGCCGAAGACCGACACCTACAACACGATCGAGTCGATGATCCGGCACTTCAAGCACATCGTCGACGGCATCCGCGTGCCGGCCGGCGAGGCATACACGTTCGTCGAGGGCGGCAACGGCGAGCTCGGTTTCTACATTGTCGCCGATGGCACGGGCCGCCCGTACAAGGCGTACGTGCGATCGCCCTCGTTCGTGCATCTCTCGACGGCAGGCAAGCTCATTCACGGCCACCTGATCGCGGACATCGTTCCGATCTTCGGCATGATCAACATGATCGGCGGGGAGTGCGACAAGTGAGTACGACGTCACCACCACCGACCACGACGACCGCTCCGCCGCCCGCGGCGCCAGCGCCCAGCAACGAGGTCACGCTGACCATCGATGGCCAGCCGGTCACCGTGCCCAGGGGCACGAACGTCCTCGAGGCCGCCAAGCTGCTCGGCATCGACATTTCGGCGTTCTGCTACCACCCAGGCCTGCCGATCGTCGCGCAGTGCCGGCAGTGCCTGGTCTCGGTCGAGAAGAATCCCAAGCTCCAGCCGAGCTGCCAGCAGGTCGTCGGCGACGGCATGGTGGTCCACACCACCGACGCTCAGTCCACGCTCGCTCGCAAGCAGCAGCTCGAGTTCACGCTGGTCAATCACCCGATCGATTGCCCGATCTGCGACAAGGCCGGCGAGTGCACGCTGCAGCAGATGTACTTCGATCACGACAACGGCGACTCGCGCGTCGACGTGCCGAAGGTTCACAAGGCCAAGGCGGTCGACCTCGGGCCGACGATCGTCCTCGATCAGGAGCGCTGCATTCTGTGCTCGCGCTGCATCCGCACCTGCGATGTGGTGGCCGGCCAGCACCAGCTCGACTTCGCCCACCGCGGCGATCACGAGCTGCTCACCACCGCGCCCGGCGAGGCGCTCGATAACCCGTACTCGCTGAACACCGTCGATGTCTGCCCGGTCGGCGCACTGACCTCGAAGGACTTCCGGTTCACGATGCGCGCCTGGGAGCTCGAGGCAACGCCGTCGGTCTGCAACGGCTGCGCGACCGGCTGCAACGTCGAGATCCATCACAAGAACGGGCGCGCCTGGCGCCTGGTCCCGCGGCACAACGCCCAGGTCAACGACTACTGGATGTGCGACGAGGGCCGGTTCACCTATCACGACCTTCGCGAGCAGCGGCTCGCCGCGGCGATCGTCGATGGTCTGCCGGCGGGTTGGGATCGCGCGATCAAGGCAGCCGCGGATCGGCTCGCCGTCGGCCGCACCGCCGGTCAGTTCGCGGTGGTGCTCTCGGCACTCCACTGCAACGAGGACAACTTCGCGCTCGCCAAGCTCGCGCAGGCGTGGGGCGTCACCCACGTGTACATCGCGGGCCGTCCACCGGTTCCGGCGCGTGCCGATGGTCGGCTGCGCGTGTCCGACGTCAACCCCAACATGAGCGGCGTCAAGGCGATCGCCGAGGCGCTCGGCTTCACCACCAAGCCGATCTACGAGCTCGACGGCAACATCCGCGGCATGCTCGCGCTCGGCGACGTGCTGCCCGGGCTCGACCCGGGAAAGCTCAAGGAGCTCGAGTACGTCGCGATCTCGGCCCACGAGCGCGGCCCGGTGCCGCACGCCAAAGTCGCCCTGCCGGTCTCCGACTGGGCCGAGGTGTCGGGCACGATCACGAACATCAAGGGCTACGTCCAGCGCATGCACCCCGCGTTCGGTCCTCCCGGCCAGGCGATCGCCGGGTGGGAAGCGATCGTGCGGCTCGCGGGCGCAACCGGCAGCAAGCTGTCGTGGACGCATCCGCGCGAGGTGTTCAAGGACATGGTCGCCGCGGTTCCGGCGTGGAGCACGCTGACCTGGGCACGCGATGCGCGGCCGCTCGCGCTGCGGTTCGCCGGGAGCCGAGGCTAGACCGATGACCTGGAAGACCCTCTACGACATCCTCGACTGGCCCGGCACGAAGTGGCTGTTCATCGTGCTCGCCCTGGTCATGCCGCTGGCGTCGCTGCTCACGTGGGCCGAGCGCCGGCAGAGCGCGATGATGCAGGACCGGCTCGGTCCGAACCGCGCGAACATCGGTCCGATCAAGCTCGCCGGTATCCTCCACTTCGTCGCCGACGCGGTGAAGATGATCTTCAAGGAGGACTTCATCCCGGCGAACGTCCACAAGGGACTGTTCACGCTGGCTCCGATCCTCGCGCTGGCGCCGGTGCTGATCGCGTTCGCGATCATTCCGTTCGGGCCCACGATCTACCCGCACGCGCTGACCCAGACGTTCGACACCTACCAGTTCGCGACCAACCCGGGCGCCGACGTGTTCGCGGACTCGATCCGCATGCAGATGTTCCAGGTCGACTTCGGCCTGATCTTCTACTTCGCGGTGCTCACGCTCGCGAACTATGGCGGCACGATCGCCGGCTGGGCGTCCTACAACAAGTGGGCGCTGCTCGGAGGGCTGCGTAGCTCGTCGCAGATGATGTCGTACGAGGTCGCGATGGGCCTCTCGCTGATGGGCGCGTTCCTCGTCGTCGGCACCCTCGAGCCCGGCGCGATCGCCCAGTTCGGTGCGAGCACCACGATGAGCGGCTCGAACCCGCTGAACTGGCTGTGGCTGTGGCAGCCGGTCGGTCTGATCCTGTTCTTCACCGCCGCGATCGCGGAGACCAAGCGCGCGCCGTTCGATATCCCGGAGGGCGAGCCCGAGATCATCGGCTACTTCGTCGAGTACTCCGGCATGCGCTGGGGCATCTTCTTCCTCGCCGAGTTCATCGAGATCGTGTTCATCAGCTCCGTGATCGCCACGGTGTTCTTCGGTGGCTGGCAGGTGCCATTCCTCGATGCCGATGGCTTCCGGTTTGGCGGCTACATCGATCCCGCGGGCGTGTCGACCAGCGGCTGGGTGCTGCACATGCCGCACTGGGCGGTGACCAGCCTCCAGTTCGCCGCGTTCGGGGCGAAGGTCATCCTGCTGTGCTGGTTCCAGCTCCTGATCCGCTGGACGCTGCCGCGGTTCCGCGCGGATCAGCTGATGAACCTCGGCTGGAAGCTGCTGCTGCCGCTCTCGCTCGCCAACATCATGGTGACCGCGCTGATCAAGCTGCTGTTCATGGGAGGTACGTGATGTCCGCAGGTCACGACGAAGTCGTCGAGGAAGTCGTTGGACCGAAGGTCGTCTCGGTCGCCGATCGTCACCCGCGCTCGCGCACGATCCAGGTCGTGCGGCCGATGCCGGAGGACGTCAGCTTCCTCGCTGCCACGACGAAGGGCCTCGGGATCACGCTGAAGCATTTCGCCCGCAACCTGTTCCTGCCCCTGAAGAAGCTCGCGGATCGCAACAAGGCCGGCGCCCCCGACGATCAGACGTGGCGCGCCGAGATCGAGACCGTGCAGTACCCCGAGGAGAAGGTCGTGTACCCCGAGCGGTTTCGCGGCTTGCACCGGCTGACGCTGCGCGATGACGGCAATGTTCGCTGCGTGGCGTGCATGTGCTGCCCGACCGTGTGCCCGGCACACTGCATCACGATCATCCCGGCCGAGACCGACGACAAGGGCATCGAGAAGCGCCCGGCGATCTTCGAGATCGACGAGCTGCGCTGCGTGGTCTGCGGTCTGTGTGTCGAGGCCTGCCCGTGCGACGCCATCCGGATGGATACCGGCGAGCACGCCAAGCCCGTCGAGGATCGTGCGCGCGCGATCGAGACCAAGGAGACGATGATGGAGCGCGGCGTGCGCTCGATCGCGAAGCAAGGTGGCATGGGTCCGAACTGGCGCGCGCTGCCGACGCTCGGCACCGAACCCGACCAGGCAAACAACAAGTAGATCGATTTTCGTTCGCTCCGGATCCCGCTAAGAGATCGACGACGCTTTTCGGTTGACGATCCGGATCGCGATCGCTAGCTTGTTGCTTGAGCACCGACGGTCTGATGCGAGACCCGAGGCTAATCTGTCTCCTACATCTGCTATCTAGGGATCTACCTCTGATCTGGGAGTGCACGCCCGCTCGTCGGGAAGCCCAAAGGATTACCGTGGAGCCCACCTACGCACAAGCGTAGGGGATAGAACGCCTCACGGTCAGACGGTCGTGCTCATTTTGGGGCGCAGCGGACACAAGCCGCTGCGCCCCTCTCATTTTTTGTGAGCTCGCTACAAGGAGCGAGGCATCTCGACATCAGTCGGCTGTGCGCTGCACGCACGGCTGCCGCAGGGTTTGTTTGGCAACGTGCTCGAGTTTTCGTCGCCACCGACATCGGCAAGCAGTTCTTCCAACCAGCTGGATCCGGAGCCTGGGCGCAGACCTATGGCGAGCGCGAAGGGACCCGGACACCCGACGTGACCCCGGGTTGAATAGTTCGGCGTTCCGGCGGTCAGACGCGGCATGCTTCGCAGCGGCACCCTGGTCGGAGCATCGGCGTTCGTGGCGGCCGTCGCGTGCGGGGGCCCTTCACTCATCCACGAGTCGCCGGCGCCGGCGTCCCCGCGAGCGGCCACCGAGTCCGTGCCGCGGAAGCCAATGCGGCTGGTCGCGTCGAGAGGGGCTGAGATCCGTGAGCTCTTCACGATCGACGACGAGGGCCGGATCTTTCGCCCCGGAAGGACGCCGGCACGGGTTATCAACGGACGCGTGGTCTGCGAGGACGGTACGGAGCTCCTCCGCATCGACGCGACGCAACGAGTCTGGCGTACCGGCGAGGTCATCGCACACCTCACGGCAGGTCGGTCGTTCGAGGTGCAGCCCGAGTTCGGGATGTGGAGCGTCCGCGTGCGCGACGATGGCACAGTGACGTTGACGACACGAGGCGAGGGCACCCAGGTCGTCGACGGCCTGCGCTGGCAGGAGCTCGAGCCGGGCCGCGGCGCCATCGCGGCCTTGCTCACGGCGATGCGCATGCCGGCGTTCGGCGGCCTGTGGTGTGGATCCACCCCTCCGCGTCCGCGTTGACGCGAGAATCAGCTACAGCGCCTTGCCCCCATCGCGCGGCAGGTCGACGCCCCCACCCAGGGCAGCCGAGCTAGTAGCCCCCGATCGGTCACGAGCGCGGTCCCGGTAGATCTCGTTCAGTCCCACGCACGCGTGACCAACAGGTCGATCGCAGCGATCACGCGATCACCATCGTGCTTCACACGAGACCACGAGAGCTCCCAAGCGATCGACCGCAACTGAGACGATCTGCAGCGGATTCAGCACGACCTTCGTCCCTTCGATCTCGAATACGGGGTTCAGTCTCGGTTCCGGGCTCGAAACCGTCGACTCGAGCGCCAGTGGGATGACAAGACGACGACGAGCGACGTCGAACCGGCGCGATTGCACGACGACCACGTACGGGATCACGACGTTCTGCGGGCCTGGGTTTCGGTGAACGTCGAATTGGGCCATCAGAGGTCCGAGTGCTCGTCCGCAAACGAACCGTACGTCTCATCGAAGACGTTCCAGGCCGTGATGGCCGCGTCCATCCGGCCATCTTCTGCCGCGCGCCGCTTTCTCTCTGCGCCGACGTAGTCAGCCAATAGCCTCTCCACCTGCTCGGAGAGGTTGGCCGCATATTCGCGCGCACACCTCACGAGGTCCTCGTTCAAGGTCATGTTGACCGCGCGCTTGGGAGCGTTCACATCATAGAAGCTGCGGCTCCTATGCGCATGGTATGCGCATGGACGATCGCCAGCAACCTGCAGCGAGCTTGGACAACGATTACAAATAGATGGTCGCCGCGGACCGGCGAGCCGCGCGACCGCTAGTGGCAGTAGCGGCCGCTGCCGAACGGCGGGCAGCCGCGCAGCGCGAGGACATCCATCGTGGTCGCCACGCTGATGTGGATCAGCACGCCGCCCCAGATCGATCTGGTGCGCATCGCGAGGGTGCCGAGGATCAGACCCGCGCCGATCGCGCCGAACGTCTCGGGCATCGGCTTGCCGTAGTGGATCATGCAGTATGGGACGATCATCACGAAGATCGCGTTCGCGCCGATCGCACGCCGTAGCCCCTGGAGAATGAACCCGCGGAAGAAGAACTCGAGCGACATGAACTGCGCCGCATAGAGGCCTTGCCACGCCCACAGATCGAGCTGCGAGCGATTCGCCATCCGATAGAATGGATAGGTCTGGCGGAATGCAGAGGTGGTGGATGCCGCGATCACCGCGGGCAAGATGCACGCGAACAGCGCCGCGTAGATCCACAGGTGTTTGAAGAACCCGCGCAGCGAGACGTGATAGTCGCGGATCCGTTCACCCGGCAGGCACGCGAGCACGGCCATCGGGATGATCACGTAGCCGAGCACGCGCCAGCCCGACCACCACGCGAAGCCCCAGAGCTCCCAGTACCTCGAGCCATCGTCGGGGAACAGCCGGACATAGTAGTCGTGGCTGCCGATGTACTCCTGGAGCGTGAGCGAGATGGCGACCGTGACGAGGATCGCCATCACCTTCACGCTCGTGGTGCCTGCCTCCTCCGGCGTGCGCACGGTCTCGCGATCGATCGCGCGCCACTGATCGATCGAGACCTTCTTGAACAGCCGCCAGAGCACGCCCATGGCTACGGCGCCTTGCCGACGACCTCGGCGGCGGAGCGCAGCCGGCGCCGCGTGATCTCCTTGCCGAGCACGGACATTGTCTCGAACAGCGGGGGGGACGCGGTGCGGCCGGTGACCGCCACACGCAGCAGCATGAACGCGTGCTTTGGCTTCCAGCCGAGCGCCTCCGTCCACTGCTTCGCGACCTCCTCGATGGTGGGCGCGTTGAAGCCTTCCCGGGCCTCGAGCTTCTCGATCAAGTCGAGCAGCGCCTTGCCGACGTCCTTGTTCGCGACGTCGGGGATCTTCATCTCGCCGAGCACCGCGGTGTAGTCGAGCTCGGCGGAGAAGAAGTACTCGATCGCCGGGATCAGATCGCTGAGCTTCTTGATCCGCTTGTGGACGAGCGGCATCACCTTCAGCAAGTAGCTGCGATTGAGCCGCCACGCCTCGATCGCATCGATCAGCTGAGCGTCATCCAGCTCGTGGATGTAGAGCTCGTTCATCCAGGTCAGCTTGTCGAGGCTGAACACCGGGCCGCCGAGCGAGACCTTGTCCCACGAGAACGCCTCGATCATCTCGGCGAGCGTGAACTTCTCCCGGTCACCGCCGAACGACCAGCCCATCGTGCCGAGGAAGTTGAGCAGCGCGTGCGGCAGGATGCCGACGTCCCTGTAGTAGTTGATCGACACCGGGTTCTTGCGCTTGCTGATCTTCGACTTGTCGCTGTTGCGGAGCAGCGGCATGTGGAAGAACTGCGGCGGCTCCCAGCCGAACGCCTGGTAGAGCAGGACGTGCTTGGGCGTCGAGGAGATCCACTCCTCCGCGCGGATCACGTGGGTGATCTCCATCAGGTGATCGTCGACGACGTTGGCGAGGTGGTAGGTCGGGAGCCCATCGGACTTCAGCAGGACCTGATCATCGACCTGATCGGCGTGGATCGTCACTGGTCCGCGCAGCTGGTCCTGGACGACGATGTCGCCCTCGAGCGGCGCCTTCATCCGCACCACGTGCGCCTCGCCCTCGGCGCCTCGGTGCGCGCCGTCCGCAGGATCGAGATCGCGGCAATGACGATCATAGCCCGGGTTCCGCTTCTCGGCCTGCTGCTGGATCCGGACCTTCGCGAGCCGCTCGACGGTGCAGAAGCAGCGATACGCTTTGCCGCCGGCGAGCAGCTGGGCCGCATGATCCTTGTAGATCGAGGCGCGCTCGCTCTGGCGATACGGCGCGAACGGCCCGCCGACATCCGGACCCTCGTCCCACGAGAGGCCGACCCAGCGCAGGGCGTCGTAGATCATCTGCTCGGAATCGCCGCGCGCGCGCGTCTGGTCGGTGTCCTCGATCCGCAGGACGAACGTGCCGCCCTGCCTCTTCGCGAACACGTAGTTGAACAGCGCGATGTAGGCGGTTCCAACATGCGGATCACCCGTCGGCGACGGTGCGATCCGCACACGCACGGGGCCGGCGGAGGACGGCATCAGGGCGCCCCTTGTAGCACATGATATGGTCTGTCATGTCTCCGTCCCGTGGCGTGCTCGTCCTGGCGCTGGGTATTCCGAGCGTTGCCGCGGCGAATGCGGGCCGCGCCGTCGAGGGGATGGTCACCTCGGCCGCGAGTCACTGGACCGCGGAGGGCGATCGGATCGTCACCGAGGCCACGGTACGGACCGCCGCAGGTGACGTGGTGGTCAGCCAGCTCGGCGGTACCGCCGAGGGCCTGACGATGCGCACGTTTCCCTCCCCCGAGCCGCTGCGGGTCGGGATGCGCGTGGCGATCGCCGCGCATGACGATACCGATCTCGCATACAGGTCCCACGTCGTCGTCGATGACGTGCGGGTACTCGCGATGCCCGAGGGGTTCGTCCGCACCGGGCCGACCAAGGCTGGTCACTCCCTGTTCTGGGAGTCGGGCTGCGTGTTCGTCGTGATTGATTCCGACGGCACCAAGGAGCTGCCAGGCGACACCGAGTTTCCACTGGTCGATCAGGCGATCGCGACGTGGAACACCGCGGCCACGACCTGCTCGTACATGGACATCAAGAAGGGCCCGGTCGCGAGCAAGGAAGTCGGCAAGGACTACACGAACGTCATCAAGTTCCGCGATGCGTCGTGGTGTCGTCCCAAGACCGCGAGCGATCCGGCGCGCTGCTACAGCGATGCCGCGGCCGGCATCACGACCGCCGTGTACGTCGATGACCCGAACAGCGCGCGCGATGGGGCGATCGTGGACGCCGACATCGAGATCAACGGCAAGAACTTCGCGATCTCGAATGGCGGCGTCACGCTCGGCATCGCGTCGTGCAAGGCGGATCTGCTCAACACGCTCACCCACGAGCTCGGGCATCTGGTCGGGCTCGAGCATCCATGTCGCGCAGGCGGAGACCCCGAGCGCGTCGATGATCAGGGGCGTGCCGTCCAGATGTGCTCGGCCACCAGCGATCCGAAGATCGTGGAGGCGACGATGTACAACTTCCAGGACTGCGGCGAGACCAAGAAGTCTTCGCTCGAGCCCGACGACATCGCGTTTTTGTGCAAGGTCTATCCAACTGCCGACGATCCGGGCAGCTGCGAGGAGGTGCAGTCGTCGCAGTCGGGTTGTTGCAGCGCGTCGACCGACCCGCTCCCTGCCCTCGCCCTCGTGGGTCTCACCGGAATCCTGCTGGGCTCGCGCCGCCGCCGCCGGTGAAAACTGGGCTGGTCCCCACGCCAGCGCTATCCTCGGAGCATGAGCGCGGTCTGCCCCCAGTGCGGGGTCGCGGTGGTGCCCGGGTACGTGAAGTGCCCGAGGTGCCATAGCGTGCTGCCGAAAGATCGGCGCGGCCAGACCCGCGCTGGTGCCGGCGGAACCGCGGTCGACGGCCAGCGCTCGCCGATCGTTCCGATCGTGCTCGGCGGCGCGGTCGCGGTCGGCATCGTGCTGTGGTTCGCGCTTCGCGCCCCGGGCACGACCAGGCCCCCTCGACCCGAGACCACCGATCCGCGGGACGCAGTCGACACCGCGTCCGCTGCTCCGCGCGCGGTGACTCCAGAGGTCACCACCCCGGATCCCACGCCCGGCTCGGCGGCCCCCGATCCGACCGCCGCGATCAGGGCGCTCGATCGGGCGCTGAAAAAGCAGCGGCTGTGGAGCAAGGTCGAGCTGCGTGGGGACCGCCTCGAGATCCGCACCGCGAGCTGCTCCGAGCCGGCGATGACGAGCGCGCTCGAGGCCGCGGGGCCGGCGCTGAAGAGCGGCGGCTTGACCCGGCTCCGGTGCATGGAGCAGAGTGGCGCCGTCGTGTTCGAACGCGATCTGTGACGCCATGTCCGCACCACCACGCGCAACCATCCCGAAGCTGTCGGAGCTCGTTCTCGATCTCGACCTCGAGACGGCGCGCCTTGCGCTGCGCCCGTGGACCGCATCGCAGGTCGACATCGACGCGATGTACAGCTTCGCCAAGGATCCCGAGTTTCCGAAGCTGATGAGTTGGGCCGCGCACACGGATCCCGGCGAGACCCGCGCCTTCCTCGAGAGCGTCGTCACGGAGCGGCTCGAGGACCGCGGCGTGACGTGGGCGATCATCCACGACGGTCAGGTCGTCGGCTCGATCTCCCTGACCGGAATCCGCTGGCAGTTTGCCGCGTGGCGCATCGACCGGGCCGAGCTCGGTTACTGGCTCGCGCCGAAGCTGTGGAACACCGGGCTCATGACCGAGGCCGCCCATCAGGTGCTGCTGTTCGGGTTCGACACGCTCGGGCTGCACAAGATCACCACCGGGTGCTTCGAGCAGAACGTGGCCTCGCGCCGGGTGATCGAGAAGCTCGGGTTTCGCCACGTCGGGCGGCACGAGGACGATGTGTGGCGCGATGGCCGGTGGCACACGCAGCTGCGCTACGAGCTGACGGCGGCGGAATGGTCGGACGTCTCGACCACGATGCCGATCTCGATCAGTAGACCTCGCCAGCCTTGATCCGGGCGATCATCGCGATCAGCGTGGTGCGCGCCTGGTCGTCGCACTCGACGATCTTGACGCCGAACCCGGTCGGGAACCTGTCGCTCTCGGCACTCCCGGACTCGACCACGCGGACCACGACGACCGTGCAGACCACGTGCTGGTCGAAGTCGTAGAGCTCGAGCTCCAGCGTCGAGCCGAGCTTGATCGGATAGGACCGGGCGACCTTGGTGTAGAGAAACAGCCCGTGCTCCGAGAGGTCCCGCGTGCGGAATACCAGCTCGTGCCCGTCGGCGGTGACCTTCACGAAGGCGTCGACCTGGACGCGTTCGGCACCGCGCTGGGACGTCATGGCTCGACGATAGACGATCGCTCTACCGGCGTGCGGTGTGCACCAGAGGATTCGCCGTGGTAGCGTCGCGCTAAGACACGGAAACCCATGGACGTTCGATGCGAGAAGTGTCAGACCGAGTACGAGCTCGATGAAGCTCGGCTCAAGCCCGGTGGTGTCACCGTCAAGTGCACCAACTGCGGCCACATGTTCAAGATCCGCAAGCGGACGAACACCAACGTCGGCGTGCCGACCATCGTGCAGGCGTCGCCCTCAGGTCCGCAACCCATCGATCGGCCGCGCACGCCCAGCGGAATCCCGATGCGCGCGGACTCGATCCTCGGCATTGCGGTCCCTGAAGAACGCCAGTGGTTGCTCCGGCTCGAGAACGGCGAGCAGAAGAGCTGCCGCGAGCTGGCGAATCTGCAGCAGTGGATCGTCAGTGGCGTGGTGACCCGCGAGTCGCTGATCTCGCGCACCGGCAAGACCTGGAAGCGGCTCGGTGACATCGCGGAGCTCGCGCAGTACTTCGTGATCGCCGACGAGGCGCGGACTCAGCGCCAGGTCAAGAACACCGGCAGGTCGAAGGAGGGGCAGTCGACAATGCTCGGCATCGGCGGCGGCACGATCGTCCCCGACGACGCCAGCCTCGACGGTCGGAGCACCGGAAACTTCCCGGCGCGTCCCAGGACCACGCCGCCTCCGGTCCCCGCGCAGACCCAGGCCGCGGCACGCCGTCCGGCGACGCAGCCGCCACCGCCGCCCGGATCAGCAAGGAAAGCGCAGACGCAGTCGCAATCGGGTCCGCTGCCGGCGCCGCAGCAAGGCGCGAGGGGGGGACCGGTGCCGGCTTCGAACCGCAGCACGGCGGCGTGGGCCACCGAGGGCGTGTCGCCGAGCGATGCCGGCGAGCAGGCGGGCCCCGCGGGTCCGTTCGGTGGACGGATCAAGGCAGCATCGGTCGAGCCCGCGTTCGCCGGTCGCGTGCGGGTGATGCCCGGCGACGAGAGCTCGTTCAAGACCGGCCAGGTCGAGAGCGTCGACGACGACGACGATGACGTGCTGCCGGCGCGGCGCGGCTCGCGCGGCGGGGGGTGGCTGCTGGTGATGGCGCTGCTCGTGATGGGCGCGGCCGCCGGCGTGGTCTACGTGTTCGTGATCCGCAAGGGCACGACCGAGGAGGGCGCCAAGCCGCCACCGGATGCCGCCGCGGTTGCCGTGGTCGCCGACGCGGCCGTCGTCACCCCACCACCGGCGCTCGACGCGGCCGTGGTGGTCACCCCCGTGCCGTCGCCGCTCGAGCTCGTGCGCGCCGAGCTCGGCGCCGACCTCGAGCTCAAGCTGCGCGATGCCCTGAAGTCGCTCGACGGATCCACCGAGCCCGGGGCCGAGGCCGTACGCGCGCACCTCGCATCGCAGATCGCGCAGGGGCTGCTCGATCGGGCGAGCGTCACCACGGACAAGGCCGAGGCCGAGAAGCTCAAGAAGGATGCGAAGACGATCGTGATCGACGCGGCGACGCTCGCGCAGCGCGCGTTCAAGGCTGCGCCCGACGACGCCGCCGCGAACCTCGCGATGGCCGACGTGCTCCGCATGCAGGGCAAGCCGCTGAAGGACGTCAAGCGCTACCTCGATACCGCGAAGGCCAAGGCCGCGCCGGAGTGGAAGCGCGATGTCGCGCTCGGCAACGGCCTCGTGTTCGCGCGCGATGCCAAGCTCGAGGACGCCAAGGCCGCGTTCGCCGCGATCGACACCGGCGACGACAAGCTCGAGGCCTCCGGCGATGTGCGGGCGCGGTTTCATCTCGCGCTGGTCGCGTATGCGCAGAACAAGCCCGCGGATGCGAAGACGCTGGTCGATCAGGTGCTCGCCGCACAACCCGAGCATTCAGGTGCCAAGGCCCTCGCGGCGCGGATCGAGACCACCGTCGTGAAGAGCGATCCGCTGCCGCCCGAGGATGGGACCAACGCGGGCTCGACCAAGCCAACCGGCCCAGGGCCGGGTCCCGATGTCAGCGCCGGCGGCGGGACGTACGACTCGCTGCTCGCGAAGGCGAACAAGCTCGCCGAAACCAACTGCGCGAAGGCCTCGGAGCTGTTCGGGAAGGCGCTCGAGCTCAAGCCGAACGGCGTCGAGGCGCTCACCGGCATGGGCTACTGCCACATCGACGCGAAGCAGTACGCGAGTGCGTTCTCGAAGTTCCGGGCGGCGCTCGCGGTCTCGAGCCGCTACGAGCCGGCGCTGTGGGGAATCGCCGAGGCGTACTCGCAGCAGGGCCGTAAGGAGCAGGCGATCGAGTCGGTGAAGGCATACCTCGAGGTCTACCCGAACACGCCGAAGGCACTGCGGGCGCTCGATCGGCTCGGAGCATCAGCTGGATCGGCGACCACGCCGACGCCGGAGAAGCCGCCAGAAGGTTCCGGATCTGCTCCGCCAGCGCCTGCGCCTGCGCCTGCGGAGAATGGCGCGGGTAGTGGGTCGGGGTAGTGATATGACTCGGGCATGCGTGTCGGCCTCGTCATTGCGCTGTCTCTGCTAACTGCGTGTCCCCGCAATCCGTCGCGGCTTGAGAAGGTCGACGCCAGGGACAAGGCCGACGACCCGTGGGCGACCAGCACGAAGGTCTCCACCGAGACCCGGGATGACAAGAGCGATAACGGGCTCTCCGGCGTCGACCTCAAGGGGATGCTCACCAAGGTCGCCGAGGCGATCGAGAAGCCGGGGCCGTACGAGGCGCCCGAGAGCTCGGCCGACTTCGACGAGGCCAAGCCGCACTGGGGCGTGCTGAAGGTCTCCGGCGGCATCGTCGAGCGCGAAACGTTCTCCCTGACCGGCGGGCGCGGGACCGAGCTGCGCACCGCGATCGACCGGCTGCGTGGGCTCGCCAAGGACGACAAGCTCACCGGCCTGCTGCTGCGGGTCGAAGGCGTCGAGATCAGCGTGCCCGACGTCATCGAGCTGCGCGCAGCGATGCATGACTTCCGCGCCAGGGGCAAGAAGCTCGCGTGCCACACCGAGGGCGCCACCAACGCGACCTATCTGGTGCTGTCCGCGTGTGATCAGATCGGGCTCGCGCCGCTCGGTCAGATCGCGATCACCGGACCGGCCGCGATGCCGATCCACGTCAAGCCGCTGCTCGACAAGCTCGGGGTCACCGC
>JAYUVX010000245.1:0-13960 GCA_043753855.1 Myxococcales bacterium | reverse complement strand
AGATCGCGTTCATCACCTCGACCACCGCGCGTTGGACGATCTTGTCCTCCACCGACGCGATGCCGAGCGGTCGTTGTCGACCGTCGGCCTTGGGGATGTACGTTCTCCGTGAGGGCTGCACACCATCCGCTACGGCGCGATGCCCGACAACGGTTGCGAGAGTCTGCTCCAAGGCGCAGCCGGCGATGTCAACGAGCTGCTTCGCAAGCGCCCCCGACTCAAGGTCTGCTTGTTTCGGCGTGGACGCGGTGGCCCCGGCGGCTGGATTATCATCGACGAGCCAGAGCTCCACCTCGAAGGCGACGTCGTCGTTCCTGACCTCGCCGGCTGGCGGCGCGAGCGGATGCCGATCGTGACGACCGAGGAGGCGTACTTCACGCTCGCGCCCGACTGGATCTGCGAGGTCCTGTCACCTTCGACGGCGAAGCTCGATCGCGCCGAGAAGCTGCCGATCTATGCGGCGGCCGGCGTGAAGCACGTGTGGCTCGTCGAGCCGCTCGCGCGCACGCTCGAGGTCTACCGGCTCGAGGCCACGCGCTGGTCCCTGCTGGACACGTACGTGGACGATGCGCGCATCCGGGCCGAGCCATTCGACGCGATCGAACTCGAGCTCGGTCTGCTGTGGTCCGACGTGCAGCTGCCCGAGCCGACGCGCTAGGTCAGCTTCGAGGCGCTCGTCGCGATGATGGTCGATACCGACATCGCGCTCGCGAAGTGCGAGCGCAGACGTAGGTCGGCCAGGTCGGCCACGTCTGGTTCCATCAACGGAGAGAGCGCTTCGTACTTCTTGCGAACCACGACTTCGGTAGTCACCGTCACCGTAGATCACGCGGCCCGGCTCCAAGTCCATCATCAACCGCCACTCACCCCAGGTGGTCAGGTTGTTTCTGCACGGCTCCTCGGATCTCAGCCGTGCCTCGACCGACGCTCTACTTGCGGCGCCGGCTGATCGCCTCGCGGCCGAGGCGAACGAGCTCGCTCGCATCACGGCGGATCAGCACGAACGCGCTCGCGATGTAGACAAGGCCGCCGGACACGATCTCGATGCCGAGAGCCGCCGCGGGGTGGAGCTGGGTGCCGGCGAAGAACCGGCCGAGCCCATCGACCGCGAGGAACATCGGAATGCACGGAAGGAGCGGCCGAGCGACGCCGACGAGGTAGGCGCCCACGGGCAGCCCGCACACGCGACAGGCGAACACGATGGTGAGCACGGCGTGCAGCGCGTAGCCCACGCATGCGCCGACGCACGCGGCGAGCGGGCCGCCGGCGTAGCCGAACCCCGCGACGAGCGAGAGCACCACCACCGCGCGAAGGAAGCTCGACATCATGACCAGGCGGGTCTGCTGCACGGCCTGGAGGTAGGCGATCGCGGACCACGTCATCGGGCGGAACACGGTCATGATCGAGAGGATCGCGAGCATCGGCGCCATCGCCTGCCAGCGCGCGTCGAAGAAGGTCGCGACCACGGTGGGCGCCACCGCACCGAGCCCCACACCGAGCGGTGCCACCACCACCTGGAGAAGCGCGGCGGAGCGCACCACGGCGCGCCGCCTTTGGTCGTGCTCCATTCGCGAGAACGAAGGCATCAGCACCTCGCCGATCTGCTCGGCGATGTTGTTGACCGGCATCTCGGCGAGCGAGAACGACAGGTTGTACTGGCCCATGATGCCGGGGGTGAACAACTTGGACATGATCAGGTTGTCCCAGCGCGTGGCGGCGCGATCGGCCATCGCGGCGATCATGATCGGGAGGCCGTAGCCAAACAGATCGCGCAGGTCCGCTCGCTTGAGCTTCGTCGGCGCCCACCACTCCTCGCGCGGCGCGAGGCGGAAGTAGAGGAACGCTTGCAGCGTGGAGCGCACGAGTGCACCAAACACGATCGCGTTCGCCCCCCAGCGCTGCGCCGTCGAGAGTGCAGCTGCGGTGAACGCGAGCTCGCCGAGCCCGTTGATCGCGGCGATCGTGCGGAACTTGAGCGCGCGCATGATCAGGCGCTCGGGTACGTAGCGCGAGCGATCGAGGATGTGCGCGATCGCGAAGTAGAGGACGTAGTGGCTCATCGCCGGCGAATCGAAGACCCGGCCGAGGGGATTGCGGAGCGCCACGACCACGGCCATCGCCACGAACCCGAGCCCGACGTGCGCGACCATCGCCTGGAACGCGATTTCCGGCGTCGCGCGCTTCGCGATCAGGTGCTGCCCGAACGCGAAGCTGGTGAGCACGCCGCCCGTCATCACCGCGATCGAAGCGGTCAGCACGGCGCCGTACTCGTCGGGCGCGATGAACCGCGTCAGGATCAGCGTGCCGACGAGCTGCAGCATGCGCGAGCTGACGCCCAGCAGCATGTTCCAGGCGACGCCCCGCGCGGCTTGTTGAGCGACCGACATCAGCTACGGAAGCGCGAAGAGATCCACGTCGTGACCGCCGTGATCAAGGCCTGCTGCGCGTCTAGCTCGGTGAAGGTGTGATTCGCATCGGGGAAGTACGCGCGCTCGACCTTCCCCGCGAGCTCGGGGGCGATCTCGAACAGCTGGTCGGGTGCGTTGTAGCTCGCTCCGTGAATTCCCGAGTAGATCGCGAAGATGCGGACGCCGCGATCGGCGAGGGCCGCGAGTTGCGCGCGAAAGTCGGTCAGTGACGGCGCCTCACGGCCCTCGGAGGGCGGCGCTTGCTCGTCGCGACGGCGGAAGCGGTTGATCTGGCCGCGGATCCGCCGCTCCGCGAGGGCGACGCCCCACCGAAGAATCGCGCGCGGCCCGCCGAGCTGGACGAGCTTGAGCCGAAGCTGCCGCATCTTGCCGCGACGGTTGGGGTAGGTGTGGGGGTCCACCAGGACGATGCCGGCCACGCGCTGGTCGGCCAGCGCGGTCGCGATCGCGTTGTCGGCTCCGGCGCAGATGCCGAACAGGACGTACCGGTCCGCCTCGAGGCCGCCCATCACCAGCTGGGTATCGGCCACGGCGCTCTCGCGAAACGTGGCCGCATCCGTTGCGGCGGTGCTGTCGCCGATCCCGCCGAGATCGAGGCGAAGGCAGGTAAAGCCAAGGCCCGCCACACGGCGTGCGAGGAGCACGTGCAAACGGTGCGGTCCAACTCGGTGAAGTACGCCGGCGTTGAGGAGCAGCAACCCGGGCGCCGACGGTGTGGGTTGCGCCGGGCGGCTCACCACACCGACGAGCTGACCGTCGCTGCCGAAGCGCATCACATCCTCGCGCGCCGGCGAGCCGGCGACATCCTCCTGCTCGCGCGTTGCCGTCATTGGCGCGCGATTGTAGTCTCCTTCCCGCGTTGCCGGTGGCCATCGAGTACTTCGGTTCCGAGCACCAATTGCTCGGATCGCTTCACCTCGCCCGGAGGCTCCGGCCGCGAGGCACGGCCGTCGTGTTGTGCAATCCGTTCGGCGAAGAAGCTTCGCGATCTCACCGCATCTACCGCGTGGTCGCAACCCAGCTCGAGCGCACCGGATTCTCCGTGCTGCGGTTCGACTACACCGGCACTGGGGACTCGCAGGGCGAGACCGTCACCGTGGAGTCCGCGATCCGAGACATCGGGATCGCGGCCGAGCACCTGCGCACGGCCAGCGGCGTGACGAAGATCTCGCTGGTCGGGCTGCGGTTCGGAGCGACGCTCGCAATGCTCGCCGGCGCGCGTGGTCAACCGAGGCCGTACCACCTGCTGATGTGGGATCCGGTCGTCGACGGCGGCGCGTATCTGCGCGAGCTCGGCGCCCAGCATCAGACATACATGCGCGACGAGCTCGGCCCGCTGTGGCGTGATCGCCTGCGCGTACGCGCGGACGGCTCACCACACGAGGCCCTCGGCGTGCCGATCAGCGACGCGCTCGCAACCGAGATGTCGGCGATCGATCTGACGAAGGTGACCTCGGGTGCGGACCGCCACACGGTGCTCACCACCCGCGGACCGGGCGCGCTGACCTGGCTGCCCGCGGACACCGCGTGGATCGAGCTGACCCACAGCGCGGCGTGGAACAGCGATGCCGCGCTCAATGCGATGACGGTTCCGATGGATATCGTGCAGGCGCTCGTCGCCCGCATAGAGGAGAGCGCGTGAGCGAGAACGAGTCGGAGCTGTTCGACGTGGTGGTCTCGGCGGGCTCGCCGAGTGGGGAGGACCGGAGCCCGGTCACGCTCGAGCTGGACCCGGCGACCGGCGGCGCACTCGATGCGCTCGCCACCCGGCTCGCGCTCGCACCGTCGACGATCTGGCGCGCCACCTGGGCGCTCGTCCTCGCACGCCTCGCAGGTACGACGGCGGTCCCCGCCACCGGTGACGTCGCGACGTGGATCTCGGCGTGGACCGGCGCGGCGGATCCGATCCTGTCGTGGGACGGCGATGCCGCGCGCGCGGCCGCAGCATTCGACGGTACCCGCATCGATCGCGCCACCGTCGCGCGACTCGGCGAGCTGCTGCGCGTGGCGATCACCGCCGTGGTCGCGCCCGCGGCACAACTCGAAGACGTGTCACCCCTATCGGCGGCGGAGCGCATGCTCGTCGTCGAGACCTGGAACCAGACGGCGGTGATGTACCGGCCCGGGGCCACGGTCCACGCGCTGTTCCGCGAGCAGGCGTCGCTGCATCCGGCGCGCACCGCGATCGCGTGGGACGGCGGCAAGCTGACGTACGCCGAGCTCGATCGGTGGTCCGATGGGCTCGCGGAACGACTGATCGCCGCCGGCGTGGCGACCGATCATCCGGTCGCGCTCGTGCTCGAGCGCTCGCCCGAGGCCGTCGTCGCGGCGCTCGCGATCCTGAAGGCGGGCGGCGCCTATCTCCCGCTCGATGCCGACAACCCCGCCGAGCGGCTCGCGTTCTCGATCGCGGATGCAGGCGCCGAGGTGCTGGTCACCTCGCGCGCGCGCAGCGGAGCGCTGGCGGCGCTCGCAGCGCGCACGATCTTCGTCGAGGACGCGCAGCACGATCCGGCCTCGGTGCAGCCACGCGTCGAGCGGGCCACGCCACGCACGCGCGCATACGTGATGTACACATCGGGATCGACGGGAACGCCGAAGGGCGTGCAGATCGAGCACCGCTCGATCGTGCGGCTCGTCGGCCGCCCGGCCTACGTCGAGCTCGGGACGGAGACCCGGTTCCTTCACGCGGCGCCGCTCGGCTTCGACGCCTCGACGCTCGAGCTGTGGGGCCCGCTGCTGCACGGAGGTAGCGTCGTAATCTACGCCGATCACGTGCCCACCGGGCGCGGGCTCGCGCGGATCATCGCAACCCACGGCGTGACCACGATGTGGCTCACGAGCGCGCTTTTCAACTCGGTCGTCGACGAGGATCCTCGCCTGCTCACCGGGGTGTCGCAGCTGTTCACCGGCGGCGAGGTGCTGTCGCCGAGCCACGTGCGCCGCGCGCTCGCAGCCCTGCCGGCCACCCAGCTCGTCAACGGCTACGGCCCGACCGAGTGCACGACCTTCACGACCACGCACGTGATCCCGCGCGATCTCCCGGCCGATCAACCGATCCCAATCGGCCGCCCGATCGCGGACACCCAGATCTACGTACTCAACCGTGCCGGCGCGCCGGTCCCCGTGGGCATCGTCGGCGAGCTCCACGTCGGAGGTCTTGGCGTCGCGCGCGGCTATCTCGCGCGGCCCGAGCTCGACGCCGAGCGCTTCATCACGGATCACCTGGGTGGTCCGAGCGTCGGGTACGACCGGCTGTACAAGACCGGCGACCGCGTGCGCTGGCGGCCCGACGGCACCATCGACTTCCTCGGTCGCGCCGACAACCAGGTCAAGCTGCGCGGCTTCCGCATCGAGCTCGGTGAGATCGAAGCGCGCCTCGGTGCCCTTCCCGGCGTGGCCTCGTGCGCGGTGATGATCCGCAGCGAGGGTCCGATGGGGAATCGGCTCGTCGCGTACGTGGTGCCGGCGGACGAGGCCCTCGCCGCTTCGCCCGTCCTGCGCACGCAGCTCGCAAAGGCGCTGCCCGAGTTCATGGTGCCGGCGACGTTCGTCACGCTCGCCGCGATGCCGGTCAGCGCGAACGGCAAGCTCGATCGCGCGAAGCTGCCTGCGCCCACCAGCGCGCGCCCCGAGCTCGCGCAGCCGTATCGCGCGCCGGCGACCGATCGCGAGATCGCGATCTGCGCCGCGTTCGCGCACACGCTCGGGCTCGATCAGGTCGGCGCGCTCGACGGGTTCTTCGAGCTCGGCGGCAACTCGCTGCTCTCGCTCAAGCTGCTCGCGCGCATGCGCGACGCCGGCCTGCCCGACATCTCGCCCGCGATCTTCTTCGCCGCTCCCACCCCCGCCGCGCTCGCGAAGGCGATCGATGCGCCCGTGATCCTCGCACCGGCTCGCAGCTCGCGCCGCACCAGCGATCGCAACACGCCGATCGCGATCGTCGGCTTCGCGGGCCGGTTCCCCGGCGCCCCCGACGTCGCCACGTTCTGGGACAACCTGTGCGCGGGCAAGGAGACGCTGACGCGGTTCGCGCCGAGCGAGCTCGATCCGAGCATCCCGGCCGCGGTGACGAGCGATCCGGCATACGTGCCGGTGCGCGGTGTCCTCGACGGCGTCGAGCTGTTCGACGCGCCGTTCTTCGGCGTGTCGCCGCTCGAGGCGCAGCTCATGGATCCGCAGCACCGCCACTTCCTCGAGGTGTCGTGGCAGGCGCTCGAACACGCGGGCTACGTGCCGGAGACCGCGCCGGGTCCGGTCGGCATCTTCGGCGGCATGTACAACGCCACGTACTACCAGCGTCACCTCGTGCCGCGTCCCGATGTCTCGGGCCGGCTCGGCGAGCTCGCGCTGATGCTCGGCAACGAGAAGGACTACGTGACCACGCGTGTGGCGCACAAGCTCGGGCTCACCGGCCCGGCGGTCGCGATCCACACCGCCTGCTCCACGTCGCTCGTCGCCGCATCGATGGCGATGGACAGCCTGCGCAACGGTGGCTGTGACGTCGCGCTCGCCGGCGGCGTCGCGATCACGTGCCCGCCGAACAGCGGCCATATGTTTCAGGAAGGCTCGATGGCGTCGCCCGATGGGAAGACGCGCACGTTCGACAGCGCGGCCGGCGGCACCGTGTTCTCCGATGGCGTCGCGATCGTGGTGCTGCGACGGCTATCCGATGCGATCGCGTCGGGCGACACGATCTACGCCGTGATGCTCGGCGCCGCGGTCAACAACGACGGCAGCGAGCGCGCGAGCTTCACCGCGCCGAGCCCCGATGGGCAGGCAACCGTGATCGCCGCCGCGCATGACGCCGCGGGGATCGATGCGCGGACGCTGTCGTACGTCGAGGCGCACGGCACGGCCACCCCGCTCGGCGATCCGATCGAGATCGAGGGCCTGACGCGCGCATTCTCGCGCCACACGCAGGACCGCGGGTTCTGCGCGATCGGCTCGCTCAAGAGCAACGTCGGCCACATGGTGATCGCCTCGGGCTCGGCGAGCCTGATCAAGACCGCGCTCGCGCTCTCCACGAAGACGCTGCCTCCCTCGATCAACTTCACCACACCCACGCCGAAGATCGACTTCGCGCGAACGCCGTTCCGCGTGCAGGCGCAGCTCACCCCGTGGCCCGAGAGCGCGGGTCCGCGGCGCGCCGGCGTGAGCTCGTTCGGCTTCGGTGGCACCAACGCGCACGCCGTGCTGCAGGAAGCGCCGCCTGCGATCCCGTCGACACCGTCGCCGCGCGCCGCCGAGTTGCTCGTGATCAGCGCGCGCACCGCGCCGGCGCTCGCGGAGGCGTGCGCGAACCTCGGCACGTACCTCGGTACCGGCACCGAGCCACTCGCCGATATCGCGCACACGCTGCAGATCGGCCGCAAGGGCTTCGGGCATCGCCGCTACGTGGTGGCGAGCTCCACTGCCGAGGCCGCCCGCCTGCTCGCTACCCCGGATCCGGCGAAGACCGGTGGGCGCGAGCTCGGCGCCGAGCTGCCATCGCTCGGCCTGCTGTGTCCCGGCCAGGGCTCGCAGTACGCGCGGATGGGCTTCGGCCTGTATCACAGCGAGCCCGCGTTCCGCGCCGCGTACGACGAGTGCGTCGCGATCCTCGAAGCGCACACCGGCAAAGATCCGCGCGAGGTGTTCTTCTCCGAGGATCCCGCGGCGCTGACGCCGACGAGCCAGACCCAGCCCGCGATCTTCACGCTCGAGTACGCGCTCGCGAAGCTGTGGATGAGCTGGGGCGTGAAGCCCACGGCCCTGATCGGTCACAGCGTGGGCGAGTGGGTGTGCGCGGCGCTCGCCGGCGTGATGCAGCTCGTCGATGCGCTCGGCGTCGTCGTCGAGCGCGGCGCGCGCATGCAGGAGCTCCCCGCCGGCAGCATGCTGAGCGTGCGGCTCCCCGCCGCGGAGCTGTTGCCGAGGCTGCCGGCCGGCGTGGTGATCGCCGCGGAGAACGCGCCCGGACTGTGTGTGGCCTCGGGTCCGAGGGATCTGGTCGCGCGGCTAGAGGCCGAGCTGACCGCCGCGAACATCGCCGCGCGCAAGCTCGTCACGTCGCACGCGTTCCACTCGGCGATGATGGATCCCGTCATCGAACCGCTCGCCGCGAAGCTCGCCGGCGTGAAGCTGTCGCCGCCGACCATCCCGATCATGTCCACGGTGACCGCACAGTGGCTCACCGACGCCGACGCGACGAGCACGCGGTACTGGGCGGAGCACCTGCGCCTCCCGGTGAAGTTCGCGCCCGCGGTGGGTGCCCTGCTCGCCGACAGCAAGCGCGTGCTGATCGAGATCGGGCCCCGCGCCACGCTCTCGGCGCTCGCCCGCCAGGCGATCACCGGCAAGCGCGCACTGCCGCCCGCGATCCCGAGCATTGCCGATGCACCGGAGCGCGAGCCCGAGGCGATCGCCGCCGCGCTCGGTCAGGTCTGGGCGACCGGCGCCACGATCGACTGGGACGGTTATCGCGCCACCGAGCGGCGCCGCCGGATCCCGCTCCCCACCTATCCGTTCCAGCGCACGCGCCACTGGGTCGATGCACCGGCCGCCGGTGCACTCGCACCACAGCCGGCTGTCGCCCTGCCCCAGCTCGCCGCGCCTGTTCCCGTCCTGGAGATGCCCGTCATGTCTGTACCTACTGCTCCCACCGTCGACCGATCCGCGCGGCTCCTCCGTTCGATCTGCGAGCTCGTCGAGGAAGTCTCGGGGCTCGATGTCACCGAGGCCGATCCGGCGACGCCATGGCTCGAGCTCGGACTCGACTCGCTGACGCTCACGCAGCTCGCGCTCCAGGTGCAGCGCACGCACAGCATCAAGGTCACGTTCCGCCAGGTGATGGAGAGCTTCCCGACCATCGCGAGCCTCGCCGGCCTCCTCGATCAGCAGCTACCGCCCGACGTGGCACCGGTCGCGACAGCGCCGGTCGCCACGGCCGCGCCGACGATGACGATGACGATGGCGATGGCGATGCCCATCGCGGGTGGCGAACGCAACCCGTACATCCGGCAGGTCATCGATCAGCAGCTCGCGCTGATGGCGCAGCAGCTCGCCGTGCTCGGTGGCGCCGCGCCGCTGATGGCCGCTCCGCAACTGGCTGCCGTCGCCGCGCCGAAGCCAGTCGCGCCCGCGCTGATCGCACCGCCGAAGAACGAGGACGAGCCGGCCGCCGGCCCGGTGAACTACGACGTCAAGAAGGCGTTCGGCGCGATCGCGCGCATCCACACCCAGAAGGACGAGCTGACGCCGCAGCAGCGCGCGCGGCTCGATGCGCTGATCGCGCGCTACACGAAGCGCACGCGCAAGTCGAAGGACTACACCACCGAGTACCGCGGCGTGATGGCCGACCCGCGCGTAGTCAACGGCTTCCGGCCGCTGACCAAGGAGCTGACCTACCAGCTCGTGATCGAGCGCTCGCGCGGCTCGCACATGTGGGACATCGACGGGAACGAGTACGTCGACGTGCTCTCCGGTTTCGGCATGAGCATGTTCGGCTGGCAGCCGGACTTCCTGCGCGAGGCGGTCCACAAGCAGGTCGAGCTCGGCTACGAGATCGGACCGCAGCACGTGCTCGCCGGCGAGGCAGCGAAGCTGTTCTGCGAGGTCACCGGCGCCGATCGCGCCGCGTTCTGCAACACCGGCTCCGAAGCGGTGATGGGCTGCATGCGCATCGCCCGCACCGTCACCGGCCGCAGCCTGATCGCGATCTTCACCGGCGCGTACCACGGCATCTTCGACGAGGTCATCGTCCGCGGCACGCGCAAGCTGAAGAGCATCCCGGCGGCGCCCGGCATCATGCCCTCGGCGTCCGCGAACGTGCTCGTCCTCGATTACGGCACGCCCGAGTCGATGGAGATCCTGAAGTCGCGCATGCACGAGCTCGCCGCCGTGGTCGTCGAGCCGGTGCAGAGCCGGCGCCCCGACTTCGCGCCCGTGGAGTTCTTGAAGGAGCTCCGCGAGCTCACGCAGCAGCACGGCACCGTGTTCGTGTTCGACGAGGTCGTCACCGGCTTCCGCTCGCACCCGAAGGGCGCCCAGGGCCTGTTCGACATCCAGGCCGACCTCGCGTCGTACGGCAAGGTCGTCGGCGGCGGGTTCTCGGTCGGCGTGATCGCCGGCAAGCGCGAGTTCATGGACGCGCTCGACGGTGGTCACTGGGACTACGGCGACGACTCGATCCCCACGGTCGGCGTCACGTACTTCGCCGGCACGTTCGTGCGCCACCCACTCGCACTCGCCACCGTGGTCGCCGTGCTCAAGCACATGCGCGACGCCGGGCCCGAGCTCCAGAAGAACCTGACCGCGAGGACAGCCGCGATGATCGCGGAGATCAACGCGCACATGCTCTCGATCGGTGCGCCGTTCAAGCTCAACACGTTCGCGTCGCTGTGGCGAAACGTGTTCACCGAGGACATGCCGTACTCCGATCTGATCTACGCGATGCTGCGCGATCGCGGGATCCACATCCTCGACAACTTCCCGTGCTTCCTCACCACGGCGCACACCGACGAGGACATCGCGAAGATCATCGCGGCGTACAAGGCCGCCGCCGAGGAGATGCAGGCCAGCGGGTTCTTCCCGATCCGCGCGGTCAAGTCCGCGGATGCCGTGGACACCGGCACCCGCGTGGTGCCGTCGACCGAGCCGCAGCGCGAGGTCTGGCTCGCCGACAAGCTCGGCTCCGGAGCATCGCTCGCGTACAACGAATCGATCTCGTTGCACCTCCGCGGCGAGCTCGATGTCGGCGCGCTCAAGCACGCGATCCGCGAGCTCCCGAAGCGCCACGATGCGCTGCGCTCCACGTTCTCGACCGATGGCACGACGATCCACGCGGGCGAGCCGCCCGATCTCGAGGTCCCGCTCCGCGACCTCGCCGAGATGGCGCCCGCCGATCGCGACGCCGAGCTCGCCGCGATCGCGCTGCGCCACGTCAGCGAGCCCTTCGATCTCGAGCACGGCCCGCTGATTTGCGCCGAGCTGGTGCGGATGACGCCCGACCATCACGTGCTCGTGTTCACCGGTCACCACATCGTCCTCGATGGCTGGTCGTACTGGGTGATCGTGAAGGATCTCGCGGCGCTCTACGGCATCGCCACGGGTGCGCGCACCACGCCGCTCGCGGATGCGCCGTCGTTCTTCGAGTACGCCACCTCCGGCGCGCACTCCGCACCCGAGAACGAGGCGTGGTGGATCTCGCAGTTCGCCGATGGCGTCCCCGCGCTCGATCTCCCGACGGACCGCCCGCGGCCGACGGTCCGCACCACCACCGCAGGGCGCGAGGACTACCTTCTCCCGGCCGAGCTGCTGGCCGCGGTGAAGAAGCTCGGCGCGAAGCTCGGCGCGAGCGCGTTCGCCACGCTGGTCGCCGGCTTCGACGTCCTCCTCCATCGCCTGACCGGTCACACCGATCTCGTGGTCGGAATTCCGGCCGCGGGACAGGCGGCGACCGGCATCGATCTCGTCGGCCACTGCGTGAACATGCTGCCGCTGCGCAACAAGATCGCGCGCACCGACAGGTTCTCCGACCACGTCATCGCCTCGCGCAACACGATGCTCGACGCCTACGATCACCAGGACGTAACGTTCGGCCGCGTACTGCAGATGCTACCAATCGCGCGCGACCCGAGCCGGCTGCCGCTGATCAACGTGATCTTCAACATCGATCAGGCACTCACCGGCGAAGGCCACGCCCTGCCCGGCATCGCGATGGAGCTGATCTCCAACCCGCGCATCCACGAGACGTTCGAGCTGTTCGTCAACGCGGTCGACACCGGCAAGGGCATGCGCCTCGAGTGCCAGTACAACCGCGACCTGTTCGACGCGGCCACGGTGCACCGCTGGCTCGCGGCGTTCGAGACGTTGCTACGCGGCGCGGTCATCGACCCGAACCAGCCGGTCGGCAGGCTGCCGATCGTCGGCGAAGTTGATCGCACCACGCTCGCCAGATGGAACCGCACGGAGGTCGACTACCCGCGAACCGCGCGCGTCGAGGAGCTCATCTTCCAGACCGCGCGTCGCGTGCCCGATCGCGTGGCGGTGCGGAATCGCGGCAAGACCATGACCTACGGCCAGCTCGCGCAACGCGCCGATGCGATCGGAGCCGAGCTTCGCGCGCCCGGCGTGCGCCCCGGCGATCGCGTGGGCCTGCTCGTCGATCGCGATCTCGACATGCTGCCCGCGATCCTCGGCACGCTCGCCACCGGCGCCGTCTACGTCCCGCTCGATCCTTCATTCCCGGCAGAGCGCCTGCGCTTCATGGTCGACGATGCGCACGTCGTTGCCATCATCACGTCGAGCAACCTCGCGCGCAGCGCATCGAACGTCCTCGGCGACCTCCCGATCGTCGTCCTCGATCACATCGCGGCGAAGCCCGAGGGCTCGGGTGTCATCTCACTGCCCGGCAGCGCCGATGACACAGCGTACGTCATCTACACCTCCGGATCGACGGGCACGCCGAAGGGTGTGCGGGTCCCGCACCGGTCGATCGTGAACTTGATGACCAGCGTCGCACGCGAGCCCGGCATGACCGAGCGAGATCAGGTGCTGGCGGTGACCACGCTCTCGTTCGACATCGCGGTGTCCGAGCTCCTGCTGCCGCTCGTCGTCGGCGCCACGATCGTCCTCGCGGATCGCGCCGAAGCCACCGATGGAGACCGCCTACGTGCGCTCGTCGAGACCGCGAACGTCACATTCATCGATGCGACGCCGGCGACCTGGCGATTGCTGCGAACGGCGGGATGGAACGGCTCGCCGAAGGTCACTGCGATCTGCACCGGCGAGGCGATGCCGCGTGATCTCGCAGCCGATCTGCGACCGCGCGTGGGAGCCCTGTGGAACGGCTACGGCCCGACGGAGACCACCGTGTGGTCATCGTTCCATCGGGTCACCGACGACGGACCGATCTTGATCGGCCATCCGATCGCGAACACCCAGATCCACATCCTCGACGAAGATCGCCAGCCCGTGCCGATCGGTGTGGTCGGCGAGATCTACATCGGCGGCGACGGCGTGACCCATGGCTACCTCGATCGGCCCGAGCTCACCGCCGAGCGGTTCGTGCCCGATGTGTCGCGCATCGAGCCGACCGCGCGGATGTACCGCACCGGCGATCTGGGCCGCTGGCGCGCGCGCGCCGATGGTAGCGGACTGGGCGGTAGTGGGGCAATCGAGTGCCTCGGGCGCACCGATTTCCAGGTCAAGGTCCGCGGCTATCGCATCGAGCTCGGCGAGATCGAGGTCGCGCTCGCTCGCCATCCGGCGATCGCGCAGGCAGCCGTGGTCATGCGCGAGGATCGCCCCGGCGACGTGCGCCTGATCGGATACGTGGTCGCGAAAGGCGCCGCGCCTTCCGACGAAGTGCTCCGCGAGCACCTCGCGCACACCCTTCCCGACTACATGATCCCGGCGCGGTTCGTGACGGTCGCGGCGATGCCGTTGACCGGCAGCGGCAAGGTGGATCGCAAGGCGCTGCCCGCACCGTCGGGGCCGGCGCTCGCGAATCAGGGCGAGGCCGTGGCGCCGCGCACGCCGACCGAGGA
>JAYUVX010000244.1:0-13973 GCA_043753855.1 Myxococcales bacterium | reverse complement strand
GACCAAGCGGGCGCTCATCACCGGGATCACCGGGCAGGACGGCAGCTATCTCACCGAGCTGCTGCTGGACAAGGGCTACGAGGTGCACGGGCTGATCCGGCGGGCCTCGACCTTCAACACCGGCCGGCTGGACGGCTGCTACCAGGACCCACACGAGGACGAGCAGCGGCTGCGGCTGCACTACGGCGACCTGGCCGACGGCACCGGACTGGTCAACCTGCTGCGCGAGGTCCAGCCGGCCGAGGTCTACCACCTGGGCGCGCAGAGCCACGTCAAGGTCAGCTTCGAGGTCCCCGAGTATTCGGCGGATACCGTCGGGCTTGGAACGCTGCGGCTCCTCGAGGCGTGCCGCGAGAACGGCGTGACACCGCGGTTCTACCAGGCGGGCTCGTCGGAGATGTTCGGCAAGGTCGTGGAGACGCCGCAGAGCGAGACCACGCCGTTTTACCCGCGCTCGCCGTATGCCGCGGCGAAGCTCTACGCACACTGGATCGCGGTGAACTACCGCGAGGCCTACAACATGTTCATCTGCAACGGCATCCTGTTCAATCACGAGTCGCCGCGACGCGGCGAGAGCTTCGTATCGCGCAAGATCACGCGCGCGGTCGCCGCCATCAAGCTCGGGATGCAGAAGCAGCTCGCCCTCGGCAACCTCGATGCCAAGCGCGACTGGGGCTACGCCAAGGACTACGTGGTCGCGATGTGGAAGATGCTCCAGGCCGAGACGCCCGATGACTACGTGGTCGCCACCGGCGAGACCCACACCGTCCGCGAGTTCTGCGAGGTCGCATTCGGTCATGTCGGGTTGAACTGGCATGATTACGTCATCGTCGACCCGAAGTTCTTCCGGCCCACCGAGGTCGAGCTGCTGCTCGGCGATGCGAGCAAGGCCAAGCGCCTCCTCGGCTGGGAGCCGACGACGAAGTACAACGAGCTCGTGAAGCTGATGGTCGATTCCGATCTCGCGCTGCTCAAGAGTGGCAAGCTCGGCGTCGTCGATCCCGAGACCCATCCGTAGTGACCCGTCGGATCCTGATCACCGGCGCCGAGGGCTTTGTCGGATCGCGTCTCGCGGCGACGCTCTCTGCCCGCGGCGACGCGGTCGCCACCGACTTCGTCGATGTGCTCGATCTCGCCGCGATCCAGGCGCACGTCGCGAGCGTGAATCCTGAGGTGGTGGTCCACCTCGCGGCGATCAGCCACGTGCCGACCTGCGACAAGGATCCGGCGCTCGCGATCCGCGTCAACCTCGGCGGCACCGCGACGCTGCTCGAGGCGCTTCGCCGTTCGGCGCCCGGTGCTCGGCTCGTGTTCGCAAGCACCGCGCAGGTCTATCGCGCGCCGGCAGCGGATGAGGCCACGGTGGTGATCGACGAGTCCCGCCCGATCGCGCCGCAGAACCTGTATGCGCGGACCAAGTGGTGGGGCGAGCTGTTGATCGCGGATGCCTGTGCTCGCGCGGGCCTTCACGCCACCGTGCTCCGGCTGTTCAATCACACGCACAAGACGCAATCGCCCGAGTTCTTCCTGCCGCATCTCTTTCGATCCCTGCGCGAGGGCACGCGGCAGATCCCGGTGGGCAATCTCCACGTCGCGCGTGACCTCGGATCGATCCAGGATCTGGTCGGGGCGTTCACCGCGCTGCTCGATCGCAGATCCGCCCCCGCGCACGAGGTGCTCAATGTCTGCAGCGGCACCGCGAAGCGGCTATCGATCGTTGCCGCGGAGCTGATCGCGCGCCTCGGCGTGGATGCGGAGCTCGTCACGGACCCCTCGCGGGTGCGGGCGGGAGAGCCCGAGGTGATCCGGGGGTCTCATCAAAAGCTGACGGAGATCACGGGGTGGTTGCCAGCGTGTGTGAACGAGGTCGCACTGGTCGAGGCTTTCCTGCGCGACTGACCAACAAATCGTCGACACCGGTTTTCAGTCGTGTATGCTGCGCCGGTTGCGATGAACAATATCCTAGTCTTTACTGCTACCTACAACGAGGCGGACAACATCCCATCGCTCGTTGCCGAGGTGTTCGCGGCACTGCCCGATTGCCACATGCTGGTGGTCGATGACAACTCGCCGGATGGCACGGGACGCATCCTGGAAGACCTTCGCGCCCAGAATCCGCGGCTCCACATCGTTCACCGCCCGGGCAAGAACGGCGTCGGCACCGCGCACAAGATCGCGATCAAGTACGCGCTCGCTCACGACTACGACGCGTTGATCACGATGGATGCGGACTTCTCGCACGACCCGAAGTACCTGCCCGAGATGGTCAAGAACCTCGAGCACTCGGAGTTCGTGATCGGCTCGCGCTACGCGCCGGGCGGCACCTGCGAGTACCCGCTGTCGCGCGTGATCCTGAGCCGCACCGCCAACACACTGACGCGCGCGCTGCTCGGCATTCCGCTGCACGAGACCACCACGTCGTATCGCGGCTTCCGCCGGTCGCTGCTCGAGCAGATGAACGTCGATGCGATCGAGGCCGATGGCTACTCGTACTTCGTCGAGTCGATCTATCAGGTCAGCCGCAAGACCCGGCCCAAGGGCCTCGGTGCGCCAAGGATGTCGGAGTTCCCGATCCGGTTCGTCGATCGCCGCGCGGGCACCACGAAGATCTCGAAGCGCGAGATCTGGCGCGGCTTCACTACCCTCGCCCGGCTCGCCATCACCCGAGCCGCGGCCAAGGTCGGCCTGCGCCCGGCTCCGCTCGGCGTGGACAAGCCACTCAATATCCAGCCATGCAGCGTGTGCGGCTCGATCTATCACGTCGAGCGGTTCCCGCCCACCAACGAGGGCCAGCTCGAAGGCACGTACAGCTGCACCAGCACCGGCCATGACTCGCACGGCCGCATCGTCCAGTGCCTCGGCTGCAGCCTCGTCTACACGAACCCTCAGCTGCCTGCTGAGTCGATGATGTCGCTGTACGCCGAGGTCCAGGACAAGACCTACCTCGAGAACATCGACGCGCGGATCCAGACGTTCACGTACAACCTCGACGCCATCAAGGAGTACCTTCCCGAGTCGGGTCGCCTGCTCGATGTCGGCTCGTACTGCGGCGTGTTCCTCGATATCGCGAAGCAGCGCGGCTACGAGGTCCAGGGCGTCGAGCCTTCGAAGTGGGCCTCCGACTACGCGCGCGAGGCGGGAATTCCCACGCTGACCGGCAACCTCGGCGATCTGCCGGCCGACACCAAGCCGTTCGACGTCGTGTGCTCGTGGGACGTGCTCGAGCACCTCTCGGACCCGATGTCCGATCTCAAGAAGATCAACGAGCGGATGCGGATGGGTGGAACCTTCGCGTTCTCGACCCTCGACTTCGGCAACTGGTTCCCCCGTCTCCTCGGCGAGCGCTGGCCGTGGATGATGGACATGCACATCTACTACTTCGACCAGAAGGTCATGAAGCGGATGCTCGAGAACGCGGGCTTCCGCCTCGTACACAACCAGGCGTACTGCCACATCATCACGCTCGAGTACTTCCTTCGGAAGCTCGACGCGCTGAAGGTCCCGGGCGCCGATGCGTTGCGCAAGGCTGTCAAGGCCACGCCGCTGTCGAAGATCTTCGTGCCGTTCCAGTTTGGCGACATCCAGCTCTACGTGTGTGAGAAGGTCCGCGAGCTCGACGTGGCGCCCGCGGGCGAGTCGGATCTCGACGAGGCCCGCCGCCTCCGCTCCGCCCGCTCTGCGACCTAGGGACATCGGTCACGGACGGTGGGCTCTGCGCTCCCGATCGTTGTGCGGTCCTGGATCGTAGCCCATTGAGGGTGTTGGGCGTCGCGGGGGTCTTAGCACCCCTCGCGAGGCGACCGCGCTCAGTAGTGCAGCTCGAGCATTCCGGCGAACAACGAGCCGACGACGATCTGGATATCGCTCTGGAAGGGCGGGCGAACGATGATCGGTGATCCGGACACATCGTCGTTACCGAGGAGCTCGCGGTCCGCGGCAGTGATGCATGCGTTATCGGCGACGCCTGGTGGGCACATCGCGACCGCGCGGAAGGTCGCGGCGCGGAAGCCGAGCTTGTTGAGCCCGGTGCGGGTGACGCCCGCGGGGAGCTCGAGGTGGACCTTGTACCAGCCGGGTGCGGCCGCCTCGAGCGCGCCGATCGCGTGCGCCGGGCGATCCCTAGGCAGGTCGTACGCGTAGAGATCGAGGTTCCAGTAGAACTGGTAGGTGGTCGCGCGCAGTGCGTAGACCTCGAGGTCGACAGACTTCGGGTGGCGCTCGTCGAGGAACATCGTGATGCTGGTGTCTTCCCACGGCGCTTCGACTGCGCCGTCGGGATAGCGGCGGCGGGTCACGTTGGTGGCGGTCAGCAGCTTCTTGCCGTCGAGCGTGACGTACTGATCCCAGCCGTGCGCCGCGTAGATCGCCGAGTGTACATCGCCGAGATCGATCCGGTCGGGACTCTTGCCGAGCGCCTTTACGGCCTCGCGATCGACGAGCTTGAATACGGTCGAGGCGCGGTGGCGCGGCTTGATCTTGAATTTCGGATAGCCGCGCACGGTGTCGTCGTGGAATGCGACCTCGTAGCCCGGCAGGTAGCGGTACTGCTGCAGGCGCGCATAGCCCTCGAAGCCGGGGGCGGCGTTGACGAACGGTCCATCGACCTCGGAGATCAAGGCCTGTGCGCTCTCGATGTAGACGTCCTCGATCTCGAGCTGATGATCGAACAGGAAGCTGTAGATGTGCATCGGCCACTCGGGGGCCGGGATGTTCTTGCGACCGGTGTTCCAGGCGACCTCGCCTTGCAGCGCGAACGACGACACGATGCCCGTGCGCTCCTGCATCGACTTCCACACCGCGTTGTTTGCCGGGAACCACGCGAAGTTTGCGCGCTTCATCGCGATGCTCGGCCGGTACATCACGTACGCCAGCACGAACATCAGCGCGGCGATGCGCGGGAGCCACGGCGGTTGCACGAGCCAGCGGCGGAAGGCGAATGCGCCGAGGATCAACAGAAACCCGAGCCAGTGGCTCTCGACGAAGTTCGAGGTGCGGGTGAACATCCGGATCGAGTCACCGTTCGGTGCCGCGCCAAGGTTCCACACGAACAATCCGAAGAGCAGAGCCGCCGCATAGAGCGGGCCATGACCACGGACGTGAACGCGAGCGCGGGTGGCAGCGGGCACCAGGTAGTCCCCCAGCAGGGACACGGCGCGCCCAGCTGCGATCCACAACAGCGGCAAGCCGAACGCGAGGTAGTGACGGAACGAGTAGTCCTGGAAGCTGTAGAGCGGGAGGATCGCGAGGTTCGCGATCAGTGCGAACACGAGCATCCAGCCGATCACGCGGATCGGCCGCGTCGCGGTGTTGGCCTGACGCGCGAGGTACACGAACAGGCCAGCGCCCAGCGCGAGCTCGACGGGATACGATCCGACGATGTTCCGGATCGTCGCGCTCCACGACGAGGAAAACTTGGACCACAGCATCGCGCCGTCGTGCTCGCGAAGCAGCGACAGCGTCACCGGATTCCCGGGCTCCTGGTACTTCCACCAGGTATCGGTCCCCATCCCGTAGTGCGTTCCGAGCGGCAGCTGGTACAGGCTGTTCGCACTGAACAACGGCTGTCCCCACTCGCTCATCGAGTGGATGATGAACGGGACGCACCACGCGATCACCGCGAGGAACACGATGCCTTCGCGCGTGAGGTGGTTGACGAACGCCTTGCCGAGCCCGTTCGCGGCACGCGAGGTCCACACCCGGCGCAGCGTTCCGATCCCGAAGAACAGCAGGAACGCGAGGCCGAGGTTCGGGCGCGCGAGGAACACGAACGCGAGCACGGTGCCAAGCGCGGCGGCGGACCATCGCGAGTACGTGCCGGGCGCCTGCTGGTAGTAGCGGAACAGCAGCAGCGACGCGGCGGTCGCCAGGAACAGCATGTCGCCGTCCTTCCAGTAGAGGAACTGGAACGTGTACGGATGTAGCAGCGCCAGCGCGACGGCGAACACGCCAGTGTAGCGATCGTTGAAGATCTCGCGTGCCGCCACGTAGAGCAGCAAAAGGAACCCGACGAAGAACAGCAGGTTGTAGCCGAGGATGCCGACCTTCCAGCTCGTGCTCCCCGTCACCTTGTAGAGCGCCGCGGTGGCATAAGCGGCGAACGGAAACCGATCCGCGTTGACCCACTGGTCCTGGTGCAGCTTGCCGTGCTGATCGTAGAAATCGACGAGCGCTGCCGGAAGATCATAGGTGGTGTAGCCCCGCCCCTCGGCGATGTTCTTGGCCACCAGCGCCGTACGCGATGCATCGGTCATGCGGATGTGCTCGGAGTCACCGAGGTAGTCCATCCGGCGCAGCGCATTGAGCGACAAGATTCCGACGAAGACGAGGACGATCAGCAGCTCGAATGCTAGCCCCACCCGCTGCAACCGCTTCCCCGTGAACATCGGTCGCGACTCTAGTGAGGGCTATCTGGGTTTGCAACTCATCTACCTGTAGAGTGCGGCGGCCTGTCGTGCCGTTCAGCTCGCTCCTGTTCGTCCACCTGTTCCTGCCGGTCTTCCTCGCGGTCTACTGGCTGACACCGCGCCCCGGAAAGAACGCCGTGGCGATCGCGGCGAGCTTGATCTTCTACGCGTGGGGCGCGCCGGGGTTCCTCCCCGTCGTCCTCGGGCTGGGTGTGATCGACTACTTCGTGAGCCACCAGATCGCGCGCACGCGGTCGCGCCTGCTGCTCGGCCTCGGAGTGACGATGCACCTCTCGGTGCTGGCCTACTTCAAGTACTCCAACTTCTTCGCGGGCCAGCTCGACGGCCTGTTCCAGATGATCGGCTTTGGTCACGTGACGTGGACGAAGGTGTGTTTCCGATCGGCGTGTCGTTCATCACGTTCGAGGAGATCTCGTACCTGTGTGATGTCTATCGTGGCGATGCCAGGCCCGCGCGACGGCTCTCGCACTACGTGCTGTTCCTCAGTCTGTTCCCGCACTCGATCGCAGGTCCGATATTTCGCTGGAAGGATCTCGAGGGCCAGCTCGCCCAGCGGACCCACGATTGGACGGTGGTCCGTTCGGGGTTCGAACGGTTCGCACAGGGACTCGCGAAGAAGGTCCTGCTCGCCGATTCG
This sequence comes from Myxococcales bacterium, assembly GCA_043753855.1. Classification (GTDB taxonomy): domain Bacteria; phylum Myxococcota_A; class Polyangia; order Haliangiales; family Haliangiaceae; genus JABFXX01. The sequence goes on along the minus strand of JAYUVX010000244.1, from coordinate 6,911 downwards.
ATCGGCATCATCGCCGACGGCATCTTCGCGCTGAACAGCGCGCAGCTGTCGACTCCGATCGCCTGGCTCGGTGCCTGCGCCTATGCGTTGCAGATCTACTTCGACTTCTCGGGCTACTCCGACATGGCGATCGGCCTGGGCCGGATGATCGGGTTCCAGTTCAAGGAAAACTTCAATCGTCCCTACATCTCGGCGAGCTTCGCGGAGTTCTGGACCCGCTGGCACATCTCGCTGTCGAGCTGGCTGCGCGATTATCTGTATATCCCGCTGGGAGGCAACCGGCGCGGTCCGCGGCGCGCGCTGATTAACCTGATGTTCGTGTTCGTGCTGTCGGGGCTGTGGCACGGAGCCGCCTGGACGTTCGTGCTGTGGGGCGCGTATCACGGCGTGTTCGTGACGGCCGAGCGTCTGCTCGGCGAGCGGCGCAAGCGGATCCCACTCGCCCTGCAGCACGCGTCGACGATCGCGCTGGTCACCGTCGGTTGGGTGTTATTCCGCGCGGGCAGCATCTCGCAGGCGTTCGATCTGATCGGGGCGGTGTTCGGGCACGCCGCGGATACCGCGCTACGGCCGGAGAGCGCGATCTTGCTGCCGAGGTTCGCGCTGTTCGCGCTCGGCGTTGGGGCAGCGATCGCGCTGGTGCCGATCGGCGCGAAGTACATCGATCTCGAGAGGGTTCGCGTGCCGGCGTTCGCGCCGATGCTGGCTCGCATCGGGTTCGTGCTGCTGTTCGTATTCTCGGCGATGCACCTCACCAACATGCGGATCACTCCGCTGATCTATTTCAAGTTCTGATGCGCAAGCTCGTCGATCCTCTGCTCGTGGCTCTGTACGTCGCACTCGCGGCGCTTCCGGCGCTCGCACTCGCGTTTGGGATTCGCGGGCGGCCGGTGAGCGGCAGCCTGGCGCCGGCACCGCTGCCCACGCCCACGGTCGGCTCGATCCTGTCGGAACGGTTTCAGACCGGGTTCGTCGCATGGTTCGAGTCCAACCTCGGCTTCAAGGGCAACTCGGTCGCGTACGACAACGCCCTGCTGTATCGCGGATTTCGCGAGACCAAGCCGGGCTCGGTGGTGCGCATCGGCACCGACGCTCTCCTGTTCATCGACGAGGACATCAACTACTACAACAAGCACGGCGCCGACCTGCCCACGCCTGAGCACGTCGAGGATCTGGTCACGCGGATCGCCGCGCTTCAGATCCGGCTCGCTGCCGAGCACCGCGCGCTGGTCCCGATCCTGATCCCCTCGAAGACCACGGTGTGGCGAGAGCACGTCTCCGCCGGCTGGACCCTGCCGCTCGGCGAGCCGCGCCCCTCCGACATCGCTGTATACCAGGCTTTCAAGACCGCACTCGACCGCCATCACGTGACCTACGTCGACATGCGCGCGTCGTTTGCCGCATCGACGGCGCCGCGCACGCAATTGTGGGGAGCCGATGCACGGCACTGGAGCACCGACGGTGCATGCCTCGCGATGCAGGCCATCACGCGAGAGGTCGCGACGCTGATCGGCCGCGACATCCCTTACGACTGCCCGCCCACCACGATCGTCGGTCGACGAACGTCGCACGATGACTTCGATCTGCTGCGGACGCTCAACGCATGGTGGGTTCGTCCCGCGGTCCGCGAGGTTCCGGCGGTGACGCACGCGCCGGGCGCTGCGACTGCCTGGCATCCACGGTTGCTGCTGGTCGGCACGAGCTTCTGCTGGCAGCTCCTGCGTGACGCTCAGGACAGCGGGCGATTCAGCGAGGTCCACATGAACTTCTACAACAAGACCTTCATCCCGTAGCCCGAGGGCGAGCCGTACCCGGTGGTTGGCGGAACCCCGGAGTGGGCCGACGCGACCCTCGGCAATGACATCTACGTACTCGATCTGTTCGAGGGCTACCTCGGGGCCACCGGCGCGTACGTCGACCTGTTCCTCGACGACATCGAGCACGGACTGCCACCCGCTGCAGCACCGTGACGGCGTCCGCCTGTTCCGGCGTGCTGCGCGCCCCCGCGCTTGCGATGGCGAGCGCACCGAAGGCGGAACTACGCGCGGGCGATGATACCGAGCTCGTCGTCACCGAGCGCGTAGTACGGGCGCGTCACCTCGCCGATCATCCGCAGCGCCGTCTTGGTCAGCCCGGCCTTGCCGTTGCCCGCCGCGCCACCGACCGACATGCCGAGTGTCTGGAGCGCGGACAGTGCGAGGAACAGCGTATCGCCACCGCGCGTGCGCTCGGTCTCGATCTCGAGACCCGCGTCGCGCATCAGATGTTGGAGCGCGCGGCTCGAGAAGTGATGCAGGTGGACCGGCACCTGGTACCAACCCCACGAGCTCGGCGTGATCCGGCGCAGGCGCGCCTCGAAGTTGGGGACGCAGACCACGACCTTGCCACCGGGCTCGAGCAGCGACTTCGCGACGGTGAGGAAGGCGCGCGGATCCGGGATGTGCTCCAAGACGTGCTGCGCGAAGATCGCCGAGAACCGCAGCTTCGGCTGCTGCGCGGCGAATGCTTCGATCGTGCCTGTGAACACGTCGTGGCCCTTGTCGGCAGCGACTTGGGCCGCGCCCGGCGATAGCTCGATGCCGTAGGTGACCATGCCGCGGCCGCGGGCCTCGTCGAGCAGGAAGCCGAACATGCAGCCGACGTCGAGGATCTTCCCGATCTTGACGCCCGACCAGTCGAGGATCGCAGCGGCGCGGCGGCGCTTCTCGACCTCGATCAGATCGTGAGTCGAGTAGCCGTAGGTCGCCTCGTAGCAGCGGGTCAGCTCCTCCGCGGACGGGCGAGGCATCGTGGCGCCAACGCCGCAGCCGCTGCATCGATCGATGCGGTAGGTGCCAGGGTTCGCGTAGCTCGATCGCGGACGCTCGACGGCAGGCTCCAGGGCGCCCCCACACACGATGCAGCTCTGGTCAGCCATGACCGCCGCAGTCTATTCGCCGGCGACCCGAACGCAAGCGCGGAGGTCGACCGTGATCGGCGCAACACTCCGTACCTCCGGCCACCCTCGTGTATGGTCTGCGCTCGATGGAGACCGAGGGAGGCGCCTCCCAGCGCGAACGCTACATCATTGTCGCCATCATCGCCGCGCTGCTGGGAACCGCGCTGGCATTCCGACTGCTCCACCTCGGTTCTATCCCCGGCATCAACGGCGACGAGGGCTGGTGGGGCGTGCAGTCCACGCACTGGGCGCAAGGCCTCGCCTACGAGGCCAAGACCACCAGCGGAAACCCGGTCGACATGGCGTTCCTCGTGCCGCTCGGCCTGCTCCACAGGATCGCCGGCCCATCGTTCTTCGTGCTGCGGCTGTTGCCGGCGGTTGCCAACCTGCTCGCGATCGGGCTGGGCTTCTTCCTCGTCCGCCGGCTCTACGGTGTGACGACGGCCTCGATCACCACGGTGGCGCTGGCGATCGCTCCCACCGCGATCGCGCACAGCCGGTTCTGTCAGGATCCATCGCAGTCGATTCTGTGGACAAGCGTCACGATGTACCTCGCGCTGCTCGCGCTCAGGGAGCCGCGGCGGTGGTGGATCTACGGGCTCGCGGCGTTGCTCGCGTTCGGCATGGCGTTCTGGACGCATCCGACCAATGTGTTCATCGCACCGTTCCTCGTGCTGCCGCTGTGGCCGCTCGTGCAGCGCTGGATCCCGGCATCGCGGCGGGGACGATTCATGTTCATCGCCGTGGCCGCGATGGTCGTGCTGGCGATCGCGCTGATCATGCTGTTCGTCGTGTGGCCCGCGCTCAAGAGCCGCGCCGGATCGAGCATCCTCCTCGACAAGCCATGGCTCACCACGGCCTCCGCCCGCGTCGCCGATCCGGATCAGTGGTTCGAGTACATCCGAAACTATGGCCGCCTGTTCAGCGGCGTGACCGTGTACCGGTACCTCTCAAATCCGCACCTCCACGCGGCCGCATACGGCGCGTCGACGGTGCTCGTCGCGATCGCGGTGATCGCCGGGGTGGTCATGACGACCCGGCGGCATCGCTTGGCGCTGGATCGCGGCCTCGTATTTGGCTGGGCGGGCATGTGGATCGGCTACTTCCTGTTCGCCGGCCCCGAATCGATCCGGCCGCACGTCGAACGCTGGGGCCTGGTCCTGATCCCGCCGGCGATGCTGCTGATCGGGCGCGGCGTCACCGGATGGATCGAGCGCGGCCCGCGGATCCGCTGGGCGACGATCGGGTGTGCCACCGTCGTCGCGGCGGCGCTGGTCGGCTCGTTCTACCGGTCGTACTTCCACGAATTCCAGACCACCGGCGGCCGCTCGCATCGCACGTTCATCACGGCCGCCACCGAGCCCAAGCTGCAGGCGATCGCATACATCCTCGCGAGCCGCAGCGGTAACGAGCCCGTGACGATTGTCGCCAACGACTGGTGGCAGTTCTGGCCGATCGCCTACCTCGCGCAGGCGAAGTCCGGCGTGACGGTGCGAATGACGCTCCCACCCGATCCAGATGCCGAGATGAGCGATGCGATTGCCCGCGGCCGGCTGTACTTCGTCGAGTTCGTCGGCACCCCCGAGCTCCAGCAGGCTAGTGACTGGGCCGGCGGCCATCGCCTGCAGTTCGCCACGACGACGATGATCAAGAACGCCGGCGGACGCGACGTGTTCGCGATCTACCAGGTGACCCGGTGATCACCGCGCGGCTTCGCACGATCGGCGTCGCCTTCGGGCTCGCGCTGGTGTTCCTGCTCGCGACGCGCCAGCTCGGCGGCCGAGGCGCGTACTCGGGCAACGCGGTGTACCGCGCGCAGGTCGATGCGTTCCTCGCGGGCCGCCTCGCGCTCAGCACTTCGCCCGATGCGCTCGCGCATGATCTCGCGTGGACACCGTCGGGCGTGCAGCAGGTGTGGGGCCTCGGTGTGCCGCTGTGGCAGACTCCATTCGAGCTGGTCGCCCGCATGTTCGGGCAGGATCCGTTTCCCGATCGGATCGCGCTGCTGGTCTGGCTCGCGCTCGGCTGGTTCTCGCTGATCCGCGCGTTTCGCCGCCAAGGCGACCCGTGGTGGCTCGGCCCGGGCAGCGCGGTGATCCCGGCGCTGCTGCCTGCGTTCGTCGCGATGATGCGCGGCCGCATGGGGATCTATGAAGAGGCGGCGGCGTATGCGTACATCGCGGCGCTGATCCTGCTCGCAGGGCTGGTCGCGCTCGTGCGCACGCCGACCCGCAATCGCTACCTGCTGCTGCTGTTCGCCGCGGGCCTGACCGGCCTGCTGCGCCCGACAGTGTGGTTCTACGGGCTCGCGACCGGCGGGCTGGCCACCGCGATCTACCTGCGCGCACACGGACGGCGCGTGCTGCCGATCGTTGCGATCGGTGCAGCGCTGTTCGTCGCCGGCGGCAGCGCGCTGTATGCGACCAACGCCGCGCGGTTCGGCAGCGGCACCGAGTTCGGCCACCGGCTCAACCTCGAGTCGTTGCCCGGCAACATCGTCGCCACCCGGTTCTCGTATCCGTTCGAGCGTACCGGCTGGATCTCTGCGGGCGTCGAGCTGTTCGGAAGCATGTTCGGCCGACCGGAGCAGGCCGCGATCCGCGGGTTTTACGAGCGCGACCTCCACGTCGGGCAATCCGAGGTGGTCCGCTGGCGCGAGTACTACTTCACGACGTTGTCGTGGCCGTACCTCCCGATCGTGCTCGCCGGGCTCGTACTTGGCGTGCTCGCCTGGAAGCGACGCGAAGATGACCGCTGGCTCGCCGCCTGGGCCGTGTTCGGCGCGCTGCCGCTGGTCGTGTTCTACCTGCATTCGCCGAGCATCTCCTCACGTTACGAGCTCGACCTCGCGCCGGCGATCGCTGCACTGCTGATGATCGCCTGGCGCCGCGGTGCACGCTGGATGATCACGCACGGGCGCGGTTTGGCCGCACCGGCGGTGCTCGTCGTGCTGTGGATCGTCGCGGTGGCCACCAGCAAGGCGCGCGGACGGGTGCCCGCCGACCTGATCGATCGGCAGACCGCGTCCGCTCAACGCGCTGCGCTGTCACGCGCGCCCGCGCTCATCCATGAGTTGCCCACCACCTACGACCTCGCCGATCCGAAGCTCGAGAGCTATCTCGATGCCGATGGAAAGCCGCCCGAGCTCTACCTCAACGGCAGCGGCTGGGACCGCGCCACCGGTCGGGTCGCGCCGGCCGCGCAGTTCTACATGACCGACCCTGCGTTCGTCGACGTCGAGGTCGACACCCCGACCGGCACGCACGTCGACTGGGCGCCCCGGGTCCGCGTGGTGATCGGCCCTCATCACCTGACCCTCGCCTCCACCGACCCGACACCGCGCGGCGCGCGCTTGCACTTCACGCTGCCTGACGGACTGACGCTGCCTGGCCTCCAGGTCGGGTTCGTCGCGTTCGGTCCCGATACCGATCTCGATCAGCCACTGACCAGCGTCGTGCTGCGCCGGATCCGCTGGCGCTGACTACCCGGCCCCCCGCGACGCCAGGCACCATTCGCGATGTACCAGCGGCACCGCGTGGCTCGATACCGGATCCTCGGACTCGGTGCTGGCCGCGAGCAACTTCATCCAGACCGTCGAGACCAGACAGGGTCTGGAGATCGGCTGCCTCGAGGAGATCGCGTTCCGCAGGGGCTTCATCGACTTCCACGCGCTGCGCGCCGCGGGCCGCGCGCTCGAGACCACGGGCTACGGCCAGTACTTGCTCGCGCTCGCCAGCGAGAGCTGACGCGACTATCTGATCGCGCGGATCGCCGCGGGCGCGCTCTCCGGCGGACCCACGAGGTACGGGCGTGGGGGGAGGATCGTGTCCTCGTGGACGAACGTGAACGACCACACGTCGGTACCGGTGATCGTTGCCTGGATCGTGATCTCGCGCTCGCCCTCGTCGGCGTACGGGACGATCTTGCGCGTGATCGACCGCTCCGCCTCGCCCTCCACGGAGAGCGCCACGCT
>JAYUVX010000243.1:0-39702 GCA_043753855.1 Myxococcales bacterium | reverse complement strand
GAAGCCATCGGCCCGCAGCGCGGCAAAGCTCGGCAGTACCTCGTCATTCAAATACGCTTCGGCGCCGTGCTCGGCGGCGTAGACCGCGGCCTCGAGGTGCCGCATCGAGTGCGCCTCGACCACATGACCGGCGTCGGCGAGCGCGTGCAGCTGCGTGCGCTGTTCGGGCGTGAACAGGTCGTAGCGGGTCACGAACAGCGTGACCCGAGCCCGGTAGCGCGCGAGCAGCGGCTGCGCCGCGGTCCAGGTCTCGATGCCATCGTCATCGAACGCGAACACGACACCAGGACGTGGCGGCGCCGCGGGATCGAGGTCCGCATAGGTCATGAATGGCAGGTGGGCCCGCTCGAACATCGAGAACGCGCGGTCAAGCGTTGCCATGCTGATCGTGACGCCGGGCGAGTGCGCGTACACGTTGAGGACCCAGTTCTGCTCCACCGCGTTGTCGATCCGCGCCTGCAGCCGGTCCCAGTTTTCGGCCACCTGATAGTCATCGATGGGCATGCCGCAGAGGAGCTGGCGATCGTCGTACGTGAAGTAGACGCTGTCGCTGACCGTGCATGACGCCACGAGCAGCACGAGCACGGCGAGGCGGAAGCTCATCCCGCCGGCATAGCACGCGGCGTGCCCGTGCGTTCGCAGGCGCCCGAGCGAGGCCGACGGCTCCGCGTGATCGGACCCACGCGGCAAGCGCGACACCGGTGTCGGCCCGGTGCACGAAAGACTGATTCCGTGAGCGGCGGCCGAGTGATCCTCACGGCGTGAATGCCTTCCATGCGATGGGCGTTGAAGGTATGAGGAACTAACCCGAGGGAACACCAATGGCGAAGCTCGCACGCATCGAAGGCTGTCTCACCGCGATCGTCACCCCGTTCAAGGGAGGCAGGGTCGACTTCGACAGCCTGGCGAAGCTGGTCGACTGGCAGATCGAGCAGGGCGTCGACGGCATCGTCGCTGTCGGCACGACCGGTGAGTCGGCGGTGCTCGACGTCGAGGAGCACGTTGCCGTGATCGCCGCGGTCGTGAAGTCCGCGAAGGGCCGCGTCCCGGTCGTCGCTGGCGCCGGTGGCAATGCCACCAGCGAGGCGCTCCAGCTGACGAAGGCGTCGGAGGATGCCGGGGCCGATGCGCTGCTCCACGTCACGCCGTACTACAACCGGCCCAACCAGGAGGGCCTGTTCCGGCACTTCGAGGCGATCGCGAAGTCGACGAAGCTTCCGGTCATCCTCTACAACGTGCCGAGCCGCACCGCGTGCGACCTCCTCACCGAGACGGTGGTCCGGCTCGCCGACTTCGACAACGTCATCGGCATCAAGGACGCCACCGGCAACCTGGTCCGCGGCAGCGAGCTGATCGCGAAGGTGGGGGACCGGCTCACGATCCTCTCCGGCGACGATGGCACCGCGTTTCCGCTCTACGCGTGCGGTGCGCGCGGCGTGATCTCGGTGGTCTCGAACGTGGCGCCCAAGCTGATGAGCGACATGTGGGACCACGTCAAGGCGGGCAACTGGGACCGTGCCAGGGCCTGCCACTTCGAGCTGCGCGTCTTGAACCAGCTAGTGTTCGCGGAGCCCAGCCCGGCGCCCACCAAGGCGGCGTTGTCGCTGCTCGGCAAGTGCTCCACCGAGCTCCGGCTGCCGCTGGTGCCCGCGACCGCGGGTCTCGTCGAACAGCTCCGCAACGAGATGCGCGCGGCGAGCCTGCTGTGACGGCGCGGGTCTGCGTGCTCGGCCCGTCGGGGCGCATGGGCCGCGCCGTGATCGAAGCAGCGGCCGGCCGCAGCGATGTCTCGGTCACCGCGGCGATCGATCGTGCCGGTGCACCCGGCCTCGGCTTCGAGGCGACCTCCGGGGTCACCGCGCAGGCCAACCTTCACGCAGGGCTCACCGCGGCGGATGTCTATGTCGACTTCACCTCGCCCGCCGGCACCCGCGCCGCGGCCGAGGTCGCGCGCGCGCTGCGAAAGCCCGCGGTGATCGGCACCACGGGCCTTTTGGCCGAAGACCAGGCCGTGCTCGCGGCGCTCGCGGAGGTCGCGCCGATCGTGGTGGCCGCGAACTTCTCGCTCGGCGTCAACCTGCTGCTCGGCCTCGTGCAACAGGCCGCTCGTGCGCTCGGCACCGAATGGGACGCCGAGATCGTCGAGACTCACCATCGCGCCAAGCGCGACGCGCCATCGGGGACCGCGCTGATGATCGGCAAGGCGATCGCCGCCGGTCACGGCAGTGACTACGATGCCGTGAAGCGCCACACCCGAGACGGTGATGTTGGCCCGCGCCCGCGTGGCGAGATCGGTGTGTCGAGCGTCCGTGGCGGCGACGTCATCGGTGAGCACACCGCGTCGTTCTACGGAGCCGCCGAACGGATCGAGATCTCGCACCGCGCCACCTCGCGGTCGATCTTCGCGGCCGGGGCACTGCGCGCTGCTGCATGGGCCGTCGGCAAGCCCCCGGGGCGCTACGACATGCTCGCTGTCCTCGGCCTCAAGTGATGCTACGGTGGCGCCTAGTCAGATGACCGCCACCGAGCGCATCACGATGGTCGTCCTCAACGACGACGGATCCCGGGACAAGTTCACGCTGAGCTCCTGGGTCGGCATCCCGCGCAAGCACGAGCTGATGTGGATCGGCGATGATCCGTACATGATCATCGAGGTCGAGTACGCGGTCTCCGAGGGCTTCTTCGGTGCGCGCTCGATCGATGCAGCGGGCGTCTACGTCCGTCGCCTGACCAAGGACGAGCAGGACGCCGTCGCGCGCCGGCTCGCGAACCCGGTCCGCGGCAAGGACGAGCAGCCGTTCCGTCCATAAGCTGAACCGCCGCCCGATCCCGACACCGCGTCGAGGGCGAGCGAGCCGACGAGCCAGAGGCGGTGGCTGCCGTGCGGCCTCACCGTCACGCGCAGCCGCAGGCCGCACCGAACGAGCGCCGCGTGCCCGACCTCGGGCTTGTCGGCGGCGAGCAGGTCGAGCAGGCGTCGGAGGCCGCACGAGATCGCGTCGGTGCTAGGCAGTCCTGCACGCGGAGATTCCGAACACCCCCGCGACGTGCGCGCGGCGCATTGTTCTGCCCCCGCGTTCGACCGACGACTGCGAGGTGCCCCGTGTGCGCCCCCGGTGCCCGCGCGTATGCGCGGTGGACACTTGCCGAGGTCGTGGTCTGGCTGTCGATTTGCCGCGCTCCCACGGCACTCGGTTCGCTAGTCTGGACTCACGTGCTCGCGGGTTTCGAAGCTGAACCATCCGGCGACGCGCGCTCGTTCCAGTTGCTCGACGTCGAAGTAGAGCCGGATGGCTGACAAGACGCACGGTAGCTGGTCGAGCTTCGCGGAAAGCTCGGCGTTGGTCATCCTTCGCGGAACGCGCCAGACCACACCGTGCTCAGTTTTGGGCTCCACCACATCCAGGCGAAGGCGGCTGAGTGCGTGAAGAGTCTGCTTGCGATCACGTACCTCAAGGATGACAAGATCGTACGAGTCGAACTGGTATCCCCGATCATAGAGTTGGAGATCGCGCTCGACAGGAAACGCGGATCCGAGATGGAAGAGCTTGCCGGTCTTCTTGTTGACGACGATCCCGTTGCAACCAGCCATTGCCTCGTCCGACAGGAATGGAAAGTACCAGCCATCTCTCAGCTCGCGCGCGTCGCCCAGGCGCATGCCCTCACGCAAGACCGTGGAGCCCGAAGCGGAGGCGCGTGCTCCCTTCTCGTTCAGCATCGCGCAGGCACTCTACACGCATCGCTGCAAGACCTGTCGGTCCGACTGCGTAGAGCACGACCGCAGGTGCTGAGCGAGGGACGGTCGTCGCGCGCGGATCCGGACTCCGCGCTAACTACACAGGGCGCGCGTCGACGAGAGTCGTGATTAGCTGCTCGCGCTGCCACTTGGGCAGGAGCAACACGGGCCGCCGCAGCTCCGCGAAGACACGATCGTGAGACGTCATGCGACGCCAGCTGCGGACCGTGGTCTCCGACACCCCGAGCCGCTCGGCGATGCAGCAGGTTGGAAGGCCACGCCCGAAGAACCACCGGGCACGTCGGTCTAGCGTGGCGCGCCGAACCCGACGTTGAAGCACGGATACCAAACGCCTCGAACCACTATCGGGCCCATGTTGGGACGTACATGCTCAGCGAGATCGCTTACTGAGATGGCGTCCCGCACTTCCACCCGCCGAGCGCGGACATGAAAATCGTAGCCCTGCTCCTCCAACAGTCGATACGCGTCTTCCCTGGACCATGCGGTGACGCCGAGACCCATCGAGAAGTCAGGATCATCCGGAAACGAGATCCAGAACGGGATCAGATCCGGCGGCACGTCCTACCCTACTTAAGCGTGGGTGCCGCGACAACCCAGGAGAGCGAGCCTCGTGTGATTGGCTGATCGATACCCGGGCTTCGATCGGTCGCCTTGACCCTTTGGGCCGTGGTCGTGCGACAGGCCGCGCCAGCGCGCCACGGCGGTTCAGGACCGCACGAGGGGTTGGCGGCTCAGCGCGCGGTCCGACTCCTAATGCGTGATCAGCTCGTAGGACCTGGCGGAGAGCAGCCCCGAGCGTAGTGCGAGGCAGCCATCATCATCGGGTGACGCGAGGTATCGCCAGCTCGTGCGCTTCGGATCGTGATAGGTGACGACCGTCGGGTGCTCCTGGGTCGCGCATGTCGACATCCGGGCCGGATCGGCGAGCGTCTTCCGCGTGGCCTTGCAGGCGGCCTCGGTGCGCTCGCACCTTGGAGTCTCGGGCGCGTGTGGATCGCTCGCGTGGAAGCAGGACCAGTCGGCGCCGTAGGGGATGAGGTCAGCGGGCGGCTTGGGCACCGGCGGTGGCCGGACCGTCGCGCGTGGGCCGGCACCACCAGCACGGCGGCTATCAGCCCGGTCGCGAGGAGACGCATCTCCCTCCATGGTCTCACCGGACGGTCGACGGCGCCACTGGCGCTGTCGCGGCGGGCTGTGGCCCCGCGAATTGGGCGTGATGTAGCGCGTGATAGAAGCCGTGGGCCGCCAGCAGCTCGGCGTGGGTGCCCTGCTCGACGATCTTGCCGCCGTCCATGACGAGGATCAGATCCGCCGCGCGGATCGTCGAGAGCCGGTGCGCGATCACGAAGCTGGTGCGCCGCGCCCGGAGCGCTGCCATCGCCCGCTGGACCAGGACCTCGGTGCGGGTGTCGACCGACGACGTGGCCTCGTCGAGGATCAGGATCGCGGGGTCCGCGAGGAACGCGCGTGCGATCGTGATTAGCTGCTTCTCGCCGGCCGACAGGTTCGAGCTCTCCTCGTCGATCACCGTGTCGTAGCCCGCGGGCAGGCCGCGCACGAACCGATCGACGTAGGTCGCGGTCGCCGCGGCGAGCAGGTCGGCCTCGCTGGCTGACGGGTTACCGTATGCGATGTTCGCGCGGATGGTGCCGCCGAACAGCCAGGTGTCCTGAAGTACCATCCCGAGCTCGGCACGCAGCTCGCGGCGCGATACCTCGGCGATATCGACGCCGTCGATCCGGATCGTTCCGCCGGCGAGCTCGTAGAACCGCATCAACAAATTTACGAGTGTGGTCTTGCCCGCCCCGGTCGGTCCGACGATCGCGACGGTCTGCCCCGGCTTCGCGATCAGCGAGAGGTGCTCGATCAGCGGAACCTCCGGCCTGTAGCGGAAGCTGACGTCCTCGAACCGGACCTCGCCGCGCACAGCGGGCAGCGATGCGGCCGTGCGCTCGGTCGGCTGGTCCTCGGCGTCGAGGACCTCGAACACGCGCTCCGCCGAGGCCACGCCCGACTGCAGCACGTTCGCCACCGACGCGGTCTGCGACAGCTGCTGCGTGAACTGTCGCGAGTACTGGATGAACGCCTGCACGCTGCCAAGCAGCATCGCGCCCGCAGCGACGCGCAGTCCACCGACCACCGCGATCGCGATGAACGTCAGGTTCCCGAGAAACGTGATCGCCGGCATGATCAGACTGGAGATGAACTGCGCGCGGAAGCTGGCGTCGAACAGCTCCTGGTTCTTTGCGCGAAAGGTCTCCTCGATCTGCGCGCGCCGGCCGAACACCTTGACCAGCGCGTGGCCCGTGAACGACTCCTCGATCTGCCCGTTGAGTGCACCGAGGTGCTTCCACTGCGCGATGAACCCGTTCTGCGCGCGCTTGCCGATCCGGGCGGCGGTCACCACCGACAGCGGCACGGTCACCAGCGTGATCAGCGCGAGCAGCGGCGAGATCACGACGAGCATCACCAGCACGCCGAGCAAGGTCAAGATGCTGCCGAGGATCTGGCCGAGCGTCTGCTGCAGCGCCATCGCGACGTTGTCGATGTCGTTGGTGACGCGACTCAGGATCTCGCCGTGCGGCTGACCATCGAAGTAGGCGAGCGGGACGCGCATCAGCTTGTCCTCGACCTCCGCGCGCAGCCGCTTGACGGTGCGCTGCACCGCGAAGTTCAGGATGTAGTTCTGCAGCCACGCGAACAGCGACGCGCCTGCGTACAGGACGAGCACGATCACGAGCAGGTGCGCGAGCGCTGAGAAGTCGATGCCGTGGCCAGGGGTGACGTTCATGGTGTCGACCATCGACGCCATCCGATCCTCGCCGGCCGCACGCAGCGAGGCCACGGCCTCGTCGTGGGTCATGCCCGACGGTAGCCGGCTGCCGAGGAATCCCGAGAAGATCACGTTGGTCGCATTGCCGAGGATCTTGGGGCCGGTGACGCTGAGCGCCACGCCGACGAACGCGAACACGACCACGAAGACGAGCGCCGCGCGCTCCGGCGCCATCCGGCGGAGCAGCCGCCTCGCGGATGGCCCGAAGCTCTTCGCCTTTGACGGCGGAGCATTCCCACCCCCGAACGGGCCGCGACCCATCATCGGGCGTGCCGGCGGCGGTGCTGGCCGGGTGGTGCTCACGCGACCAGCTCGCTCTCGACCTGCGAGGTCACGATCTCCTGGTAGGTCGGGTTGGTCGCGAACAGCTCGGCGTGGGTCCCGCGGCCGACGATCCGGCCCGCATCGAGCACCAGGATCTGATCGGCATCGAGGATGCTCGCCACGCGCTGCGCGATCACGATCACCGTGGCGTTCGCGGTGCGGGCACGCAGCGCAGCTCGCAGCCGCGCCTCGGTGGCGAGGTCGAGCGCGGAGAATGAATCATCGAACAAGAACACCGCCGGTGCGCGCAGCAGGGCGCGGGCGATCGATAGCCGCTGGCGCTGGCCGCCGGAGACCGTGGTTCCGCCCTGGGCGACCGGCGTGTCCAGACCCTGGGGCATCGCGGCCACGAACTCCTTGGCCTGGGCGATCTCGAGCACCGCCCACAGCTCGGCGTCGCTGGCGCCCGGGTTTCCGAACCGCAGGTTGGAGGCGATGGTGCCGACAAACAAATATGCACGCTGCGGCACACATCCGATCCGCGCCCAAAGCTCCTCGGGTTCGCGCTCGCGCACGTCGACGCCATCGACCAGGACGGCGCCGGCAGTGGGATCGCTGAGCCGCGGGATCAGCTCGAGCAAGGTGGTCTTGCCCGCACCGGTCGATCCGATGATCGCGGTGACCTCACCGGGCCTCGCGGTGAACGAGATGTCACCGAGCACCGGCGCGGCCGCACCCGGATAGCGATACTCGACGCCGCGCAGCTCGACCACGCCGGTCAGCGCCGACGGGACCACCGGTACGGCCGGCGCGGCGACCGATGGCATGATGTCGAGCACCTCGAGGATCCGCTCCGCGCACACCGCCGCGCGCGGGATCATGACGGCCATGAACGTCGACATCATGACGGCCACGAGGATCTGCATCAGGTAGCTGAGGTAGGCGGTGAGCGCGCCGATCTCGAGCGAGCCGTCCGCGATCCGCCTGGAGCCGAACCACAACACCGCGACACTCGAGGCGTTGAACACGAGCAACACGGTCGGGAACATCAGCGCCTGGAGCTTGCCAACGCGGAGCGCCGTGGTCGTGAGGTCGCCATTGGCACCATCGAACCGCGCGGCCTCGGCCGGCTCGCGCACGAAGGCGCGGACCACGCGCATGCCGGTGATCTGCTCGCGCAGCACGCGGTTGACGGTATCGATCTTCGGCTGCATCAGCCGGAACTGCGGGATCATCCGGCCGATGATCAGGCCGAGGCTGCCCACCAGCACCGGGATGCAGACCAGCAGCAGCTTCGACAGCGAGAGATCCTCGCGCAGCGCCATCACCAGCCCGCCGAAGCACATGATCGGTGCCATCACGATCATGGTGACGCCCATCAGCACGAGCATCTGGACCTGCTGGACATCGTTGGTGGTGCGGGTGATCAGCGACGGCGCACCGACCTTGCCGACCTCGCGCGCCGACAGCGTCCCGACGTGATGGAAGATCGCACCGCGCAGATCGCGGCCGTAGCTCATCGCGATCCGGGCACCGATGTAGACCGCCGCGATCGAGCAACCGATCTGGAGCGCCGCGATCCCGAGCATCACGCCGCCGAGCGTCAGGATGTAGCCCGCGTCACCACGCGCCACGCCCTGATCGATGATGTCTCCGTTGAGCTTCGGCAGGTACAGCGAGGCGATCGTGCCGATCAGCTGCAGCAGGATGACGAGGGCGAGGCTGCGCAGGTAGGGCCGCAGATACGTGCGAAGCAGGCGAACCAGCATCGGGGGCGGCTACCCTACCTCCATCGGGCGCGCGAACGGGGATCTACTGGCGGCGGATGCCGATGACGTCGATCGCACGGCCCGGGACCTGCGCGATGTGCACCATCACCGGGGGCGAGGTCCGTGCATTGCGCGCCACCGCGAGCTTGACGATCGTGTAGTGGCTGGCGTCGCCGCCGAGTGCAAACGGAGCGGTGCACGTCCGGGACCCGGCGGCCGGGGTGGCTAGCTTCGAGCGCGGTTCGAGCGTCCTGCCGTCGTGGTCGAACACCTCGACGCTGTAGCTCGCCGTGCTCGGGTCGAGCTGGTAGAACCGCGCGAGGTCGTCGAAGCAGAGCCGGCTGCGATCACCGGCCGCCTCGACCACGAAGTTGTCGAGCGGCGAGACCTGGTCAAACCAGTACCTGCCGACGCGGCGCTGGCGTTCGACCAGCGTGCTCACCATGTACGTGGCGGCGCGTGGATCCGAGAAGTGCGCCTCTTCGACGGCTGCGACGATCTGCTCCCGGGTGAACCGCATCGTGATCTTCGCACCCCAGTAGCCATCGAACCGGTCCGCGTCGTTGAACGGCCAGTACGGGCTGTTGATCCGCCACTCCGCGGGATCGAAGTGCTCCGCATCGAACATCGCGATGCCGGTGTAGGCCGGTGGCGAGATGTGATCCCACGCCCGGTCGTAGAATCCGAGCGTCAGGATGCTGCGCAGCGCGATCCCGAAATCGACGCGGTACGTGTACCCCACCGTCTTCCAGTCGTTGCTGTTGTTCATCACGCCAAACGCCTTGCCGAAGTCGATCAGGTAGTGGATGACGTGGCCGTCCTTGAAGATGTCGAGGGTGTTGTCCTCCTGGATGTCGGTGTGATTGATCCACGAGAACAGCGGAACCTCGCCGCGGACGGTACGGCGACGCTCGTGCGCGATCTTGTCGTTCGGATCATCCTCGCGCACACCTTCGCGCGCGTAGGGTCCGATCGGCTTGCCGGGCAGATAGCGGCTCACCAGCACGCGGTAGTGACCATCCGGCGTCCGGAACATCTCCTTCAGCGCAGACTCGAAGTGCGCCTCGGTCAGCGGCTGCTTGTTGCCGAGCGTGTCCTTCTGGTTCGCTTTCGGCGAGACCTCGATGTCCTCGCGCTTCACGAACGCGAGGTAGTCCTGCGGCACGTTGTAGCCGGCAGCCCACAACAGGTGGTGGCCGATCACGTGCGCCGCGGTCTCCATCTCGGGGCGCGAGCCCTCGTCGAACTTCAAGAGGTACTTGTCGCCCTTGGAATCCTCGAACTGAAAGCCGACCGAGAGTCCACCGACCTTGGCGCCGACGATCGTCCACGGCAGGTTGTTGATCGGGCTCGGGTCCATGTTCGCGCCGCGATGGATCTCGTCGATCGACATGTCGCGCAGGCCGATCCGGTTCGTGAACCAGGTCGAGTCCGGGACCTCGTCGAGCGCGTTGATGTCGAGCGCGCGGCCGGTCGACGGGAAGTCCATCGCGCGGGTGAGCCGGCGCACGACCATTCCATCGGTCTGATAAAGCGTCCGGTTGTAGATTCGCTCCTCCGGCAGCTGCTTGAACGGTGTCGTGTCGGCGACCTTCCATACTGGCGGCTCGACCTTGAACCGTAACGTCCCGGCGGGTGGGTGGGAGCACGCGGTGATCGCAGCGGCGACGAGAACGAGTTGGCGAGCTTCGAACATCAGAATCTCCCGGCGCGCTCGCGGCGGCCGAATGTGGGGGACAGGACCAGCTCGAGGAACGTTCTGCCCTCGCGCGAGACGGCCAGCTGGGTACGGAGCACGAAGCTCGTTGCGGTGTGGACCTCGATACCACCTCCGGTGCCGACGTGGAGCTCCGCTACGTCGGTCGTGATCTGGCCCCAGTCGTGGACGACGCGACCGGCGTCGACGAACAGGTAGGCACCGAGATAGTTGCCGAGGTCCCAGGTGTACTCGGCGGTGGCGAGTGCGACCGCGCGATCGCGGAATCGCCCCGCGGAATAGCCGCGTAGATAGTCCGAGCCGCCGAGCCGGGGCAGGTCGACGAACGAGATCTTGCCGTCGCTGATGCCGTCGCTCCCGGTGATGCCGTCGACCGCGAGCCGCAACCCGAGCGCGCGCGTGCCGCCATAGAGATTGAAGTACCGCTGGACCTCACCCCCATAGCGGGTGAACGCGGTGGGGTCACCATCGATGCCGGCGGCGCGCCCGAGGTGACCTGCGAGGAGCCAGCCGCTGACGTCGGTCGCCTGCGAGTACCACTTCGGGGGTGGCTGCCGCGAGTCGTACCGCAGCTCGCCTTCGACGTAGATGTTCTTCACGCCGCTGTCGAACCCGACGAGCTTGCTGGGATCGAACCGCGCGGCGATCGCCTCGTCGGGGTCGGGAGGCGCGCCGAACGATCGGATCGCCAGCGCACCAGAGGCGCGGAACGTCAGCGGGCCCGCGACCTTCGCGTCCACCCAGGTGAGCACGCGGAACAGATCCTCGCGGAACCGTGACGACACCGCGGCGTCGCGGAGTGTCGGATCGAGCGGCATCGTGGGCGGCATCTCGAGCTCGTTCGCATTTCCGATCCCGAAGAACCGCTCCTTACCGCGCCGCTCGTAGCGGGTCTCGATGCCCGCCTGCACGCGATCGCGGACCTGGCCGGTCTTCAGCTCGGCGCCATACGCATACTGGAACTCGCCGCCGAAGTTCACGCGGAGCTTCAGGTGCTCCTTGTTGCCGAACAGGTCGTAGTGGACGAGCCGGAGCCCGAAGTTCGACCCGTAGTCGGTCGAGTATCCGTAGACCGGGTAGATGCCGAACGTCTTCTCGACATTGAACAGCGCGCCCTGGAACCTCTGCGCGAGCCCATACCGTTCGTACGCCCAGGCGCTCAACCGGATCGGCTGCGCGACCAGCCAGAACGCCCAGCGCGGGACCAACAGCACGATGCGGGGAACCCACCGCGCTTTCTCGTCGCCGGACGTCGGCTCGTCGACCGCGATGCCGCTTGCTTGATCGGGCGGCGGTGCCGGCGCGGTGTCGATGGCGGGAGCCGGTGGCGGACGAGGAGTCTCGGCGGCGGGGGCCGCGGCGACCGGGATGCCCGCATCCGGCGGCGCACTCGCGTCCTCGACGCCGGCATCGGCCGGTTGGGCGGAAACGATCCCGGGCGAAGCGAGCAGGATCACGACGACGAGCAGGGTCGGGGTGCGCATGGCTAGTTGACGTGGCTCGGAGCGGTGAAGGGTTCGACCACACCGGCGTCCAGCATCACGGCGGCAAAGCTGCCGACCATGCTGACCGCGAGATCGGTGTGGTCCTCGAGGACATCGAACAGCGCTGCCCCCGGGAATCGGAGTGCGCGGATTCCGGCGAGGCTCCGGATCGTGGTGGTGAACGGTAGCTCCGCGAGCGTCTCCAGTGCACCGATCGCGTGACCGGGCCCGACCACCAGCTGTGGTCCACCTGCGCGTGCCAGCGAAGCAGTCCCTTCGAGCACGATCAGCACCGAGGTCGCCGGCTGGCCGGCCACTCCGATCTGCGCCCCGGCCGGGATCTGGATCTCCTCCGACGCCTGCGCGAGCGCGGCCAGCGCCTCGATCCGGCCGTTCGCGAACGGCACGTGCTTGCGCAGTGTGATCAGCCGCTCGACCATGCCGAGCGGCTGGGCCGCGCGATCCACGACCTCGACACCCTCGGTGAGCGGAGGCGCCGCGGTGATCGAGAGCAGCCGGCGCGCCATCATGCGGCGCAAGTTGCAGAGGAATCCGAAACTATCTTCGAGGATCTCGATGAAGTCCTTCGCCGCGATCCTCAAGATCTTCGCCGCCGTCTTCGCGATGACCGCTTCCTTCGTGCGCCGGTTCGCCATCGCCTCGAGCGAGTGCAGCACCTCGCGCGGGTTCCACAGCTTGCCGGTGGTCGCTCCGATGAGCGTGCCCTCGACCACGAGGATCACCGCGGGCGATCGACCGATGCCGATCACCTCCTGACCGGCCTCGAACAGCTGCTCGGTGGAATTGTCGGCGACGATCGCGAGCTCCCCGTGCTCGGCCTCGTCGAACCCGGGGAACTGACGGAGCGTGAGCATCCGTTCGATCGCGGACTGCTCCGGGGTCTGCGACGCCGCCGGGGTGGTTTGCTCAGTTTGCGACATCGAGCCTCGCGATGGCCTGTTCGAAGGCTTGGGTGACCAGCTTGGACTCCGTCAGAGGCTTGAGCCGCATCAGCTCGTCCCGGAATTCGGTGAGCTTGCGCTCCGCCACGTGGTGTGCCGTCACACAGCGCAGCGCGTCGCTGTGGTCGGCGAGCAACGCCGAGAGCACGTCGTTGTAGGTCGGGAACCGCTCGTGGATCTCGGCTTCGGCCGCCGACGGCGTGTCACCGCGTTCGATCAAGTCGAACAGCGGAGTGCGCTCGTCGAGCGTCAACACGTGCTCGAGGAGCTCTCTCGCCGCGCCGCCGTGTGCCTCGTCACTGCTGACCAGGGCATCGTGGATGCTCCGGAAGTCATCCTTCGGGTGGCGGATGCCGTGCGCGCGGAACACCCGCTCGACGGCGTGGGTCCGCTTCTCGTCGAGGAGCTCGAGCAGGAGGCTGAAGCCCGGCAGAGGCCGCGGTACACGATGCAACTGGAGGGCCTCCGAGAGTCGTGCATAGCGCAGCGCATCCTGAGTGCAGCGCTCGACGTACGCGCGGATCGGCGACGCATCGACCGGTAGCGCCGGATCATCCATGGTCATCCGACCGAGCGCGCGGAGGATCTTGAAGGCGGTCGTGCCGTCGGGCTCGCGGGGCAGCCGGTCGACGAGCGCGGCGACTGCCTCGGCGGTGCGAAATCGGCTGATCGTGCGCGGCAGGTGGCGACGCACGCCGAGCGAGGTGCGGGGATCGTCGAGCGCCTGGATCAGTCGCGCGAGATACTTCTGGCCACCGGCCACGCATACCGCGCGAGCTTCGCCACGGACCCGCGGATTCTCGAGCACCAGCAGCAGACGATCGAGGTCCGCGAGCTCGGGCGCCAGCTCCCACGCGCGGAGCACCTGGCGAGCGACCGCGGTCTCCCTGCGGCTGAGCAGATGCAGGAGCACCGGGCGGAACACCGGGGACGGCATGCGCACGATCGCGTGCGCGAGCGCGACCCGATCGGCAGTGGTGCCGTCACGCAGGGCATCGATCCGCGCCCGGGCATCGACCTGCGGCGGGTTCTTCATGAGGACGAGGCCGACCGCTGCGGCCGCGCGGATCTCGGGTTCCACGTCGTCGAGGCTCGCGATCAGGCGCCTCGGGTGCAGACCGGTGCGGCTCGAGGCTGCGAGCGCGGCGGCGCGGACCTCGGGATCCGCGTGCTCGGTGAGCTGCAGGAGCACCTGCTGGACGTCCTCGCGGAGGTCGCCCTCGAGCCGTGACAGTGCGTGTCGCACGACGGCGGTGTTGGGATGATAGAGGACGAGCGCCGGGATCTTCCGGCCGCGCTCCGCGAGCAGGCTGAGCGCAGCGATCGATTGCCGCTCGTCCGGGCTCGCCAGCGCGGCGGTCAACATCGAGATCGCGGCCTCGTCGAGATCCGGGATCGCGACCTCGCGCTGGATGCCGACCGCATCGAGGGTGTCGCGGAACCGCCGCAGGTACGCACGGCGAGTGAACAACACGGCGACCAGCCAGAACGAGGCCATGACCACCGTCATGACCGCGAGCGTCCAGGTCGCAGTCGGGCCGGTCGCCAGCACGAGGACCAGCACCGCGGCTAGCGCCTGACCACCGCGCTGGCCCACGACCTCGACGACCGGCTTGACCCGCTCGCGTTCGGTCATCGCCATCGGCAGGTAGAGGAGCTCCGTGGTCACCCGGTGGATGCTGTTGCGGAGTCCGCCGTCTGCGAGCTTCAGCGCGAGCACGGCAACGGCGGCGCCCGTCAGCACGAACCCCAAGGAGGTGGCGAGGACCATCAGCGGGAGCACGGCGAGGGCATTGCCGACGCCGAGCCGCTCGATCAGGCGTGGGGTGATGACCAGCTGGATCACGAGAGCGAGGACGTTGAGCCCGGTGTAGACCGCGCCGAACACGGTCGCGATCTGATCGGGATCGATCCGCTCCGACAGCACGCGCTTGAACATCAGATCGCCGACCGTGAGCGTCACCGTCGAGACCACAGCGAATGCGATCAGCAGGCGCCCGAACCGCCGCATCTTTTCCAACACCGGCGTCTCGGCGACCAGCCGCTCGGCCATCGATCGGTCGGCGCGCAGCTTCTCGTCCCGCGCGGCTGCGGTCTTCGGCTGAGGGGCCGGTGCACGGCGCGCGTGACGACCGGCGAGCAGCGGTGTGACGGTCACCGCGGCGATCCCGAAGCCGATCGCACCCGCGGTGACCAGGTGACGTGCGGGCAGCAGGTGAGCGAGCACCGAGGCGAGGGCCGATCCGACCAGCGCTCCGAGGCTGCCGCCAGCGGCGACGCGGGCGACCACGCGCTTGGCCTCGCCGATCTTCACCTCGCCGTCGAGCAGGAGCCAGAACGTCGGCACGACCAGCGACGCCACGAGGCCGGTCCACACGTAGAGGACGAACGCCGCCCACTGAGACTGGCGCAGCGCGACGGCCAGCACCGAGGTGCCAACCCCGGCGAAGATCAGGAACGCGAGCAACATCCAGCGTGCATCGTGCGCGGTGTTCCAGCGCCGCACCGCCACGAACGCGGCGAGTGCCGTGACCGCGATCGCGACGTACGCCCAGGCCAGTCGATCGGGACCGAGCTTGGTGAGGAACAGAGCGTCACGCGCGGTCTCGAGCAGAGCGTGCGCGACCATGATCAGGAACAGCACCATGGCCGGGCCCCACGGGCGGACCGGTCGTGGTGGTCGGGCTGTCATGTGGTGGCTGCTCCGTCAGCGCTCTCCTTCGCGAGCACCTTGTGGCGTCGCGCGATGCCGATCACGATCAGGATCCACAGCGCGCACATCACGACGTTGACCAGCGCGAGGCCGGTGA
Organism: Myxococcales bacterium; assembly: GCA_043753855.1. GTDB lineage: Bacteria > Myxococcota_A > Polyangia > Haliangiales > Haliangiaceae > JABFXX01. Next base: position 24,106 of record JAYUVX010000243.1, on the reverse strand, counting down.
CGCCGATGCCGAGCGAGTGCAGGCCGACGCCGACGACGATCGCCGAGAGCGTGTCCCCGAACCGCACAAAGAACACGTCGATCGCGGCCTTCGCCTTGTACTTCGCCGCGCGCGAGGTCGGGAGGAACAGCGCCTGGCGGACGGTGTTGTGGAGCGAGTAGTCGGTGGCGTTCTCCGCCACCTTCATCGTCCGGGTGAGCGCGAGGCCGCCGATCGCCGCGATCGCGCCGTAGGTTCCGAACGCAACGAGCGGCATCACGAACAGCGCGCCACGGACGCCGATGTACTTGATGATGCGCGAGACCAGGAGTGCCTGGATGAGGAAGCCGACGAGGTTCACCCAGAAGAAGAAGTCACCGTAGAACACCTTGATGATCTCGCGGCGGTCGGCCGAGACCAGGGCGTCATGGTCATCGCCGGGCACCAGGCCGGCGGCGTACAGCTTGGCAGCGTGCGAGAGGAAGAACTCGCCCATCGAGTTGACGAGGTTTGCCACCAGGACCATCACCGCGATCAGCAGCAGGTAGCGATCCTTGAACACCAGCGCGAACCCGCCGGGGCCTTCGATCGGCTTCTCGGCTTCCTTGGAATTCTTCTCGTTGGTCGTGGACTGCCGGCGGTTGATCAGATTGAACATCACCACGCACACGGCGAGCAGGCCCGCCGCGACTAGCATCAACGTGAACGTATCGGCGAGCTTGGTCAGCTTCGGGCCGACGATCGCACCCAGCGAGCCGCCGATCGCGATCACCGCGAACAGCCGCTTGCCCTGCTCCTCGGTGTAGATGTCGTTCGCGTACGACCAGAACTGCGCGATCAGGAACACGTTGACCAGCCCGAGCCAGATCAAGAATGGCAGGCCTACGGTCACCCCGGCCTTGCCGAGCGTGTAGAACACGGCCAGCGACACGAACACCGCGATGTACGACGAGTTGATCAGCCGCAGCCGGGAGACCCGGCTGGCGATCGCACCGTACGCCGGCACGATCCCCATGAGCAGCACCGCCATGGCGCCGCTCGCGTAGATCTTGAGCTCGTCGCCACCGAGCCCGAAGCTCCCGTCGCTGAGGATCAGCCCCTCGCGCGTGGTCTTGAGCACGTAGTACGCACACAGGATCATGAACACGCACAGCGTCATCATGAGGACCACGCCGGCTTCGCCCGGTTCCACCTTGGCGAACACGGAGAGCAGCTTTTCCCGCCAACCTCTTCGCTTCACGATTCCAGGATCCATACGATGTCGCCGGAACGAGCAAGCGCTGCGCCATGACGAGGCCGAGCGCAACTCACCAGAAGTTGTAGGAATCTGACACCCACGCGTTGCAGACTCGGGCCCCTGCGCACGTGGGCGATTTCGCCCGGTCGCCCCGTGCGCGGGGGCGCTCAGTGCGCGACGACCACGTCGTAGGCGTTGCCGCCGGCGCGGTAGTACTGCCACTTGCGGTCGAACGTGATCGCCCCGAACAGGTTCACGACGATCCCCGCCACGATCAGCGCCTTGGCCACGCCGCGCAGGGGTCGCCCTCCGATCGCGAGCAGCAGGATCAGGAACACCATGTAGTCGAGGCTGAACCGGTACCCGAACTGGAACCACCCGCTGTTCTGATAGATCAGCGAAGGGATCGCGACCGTCGCCACGGTCAGCCACAGCGCGCGGTGGATCGGAGGCTTGTGCCGCGGCCACAGCAGGAACACGAGCAGCGGCGTGGTGACCCAGATCGCGAGCCCGTGGCCCCCGATCTGCACGAAGGGTGCGCGCGGTAGCAGCTCGGGGAGCAGCGTGAACGCGACCGCGAGGTTGCGTGCGAGGTAGTGATAGCTGGCCAGTCCGTACTGCTCGATCTGCGTCTGCTGGCGAACATCCAGATAGCTGTGGCCGAACTCGGTCGGCGATCCGAACCGCACATAATTGTAGGCCATGCCCGCGATCGCGAAGCCGGCGATCGGGATCGCGAACCGGATCAACGGACGCAGCATCGCCGTACGCACCGCGATCTTGCCCGTCTTCAAGTTCAAGCTCCCGGAGGCGCTCGCCTCGGGACCACCGGCATCCGCGACCTGACGCGCGGCGAGGCGCCAGGCCTCGAACACGAACATCGGGAACATGAATGCCATCGGCGTGCGGGTCATCGCCGCCGCACCGAGCGCGAGGCCAGCGAGCACCGGATGGCGTGCCTCGATCGAGGCCCAGGCATAGATCAACGCGAGCACCACACCGACGACATGTGCAGTGAACCAGACCTTGCCCTGCACGGCCGAGAAGAACATGACGCTGCCGAACGCGAGAGTGGCGACCAGCCACAGGTCCTCGGTGCGGGTTCGCTGCGAGAGTCCTGCCGCGGTGAGCCGCCGCAGCACCAGCAGGCACAGCGGCAGGATCAGCGCTGCGATCAAGAGGGTCGGGATCGTGTCGTTGGCGTCGCGCCCTCCGATCAATGCCGACGGAAGCATCACCAGCGCGGGGAACGCCGGAAACGACACGTGGAAGACCGTGGAGGTGGTTTGCCGGACCCGTGCCACCGGGAGCTCGGTCCCGTCGACGAGCTTGAACATCGGCCGGGTTCGCAGCCGCCGGCCCGACACGTCGGTCCCGTCGTCGAGCGTGACCGTCTCGATCTTCGCCCAGTCGTCACCCTTGAGCGGCGGCTCGATCGCGATCGAGCCATGCAGCCAGGCATCCGCTTGATAGACGAAGTGCGGAGCGGGAGACTGATGGCCGACGCGATCCCACGCGACCGCCCCGTAGACGATCAGCCCGATCGCGAACAACACCGCGTACAGCCGCACCGGGCGACGTTAGAACGCCTGGAGCCTGCGTGGTAGTTTGAGCGCGTCTCGATGAGCCCAGGTCCTCGCCCGGTAGCCGCGGTCCCGGCCGTCCTCCTGGTGGTGGTCGCGCTGTGGGAGATCGCCGCCACCCGCTGCAGCGCCACCTCGGTGGCCGGGGACGAGGCCTGGTCCGAGGCTGCCGCGGAGGTCCGCGCCGGCTTCCATCCCGGCGACCTGATCGTGTTCGCTCCCGACTGGGTCGATCCCGTGGGCCGGCTCCACCTCGGCGACCTGATCCCGATCGATGTGGCGGCCCGGATGGACGCCGCGAAGTTCGCGCGGATCTGGGAGGTCTCGATCCGCGGCGCGCACGCTGCCGAGACCGATGGCCTCGAGCCCGTGGAGAGCGAGTGCCATCACGGCGTGACGGTGCGGCGATTCGAGCGCGCCCCCGCGATCGTGGTCTCCGACGCCCGCGAACAGCTGGCCGGCATCCTGACCACCGGCGGTGGCCGCGGGCCCTCGCTCGAGCTCGCGGAGGTCGGCTTCGCGCCGCACCGCTGCATCCAGATCGTCCCCAACGCGGGCCAGCCGGCGCGGCTCACGTTCCCGCAGCTCGCGCTCGGCAGCGAGCTCGTCGGCTACGTCGGGCTCGCCGACGTGTTCACTCGTCGCGACATCCGCGTTTCCGGGACGCTCGCCGTCGAGATCGGCGGCAAGGTCGTCAGCTCGGTGTCGGCCGGCGTCGATGACGGCTGGGTGCGGTTCGCGGTGCCGACCACGCCGGGCGCCGCGGACGTCACGTTCGTCGCGAGCTCGGATGCGCCCGGGCGCCAGCTGTGCTTCGCGGCGGAGGCGCGCAAGTGATGTTCACCCGGCTGCGGTGGATCGGTCTCGCCCTCGCCGTGCTCACGACGATCCTCGTCATGGTCAATGGCCGCGAGGTCGGCATCGCCCGCGACGAGGTGGTCTACATGTCGGCCGGATCGCGCTACGCCGACTGGTGGATCGGCCTCGTCACCTGGGAACACGGCGCCGGGCGCGAATCGATCACGAAGAGCTGGGGTGGAGCGCCGGGCGGCGGCAACAACACCGAGCACCCGCCGCTGGCGAAGACGCTGTTCGGGATGTCGCACAGCGTGCTGCGTGGTGTGCTCGGCGAGGTTGGCTCGTACCGGTTTCCGAGCGCGGTGCTGCACGGCGTGCTCGTGCTGCTCGTCTACCTGATGGTGCTCCAGCTGTGGGGGCTCGCGGAGGCCATCGTCGCGGCGCTGCTCGTGATGCTGTTGCCGCGCGCGCTGTTTCACGCCGGGCTCGCGTGCTTCGACGCGCCGATCATGACGTTGTGGTTCGCGGCGGTGTATGCGTACTGGCGCTGCCTCGATCCGAACATCCGCTGGCCATGGCAAGCGGGCGTGGTGTTCGGGCTCGCGCTGGCGACCAAGCACACGGCGCTGCTGCTGCCGTTCGCGCTCGGTGTGCACTACGCGATCGTCGGGTTCCGCGCCGGTCGCTGGCGCGGGATCGTGCTGCATCGCTGGCGCCTGATCGCCTCGCTCGCCGTGCTCGGACCGCTGACGCTGATCGCGCTGTGGCCGTGGCTGTGGTTTGACACCTTCGCGCACCTGAGGACGTGGATCACGTTTCACACGACCCACGTCCACTACAACTTCGAGTATCTCGGGCACAACTGGAACGCGCCGAGGTTCCCGTGGCACGTCGCGCTGGTCACCACGCTGTTCACGGTGCCGGTGGTCACCTTGGTCGGAGCAGCGATCGGCGCGGGCGTGTGGATCGCGCGTCGTGCGAGCCGGCCGGATCCCGAGCGCGCGCCCGTGTTGCTGCTGGCGCTCTCGGCGGCGGCCTCGATCGGTCCGTTCTTGCTCGGCACCACGCCGATCTTCGGCGCCGAGAAGCACTGGATGCCGGCGCTGCCCACCGTGTGCATCGCCGCCGCGGTCGGCGTGGTGTGGGCCGCGCGTGGCGCGCTCGCAGCCGTCGAGGCGAGGCGCACACTCTCGATCCGCGCACGCACGGGTGTGATCGCGGGGATCGCCGGCGTGGTCGTGCTCGCTGCCGCGGTAGAGACCGTCACGGCGCAGCCGTACGCGTTGACCTGGTACAACGCGCTCGCCGGCGGAGCGCCGGGCGGTGCCGACCTCGGCCTCAACCGTCAGTTCTGGGGCGTATCCGCGCGCGGCGTGCTCGACGTGGTCGCGGCCGACGCACCGGCAGATGGCACGCGTCCGGTGTACACGCACGACGCGTCACCGGCATGGGGCATCTACATGAGGGATGGACTGGTTCCGCGCTCGATGCCCGACGCCGGCTCGGAGTACGCGGGTGGGATCGAGCGCAGCGGGCTCGCGCTGGTCATCCACGAGAAGCACTTCAATCGCCACGACTACCTGGTGTGGAAGGCGTACGGGACCGTGCAGCCGATGTTCGTGCTGCGCGTCGCGGGCGTGCCGATCGTGTCGGTGTACCGCCGAGACCTACATACCCCCCCTCCCAAGTAGCGGCAGCTACTGGCACTATCGCGACTGAATGCGACGCCCTGGGTGGCGTCTGACAGAGTGACCATGCGCACCATCGCTTCGCTGCTCGGAATGGCCCTCGTGCTGGTTGGTTCGTCCACGGCCTTCGCGGATGACGTCGCTGGCACGTTCGACGTGAAGTACGAGGAGGTCTCCACCAACTGCCCCTCGCCGCTGAAGTACCAGCACGGCAAGCTCGACGTGAAGACCAAGGACACGAGCGTCACCGTCGACATCGATCGCACGCCTGTGATGCAGGGCTCGGTCGCCAAGGGCGGCAAGGTCTCGGCGAAGTCCAAGATGGGCCCGACCATGCTCGATGGCATGAGCGGCTCGTTTTCGGTCGCGGGCAAGATCACGCCCGAGGGCATGCTGTCGTTCGTGATGGTCGGCGAGTACACCGCGGGTGGTAAGTCGCTGTGCAGCCAGTCATGGAACGTCGTCGGCAGCCGCGCCGATGCCACGCCAAAGCAGACCACGCCGCCGCCGAACAAGAAGTCTGCCGACGACGCGCCGGACCTGATGTTCGCGGTTCCGCAGCTGATCCGCTGATCACCGCGGCGCGGTCACGGTCGTCGCCACAGCCAGACCTCGTCGACATCGAGGTGCGCGGTCGGGCTGTCGTCGACGAGCACGAGCTTGGCCTGCGTTGGCGCGATTCCGGCGAGGTTGATCGTCACGGTGCGCAGCGTGTCACCGCCGGGCTCGGGGACGCTGGCCGTGGCGAGCAGCTTCGGGGCATCGACGCTCCACAGCTCCACGCGCAGCTTGGTCGCATCGGTGCCGCCGCCGAGCAGCAGCGTGAGCTTCGTGCCATCGAGGGCGAACGGAGCGGACGTGACACGACCGGTGGCGGCCTCCCCCTCGTGCATGCTGGTCGCGAACCGGCGTCCGCCGGCACCGAGCACGAGCGACTGGCCGGGTGTCGACTCGGCCTCCGGACGCTTGCCCCACGCGGGACCCGACAGTGTCCAGCCGTCCCACGCCGCGGTCTCGAAGTCGAACAGCACCTGCACGCCGGGAGGCGGTGGTCCGTTGGTCGCCGGCACCCAGATCGAATCGGGCTGGATCAGCGCACCCGTGTACAGCCGCGGGCGCTCGTCGAGCGGGAGCTTGAAGGCCGGTCGGTAGTACTGGTTGACCCCGCCGACCTCGGTGTTGACGTCGCGATCGTCGAGGACCAGTGCACGGAACGCGTGCGTGCGCAGCGCATCGTCGAGCCCGAGCACCTCGCGCGGCTGACGCGTGGTGACGTCCTTGATCCCCATGCGATGGACATACGGAGTCTTGCCGGCGAGCTGCAGGTACCAGGGGTGCGACGGCATCCACACCTCACCGTCGAGGGACCGGATGCGCTCGATCAGCTTGCCACCCGCGGCGCGGTCCGCATCGGTCGGGATGTAGCGCTGCGGATCCCAGCGATAGGTCCAGCACGTGTACGACAGCGGCACCGCGGCGGCGAGCGCCGCGAGGTTCGCGACGAGGTCGAGGTATCGGCGATCTCCCCACCACACGCGCGTGCACGCATCGATCGCCGGGACCGCGGCGCCCGCGGCGAGCGCACCGTGCAGGAACGCCGGCATGTACGCGTTGAAGTGCGCGAACTCGGTGCCCCAGCCGATCGCGCCGATCACGGTCGAGACCGCAAACGTGGCCGTCCACAACAGGAAAGAGTGTGTGGCGCGCGGAACGGGGCCGCGCGCGATCCGGGTCACCACGATCAGCACGAGCGTCACTGCGACGACGATCGTCAGCGCGCGGTAGTGCCACAGGATGTTCTCGAACGACTTCCAGAACCGATCCATGTTGAAGTCGTGCGATGCGTGGATCTTGCGGATGTAGATCCAGAACCAGCCATCGGTGGTGCTGTCGAGCAGCCAGGTCCCGCCGAGCCCGAGGAGTCCGGCAACCGCCACGTAGGCCGGGACCCGGCGCCAGTTCACCACGTAGACGATCAGGCCACCAAACGCCACGTAGATGATGCCGGTCTGCTTCGCGAAGAACGCGAGCGCGAGGATCGCGGCGCCCACGGCGACCCGAGCGTGGCCACCGACTCCGCTGCCGACCGAGGACCACCGCGCGAGACCCGCGATCGCGGCGGTCACCATCCACAAAAAGAACGTGTCGGCGCGGACCAGGTCGTACCAGCCCTCGACGAACGGATAGGTCGCCGAGAACAGCCCGAGCGCGAGCACGGCGCCGGCCCACACAGGTGCGCGATGCAGATGACCGTGGCGTCGCGATCCGATCGAGGCCGCGGCCACGACGCCGATGCCGATCAGCGCGAGCAGCGACAGCGTGCGGCCGAGCGCATAGGTCAGCCCGAACACGCCGCTGAACAGCGCGAGTAGCGAGGGATACAGCGGCGTGTAGAGGTAGGGGATGAAGTCGACCGACGGCGGTCCATAGATCCCGAGCCCGTCGTGGATCCGCTGCGCGTGGTGGAGCATGCCGCCCTCCATCCACTCGAGGTCAAACGGATATAGCAGCCGCCCGCCAACCGCCGTCGAGAGCAGGACGATCTGGTACAGCGCCGGCAGCGCGACGAGGATCCACGGCAGCCCACGTGCGATCCGCGCGAGCCACGGTGTTCCACGGTCGGTGCCCTGGGACGGATTCGCGATCGCTGCCGTGGGCAGCGAAGCCGGTGCCGAGTCACTCACGGCGCCACCTCGAGCTTCGCCACCGCGACCGCGTCGTCCTTGATCTCGGCCGCCGGTGCGCTCGCGTGGGCGCGACGGTTGCCCTCGAAGATCCCGGCCCACACGGTGAACGTTCCGGTCGGAGAGTTGCGCGGGATCATCACGGTCGTGGTGTAGCGGATGTACTGACCCGCCTTCCACCACTCGAACGGGCGCGCCGGGCGGTGATCGTTCTGGAAGAAGAACTTTCCGGGACCCTCGATGTGCACGAACATCCGCCAGTCGCCGGCGACCTTGCCCCTGGCCTCGAACGTCCAGGTCAGCGTGGCGGTTTCGCCGAGCCGCGCGGTGGCGGGCACCTCGACCGAGAGCAGGCGCACCGAGTCTCCGAGGTCGACATCGAGCGGCTTCTCGATCGGTGGGCGCGCCGCGAGCAACGCTTCCGCGGCGCCAGGCGGTACCTGCTCGGCATCGAACCACTTCTCGACGGCGGTGCGGGTCTCGGCGCAGGCGTCTCCATCGGACACATCCTCGGTCTCGTCGCGATCGGCGGCCACCTTGTAAGCCTCCCAGCTGGTGTCGGGGCTGACGTTATAGATGACGTGGCAGTCCTTGCTCGCACCGGCGCGCATCTCGTGATTGCCCTCGTACGACAGCTGCTGGAACACCACGCGATCCTTGTCGGTACCGGTGAGGGCAGCGACCAGCGAGGTCCCCATCATCTCGTCGGTCGCCGGTGCGCCGGCCAGGTTCGCGAGGGTGGGCAGGATGTCGACGTGGCCCGCGGGCTCGGCCGACCGCCGCGGTGCGAGGCCGGGCACCCGGATGATCAACGGCACCCGGGTCTGCGCCGCGTACAGGTGATAGCCGTGGAGCTCGATCCCGTGCTCGCCGAAGCCCTCGCCGTGATCGCCGGTGACGACGATCACCGTCTTGTCGTAGAGGCCCTTGGCGCGCAGGTCGTCGAGCAGGCGGCCGATGTGCAGGTCGGTGAACCGCAGCTCGCCATCGTACATCGCCATCCGATCGGCGCCGAACGATGGAACCTCGGGGTGCGGCTCGTAGGCGTAGTGCGGATCGTAGTAGTGGACCCACAGGAAGAATCGATCGGCCGCGTGTCGGGTGACGAACTCGATCGCCTTGTCGGTCTGCTGCTTCGACGAGCTGCCGCGGGTCTGCTCGGGGCCAGCGTTGGCGACGCCCTGGTGGAGCATCGCGTTGGTGTTGTCATACTCGGCGAACCCCTGATCCATCCGGCGCACGCGGTCGAAGTACCAGTAGTTGGTGATCGCTCCGCTCGTGAACCCCACGGTGTCGAGGGTCTCGGCGATCGTGGTGGCCTTGGGGAGCAGGCCGGGCCAGCCCTCGACCGAGGTGTCGTAGTAGACGTCGAGCGGGAGCCGGCCGGTCAGGATCGCCGGCATCGAGTACCGCGTCGATGGCGCGTGCGCCCAGCTGTTCTCGAACACGGTGCCCTCGGCGGCCAGCTTGTCGAGGTTCGGCGAGGTCGGCCGCGGATAGCCATACATGCCGAGGTGGTCGGCGCGCGTGGTGTCGATCGTGATCAGGATGACGTTGAAGTCCTTCGGCACGCTGGCCGGCACGGCTGCGAACCCGACATTCGCGGCGGTGTGCTTGGGATCTGGATCCCCGCCCACGCAGTTCTGATCGATGCCATCGCCGGGCTGCTCTGCGGCGCCCGGATGCACGGTGCGATCGCCGTCATCGCAGTCGCCGCCGCCGAGGAATCGCGAGTAGCCGTCGCGATCCCAGTCGAACGCGATCCGCACCGTGCGCGCGATCGGGCCGCCGAGGCCGGTGTACGCGCTCGCGGCCTTGATCACCGAGGCGGAGCCTCCGGTGCCGAGCAACAGCGCGAGCAGCGCGATCGACGCGGTGATCCACGTGAGGATTCGGATCCACGCGCCGTGCTCGCCGAGCGTCGCCGCGAGGTAGCGGGCAGGGCGCCACGCGGCGGACGCGAGCACGACGGCGCCGGCCACCAGCATCGGGCCCCGCAGCGGCAGCAAGCGGGCGGTCTCCCACTCGCGGAGCGTCCATACCGCGAGCGCACCGCCGACCATCGCGGCTCCGGCGAACAGCGGCGCCCACGGGCTCGACAGCGGCCGCATCCGGCGCTGTGCGGCGAGCGGCTGCAGCCCGCGCTCGAGCAGCCGGGCCAGCAGAAAGCCGATCGGGATCGCGATCGCCACGGCGACCAGCGCGCCGACCATCGCGACCACCAGCACGAGGTCCGGCGCCTTGCGGCCCGCGGTGAACCGCGCGATCTGCCGGTACGCGAGCAAGAGCGATCCGGCGATGCACGGCAGCGTGGTCAGCACGATCGCGAGGCCAGCCACCGGGGGGATCTCGCCCTCGCCCTCGCGCTGGCGCAGGTGAGCTTGCCAGCCGAACCGCATGAGCTCGCCGATCCGGCTCGCGCGCGACACCACGAGCAGGGCCGCGGCGATCACCAGACCTGCCACGGCTCCCGCGGCGCCGTCGGCGAGCCCCGAGAACGCCACGAACCGGATTCGCGCCAGGAGCCCCGGGACGAACTGCGCGGCGGGACCCCACGACCACAGGGCGTCGATCATCCCGGCGGCGAGCCCGGCGATCGCACCAGCGATCACGCCGGCGCCGAGGACTTCCGCGAGCGGGCGCACGGCCGGGTCGCGAGCGGGCTCCATCAGTCCCCGACAGGCTACTATGTTTCCGCCCATGTCGTCCGATCGCGTGCGCTGGCTCCTGCTCGCCGTGGCTGCCGGCGTGCTCGTCGCGCACTCGCTGACCTACAACTTCGTCACCGACGACGCCTACATCTCCTTCGTGTTCTCGCGAAACCTCGCCGAGCACGGCCAGCTGACGTTCAACCTCGGACACCCCGTCGAGGGCTACACGAACTTTCTGTGGACGTTCCTGATCGCACTCGGGATGCTGGTCGGCGTGGATCCGGAGCTCAGCTCGCGGGTGCTCGGCCTCGCCTGCGGGCTCGCGACCCTGTTCGTGGTGATGCGGCTGACCGACCGTGCGCTCGGCCGGCGGTCGGCGTGGTCCGCTGTGCCGCCACTCTTGCTCGCGTGCTCCTCGGGGTTCGCTTGCTGGACCTCCGGCGGCCTCGAGACCCAGCTGTTCACGCTGCTCGTCGTGATCGCGATCGACGGCGTCGTCGAGGCGGTGCAGCGCCCGAGCGCGATCGTCCGCGCCGGCGTCGCACTCGCGCTGTCGGCGATGACCCGGCCCGAGGGGCTGCTCGTCGCGGGCGTGCTCGGGCTGGTCCAGCTCTCGACGATCCTGACCACCTACTGCGCCTACCGCAAGTGGCCGGGCATGGCCGCCGACCTGCTCGGCGCCGGGCTGTTCCTCGGGTTGTGGGCACCGTGGTTCTACTGGCGTTACCGCTACTACGGCTATCTGTGGCCGAACACGTACTACGTGAAGGCGGCGGGAGCCTGGGCCGGTCCGAAGCTCGCGCAGGAGATGTACACGAACGGCGTCCACTACCTGTGGGTCTGGCTGATCCAGACCCGCCTGCTGTTCGCGCTGCCGTTCGCCGCGGTAGGCATGGTGGTCGGCCGCGTGCGGACGCCGCGGTTCGTGCTCGCGGCTGCCTGCATCGCGCTGACCGCGACCTACCTGCCGTACGTCGTCACGGTCGGCGGAGACTTCATGGGGCTCCATCGGTTCATCATGCCGATGTTCGTGATCGCCGCGGTCACGGTGACGCTCGGCCTCGAGTTCCTGGTGCAGCTCGCGCCGCGGGCGACCGCCGTCGGTGCGGTGCTCGGCACGCTGCTGGTCGCGGGCTTCGCGATCACCCAGTACCAGCTGACTCGCGAGTCGCTGCGCTGGGGAAACTTCGATAACGACCGTGGCATCGATACGCCGGCGTTCCTGATCGTCTACACCGAGGATCGCGCCGCGATTGGCCGTGCCACCGAGCCGTGCTTCACGCCGGGGGACTTCAGCATTGTCGGCGGCGCGGGTGCACAGCCGTACTACGGGCGGATGCAGGGCATCGACGTGTTCGGGCTGGTGTCGGAGCGGATCGCGCACGAAGAGAACCGGATCCGCGCGCGCGCGGGTCACACCAAGTTCGGCTCGGAGCCGCTGCTCGCGGAGTACGATCCGACGTTCGTGTTCAGCTGCTATCAGATCCACGCCAAGCCGGATCCACAGCCACAGCTGGGGTGCGCGGGGTTCTGGCTCGCACGCGGCTACGAGCTGGTGACCATGCGAATCCCGGGGATGCGCCAGATCGGCGAGTACTACACGTTCCTCGCGAAGAAGGCGCGCAACTTCCAGTGCCCCGGCCGCGTGCACTGAGGTTCTGGGGCGCGATCCCGATCGCGCTGGCGATCGGCCTGTTCGGTCTGCGCGCGGGCCTCCACGTCGATCCGAAGGATCGGCTCGCGGCGGTCGGGGCGTGGGACGGCGATCCGGTCGGTTCGCAGCCGCTCGGCGGAAGCGTGCTGGTCGCGCGCGGTGGCCCGCTGATCATCGGCTTTCAATCGAACGGCCCGGCGAGGCTGACCGTGGCCAGCCATGACGTTCGCGGCACCGGCGTCCAGAAGGAGTGGATCATCGTCGAAGCGGGGCCGTTGCCGATCCGGTTCGCGGGGCCGCCCGATGCACGCCTGATCTGGAGCCCGGTCGGGCGTCGCGGGGATCCCGAGTACCTGCCGGCGAGCTCGCTATCGCCCGCTCCACCCGAGACCGCCACCTACCACGGTGCCGGCGCCGACGTCACGGACGGCGTGATCGCGTTGCTCCTCCTGCTGGTGCTGGTCGGGTCGCTACTGATGCTCGCGCGGCAGCGGCTCGCTTCGGTGTCGCGCGAGACCTGGATCGCGCTCGGCGTGACGTTCGCGGTGGCGCTGCTCGCGCGCTGGATCGGGATCGGCGACCAGGGCCAGACCTGGGACGAGGACGTCAACTGGGCGTCGGGCCGCAACTACGTCAGCAATCTGCTCTCGCTCGATGGGACCCAGCGGTCGTGGATCTGGAACTTCGAGCATCCGCCGGTGATGAAGCTGCTCGATGGCATCGGAGCGCAGCTCGCCGATGGTCTCGGACCGGCGCGGCTGCTCAGCGCGATCTGGATCTCGCTCGGCTGTGCGTTGCTCGTGCCGATCGGAGCGCGGCTCGCGCGGCTGCGGATCGGCGTGCTCGCGGCGCTGATCGCCGCGCTGTTGCCTCCGCTGGTCGCGCACGGACAGATCGTCGGCCACGAATCACCGACGGTGCTGTGGTGGTCGCTCGGCGTGCTGCTCGCGCTCGGCGTTCACGACGAGCTCTCCGACGATCGCCGGATCGTGCGGCGCCAGGTGATCGTGCGGATGATCGCCGTGGGCGCCGCGGTGGGCATCGCGGTGGCCTCGCGCTACGTCAACGGTCTGCTCGGTCCGCTGTGCGTGCTGATCATCCTCGTCCGTACGCCGCGCGAATGGCGCACCACCACGCTCGCCTGGATCGGCATCACCGCGCTCGCGGCGATCGTCGTGTTCGTCGCGGTGTGGCCGCGGATGTGGGCGCATCCGATCGCCAACCTGCAGGAGTCCCTGCACAAGCTGCAGGGCTTGCACGCGAACGAGCCGTTCCTGGGCACCGTCACCAACCACCCCGGGCCGATTTACTTCCTGGTCTACCTGGCGGCCACCGCGCCGCTCGGGATCCTGCTCGCCACGCTCGGAGGTCTTGTGCGCGCGGGCGTGGAGCGTTCGAGATCGCTGGTCATCGTCCTCGCGTGGCTCGTGATCCCGCTCGGCGTCGCCGCCTCTCCGGTCCGCCAGGATGGTGTGCGTTACGTGATGCCGTGCTTGCTCGCAATCTCGCTGCTCGCGGCGCTTGGCATCGACCGGCTCGCGGTTCGCCTCGAGAAGGTCGCGCGGCTGGGGCGGGCTGGTCGTCGTGCGTACACGGGCCTCGTCGCCGCGATCGCGCTCTACCTCGTGTTCACGCTGGTGCGCGTCCACCCGTTCTACCTCGACTATTTCGGCGAGCAGGTCGGCGGCGCCGCGGGCGTCCAGCAGCGCCGGATGCTCGAGACCGCGTGGTGGGGCGAGGGGCTCAACCAGGCCGTCGCCTACGTCAACGAGCACGCGCGGTTCGGTGCGCCGATCGTCCGCAACTGCATCCTGCCCGGCCACCTCGCCTGGTTCCGCGATGACCTCTGGCTCGCGATGACCCAGGACCCGGCCTCTGCCGAGTGGATCATCTGGTACTCGCCGACCTCGAGTGCCTGCTCGATCCCGCCGACCGTGCACGAGGTGTTCACGGTCACTGCCAGCGGCGCGGTGGTCGCCCGCGTCTACGCGCGAAACTGAGCCGCCCGGCGACTACGGCTTCTGCGCCGTGCGCGGCGGATCGCGGAAGACGTAGAGCGTCTTGACGCTGCGAACCTCGCTGTTCGAGCGGGCGACGACGGTCACCATGTTCGAGCCCGGCCACAGCGGCAGCTCGGTGGTGAAGTCGAGGCTCCTCCCGTCCTTGCCGCCGCGGTTCGAGCGGTAGAACACCTTGCGCGAGTCGATCTTCGCGCGCGAGTTGGACACGAAGATGTAGACGTCCTCGACGTGGGTCTCGTCGGTGACCGTACCGACCAGCTTGTAGGTCTCGGCGCTGGTCTCGAGTGCCTTGGTGTTGAGCGCGATCGCCGGGGGCGTCGAGTTCCAGGTCTGCATGAACGAGCCGGTGCCCGAACCGCCGTTGCCGAGCGCCGAGGTCGGGATGAAGCCGACGCGCGAGCCACCGGCGTTCAGCTTGACCTTGGTCCAGGCGCCGAACGTCCCGATGGACGCGAAGCTCGTCCCCTTGTTCGCGAGGCCGACCTGGTCGGTCTCCTCGGCCGCGCCGGAGCGGATCGTGATCGGCGTCTTCACGGTGACCTCGCCGCGCGACAGCACGCCGCTGACACCGGGGGCGACCTTGAACTTGAGCTTCTGGCTGGTCTGGACGTCGAGCGCCGAGTCGTAGGCGATCAGCTCCACGATGACCTCGTCGGCCTTCAGCGTGGCCTCGGTGGCGAGCGGGAACTCCAGCTCCCGGATCTGGCCCGGTGCGAGCGGCGCGTCCTTCAGCGAGGCGCGGCTCTTGTCGAGCACGACACCATCGCCGGTCGCGTTGCGGAGCATCACCTCGGCATCCTGGGTGGCGCCGGCGCCGGTGTTCTTGACCTGCACGGCCAGCTTGAACCGCTCACCGCGCTGGACGAGGCCATCGCCGTTGCCTTCATCGATCAGCTGGTAGGCATACGCGAACACCGGGCGCGGCGCCGCTTCGATGCGGAGCTCGGTGGGTGTGACGCGCGCGTTCGAGCTCTTGGCATCGCGGACCTCGAGCGTGAGCCGGTCGACGCGATCGAGCGCGTCCTTGGGCACCTGCATCTTGGCGGTGAACGTCTTGGTGTCGCCGGGCGCGATCTTGCCGACCGGGAGCTCGGAGTCCTCGAACACCGGGTCATCGCCGACGATGCGTGTGAGCACGCGGTACGCCGCGCCGGTGCCGGTGTTCTTGATCGTCGTGGTCACGCTGACCACGTCGCCGGCCTTGAGGCGGCCGGCCGGGTTGGTCGTCAGCTGGACATCGAGGTTCGGCGTCTCCGCCGCGGCGCCCGGGGCCGACCAGTCGATGCCGATCACGCCGAGCGCGGCGACCAGCTTCTTCTCCTCGTCGCCGTGGACCTTCGCGACGATCTTGCTCGCGCCGGCGACCAGCTTCGGTCGCGACGCGGACTGCACGCTCGAGACCAGGTCCTTCGCGAACTTCATCTCGAAGTCCTCGACGATCTCGTCCTCGTCCGGGCCGTCCTCGTCATCGGGCGGTGCGGTCGCGGGCTGCTCGCCGGCGGCCGGCTTCTTCTTCTCGACGAGGAATGGGACCTCGTAGGCCGGCTTGTCGGTGTCCTTGGCGTAGGTCGACACCAGGTGGGCGTCGAGATCCTTCTCGCCGTAGGTGCGCGTCGGCGCGAGCATGCGAACGAAGTCGCTCGGCGCGTCGTTCTTCTCCGGGATGTACATCCGCTGGAGCTGGATGTCGGGGACGATGCCGAGGTTCTGGATCGAGCGATCGCCCGGGGTCAGGTACTGCGCGATCGTGAGCTTCAGCTTGCTCTTGTCCTCGTTGTCGTAGAGCTCCTGCACCGAGCCCTTGCCGAACGTGCGCGTGCCGATGATCGCGGCGCGGTCGAGGTTCTTGAGCGCACCCGCCACGATCTCCGAGGCCGAGGCCGAGCCGCCGTTGACGAGCACCGCCAGCGACGACGTGGTGTCACCGAAGCCACGCTCGGCGCGGCGTGCCTCGCGGTCCCGGCCCGAGACCGTGGTGACCACGGTGCCCGAATCGACGAACAGGTCCGAGAGCTGCACCGCTTCTTCGAGCAGGCCACCCGGGTTGTAGCGAAGATCGAGGATCCACGATGTGGCACCCTTACCGCTCATCTCCTTCATCGCCTCGGCGACATCCTGGGCGATACCCTTCGAGAACTGCTTGACCTTGATGTAGCCGACGCCCTTGTCGAGCAGCTTGTGCTCGACCTGGGTGACGCGAATCGTCTCGCGGATCAGATCGAAGCGGAGGAGGTTCGCCTCGCCCTTGCGCTCGACCCACAGCGTGACGCCGGTCTTCGGGTCACCGCGCATGCGATCGACCGCCTCGTTCGACGTGAGGTTCTCGGTGGGCTCGCTGTTGATCCTGACGATGTGGTCATTGGCCTTGATCCCCTTGCGCCACGCCGGCGTGTCCTTCATCGGCTTCACGACGGTGAGCTTCCGCTCGACCATCCGGATCACGATGCCGAGGCCGCCGAACTTGCCGCTGGTCGACACGTCCATGTCGCGCGCCTGCTCGGGGTCCATCAGGATCGAGTGCGGATCGAGCGTCGACAGCATGCCGTTGACCGCCGCGTACTCGACCTTCGCGAGGTCGCCACCGGCGTTCATGTTGGTCTCGATGAACCGGAACACCTTCTTCAGCTTGATCGTCATGCGCCACGGAGAGTCGACATCGCTGGTGTCGAACACCTCGCGCTTGTCGTTGACCGCGACGGTGATCTGATTGCGGGCCGCATCGGGCTCGACCAGCACCTCGGGCACGTTGAACTGGACCGAATCGAGCGCGGCGTAGAGCATCTTCTTCGGATCGACGCGACCGGGGTCGACGTAGCGGTCCTTGATCCGCAGCAGGGTCTTGTTGAAGATCGCGAGCGCCGACAGATCGTGGCGTGGTGTCTGGGCCTGGCCCGGTGCAGCGCGTACCTCCTGCATGTCGAGATCGAGCGAGACGACGCCTTCGGGCGATTGTCGGATCACGGTGAGAACGAGTGCGAGTGCACCCGCGACCCCCACCAGGGCCAGGTTCAACCTGCTGCGCATCCAGCGATTATAGGGCGCAAACAAGGGCGCGCCACGTACAGATCAGCTGCGACGACTGCGACGCGCAGCGCTAACTCGACGTGGTCGCATGTAGTACAATCGCGTGAACGCATGGCGGCGCGCAGCACCAAGCCTCCCGGCGCCGGCAAGAAGCGGTCGAAGAAGGCCGTGATCGATGTCGGCGAGCAGCCGGCAGAGACAGATCCCGAAGCCGAGGAAGGCGTCGAAGACGAGGGCGATTCCGAACCGGCAGCCGATGCCAAGGACGGCGAGCCCGAGATCGATCCCGATCTGGTCGAGGCCGCTGCGGAGATCTCCGAGGCAGAGAACGTCGACGATCTCGAAGAGCCGCCGGAGCCGAAGGTCTCGACGCGAGGTGGCTCGATCGCGCGGCGCGATCCGATGGCTGCCTACATGTCCGAGGTCCGGCGGTTCCCGCTGCTCACCCCCGAGGGCGAGAAGGAGCTGGCGGTGCGCCTCGTGCAGCACGGCGACACCAGCGCGGCGCGCAAGCTGATCGAGGCCAACCTCCGGCTGGTCGTCAAGATCGCGTACGAGTACCGGCGCGCGCATCGCAACCTGCTCGACCTCGTGCAGGAGGGCAACGTCGGGTTGATCCAGGCGGTGTCGAAGTTCGATCCGTACCGCGGCGTGAAGCTCTCGAGCTACGCGGCGTTCTGGATCCGCGCCTACATCCTGAAGTTCATCCTCAACAACTGGCGCCTCGTGAAGATCGGGACCACGCAGGCGCAGCGCAAGCTGTTCTTCAACCTGCGCAAGGAGCGCGAGAAGCTCGAGCAGCTCGGGTTCCACCCGACCACCGCGCTGCTCGCCGAGAAGCTCGACGTCAGCGAGAAGGACGTCATCGACATGGAGCGCCGGCTCGGCTCGCCGGAGGCCTCGCTCGATGCGCCGCTCGGCGCCGGCGATGATGGCAACGAGCGCACGCGGCTCGACTACATCCCGAGCGACGACGAGCGTCCCGACCGTCAGGTCGCCCAGAGCGAGTTCGCGAACCTGCTGCGCGCCAAGCTCGAGACGTTCGCCGCCACGCTCGAGGGCCGCGAGCAGACGATCTTCCGCGATCGCTGGCTGACCGAGGACCCGCTGACCCTGCAGGAGATCGGCGACCGCTACAACGTCAGCCGCGAGCGCGCGCGGCAGCTCGAGAAGCGGATGCTCGATCGGCTGAAGAAGTACCTCGAGGCCGAGCTCGGCTCCGCCGTCGACATCGATGCGATGACCCGTGACTGACCGCGGCACGTTGTTCGTCGTGGGAACTCCGATCGGGAACCTCGAGGATCTGTCGCTGCGCGCGGCGAGGGTGCTCCGCGAGGCCGATGTGATCGCCGCCGAGGACACCAGGTCCGCGAAGCACCTGCTGACCACCGCGGATCTGCACGGACCGGTGAACCCGGCGCGCCGGATCGTCTCGCTGTTCGAGGGCAACGAGGCCGGGCGATCGCAGGAGCTCGTGCGGGCGCTCGAGGCCGGTCTCAAGGTCGCGGTGATCAGCGAGGCCGGGATGCCCGGGGTCTCCGATCCGGGCGCGCGCGCGGTGGCCGCGGCGGTCACCAGCGGTGCGCGCGTCGAGGTCATTCCCGGACCGTCGGCGTCGCTCGCGGCGCTGGTCGGCTCCGGGCTGCCGACCGATCGATTCACATTCCTCGGCTTTCCGCCGCGCGAGACCGGCGCGCGCCAGGAGCTGATCGGAACCCTCCGCGACGAGATCGCGACGATGATCTTCTACGAGGCGCCGGATCGGGTCGGCGCCACGCTCGCCGATCTCGCGGCCGCGCTGGGCGAGGGCAGGCGAGCGAGCCTCGGCCGCGAGCTCACCAAGATCCACGAGGAGCACGTGCGCGGCACGCTCGGCGAGCTCGCGGCGAAGTACGGGGACACCGCTCCGCGTGGCGAGTGCACGCTGATCGTCGAGGGCGGCCGCCAGCCGGGCCCGGCGATCGACATCGAGGCCGAGCTCCGGCGGTTGCTCGCCGACGGCCTCGGTCCGCGTGATGCCGCGCAGCGCCTCGTGGTGGTCACCGGCAAACCGCGCCGGCAACTCTACCAGCTCGCGCTGTCGCTGCAGCGAGAGGTCGCACAACCGCCCTCCGGAGACGCAGAATGACCGGACCGATCCGGTTCGCTGGCGAGCTGCCACACCTGTCGACGCAACGGCGCACGCTGCCGTGTGGCCTCGACGTGGTCGCGCACGCGGACCACGCCGTCCCGCAGATCGCGGTGAGCGTCTGGTACAAGGTCGGCAGCTCCGACGAGCGCGCCGATCGCACCGGCTTCGCGCACCTGTTCGAGCACTTGTTCAAGAGCCCGGCCTCGCGGCTCGGTGGTCATCACTACGAGGTGCTGAAGCGCGCGGGCGCCACCGATGCCAACGCGTCGACCAGTGCCGACCGCACCGCGTATCACGAGGTCGTGCCGTCGCATCAGCTGCCGCTCGCGCTGTGGATCGAGAGCGACCGGATGGGCTACTTCGCCCCCGCGTTCGACAACGAGCGGCTGATCGCGCAGCAGGCCGTGGTCCGTGCCGAGCGCCGCCAGCGCTACGAGAACGTGCCCTATGGGGCCGAGCACTTCGCGGTGGGCCTTGCGCTATATCCCGAGGGTCATCCGCTGCGCCACACCACGATCGGGCGCCACGAGGACATCCAGGCCGCGACATTCGAGGACGTTCTCGCGTTCTATCGGACCTGGTACGTGCCGGCGAACGCCACGCTCGTGATCGCCGGCGACATCCCGGCGGATCTCGATGCGCAGGTCGATCGCTACTTCGGCAGCTTCCCGCGCTCGGAGCGGCCCACGCGTCCCACACCGGCGACGCCGGCGCAGGCAGCGCATCGCGAGCTGATCACCGACAAGTTTGCCGCGCTCGGCCGGATCCACCGCGTCTGGCTCGGGCCCAAGGCGCTGGAGGCCGGCGATGCCGAGCTCGACATCCTCACCACCGCGTGGTGCGCGGTCGGCACCGGCGCTTTGTGGCGGCGGCTGGTCTACGAGACCCAGCTCGCGCAGCGGGTCTCCGCGTGGACGATCAACGGCCGGCTCGGCGGCGAGACCCACGTCGCGATCGACCTGCGCACCGGCTCCGATCCAGACGCCGTGCGCGCGATCCTCGACGAGGAGTGCGCCAAGGGCATCGACGAGCGCGCGATCTCCCGCGCGGTGACCCGGCGCGAGGCCGGCACGATCTGGTCGCTGTCGACGCTGCTCATCCGCAGCAAGCTGCTCCAGCGCGGCGTGCTCTACGCCGACGACCCCGATGCTCTCGCCGGCGAGCTCGCGCGGTATCGCTCGGTGACGCCCGCCGCGGTCGACGCCGTCCTTGCACGCTGGATCGATCCGGCGCGCGCCGCGGAGGTGACTACGGTCCCGGCGTCGGCGGCTTCACGACCTTGAGCACCTTCTCGATGTCCTTGGTCATGTGGACGTCGTTCTTGTCATCGACCCACACCACCTCGAAGTCGGTGAGCTTCTCGCGCTTGATCAGCACCAGCGATTCCTTCCAGCCGAGGATGAACAGCACCTTCGACCACGCGTCGGCCGTGAACGCATCCTTGGCGCGCACGGTGACCGAGCGCGACGCGCGCGCGGGAAACCCGGTGCGGGTGTCGAGAATGTGGTGGTAGCGGATGTGATCCTTGGGGTCCACGAACCCGCGCTCGTAGTCGCCGGAGGTCGAGAACGAGTGATCCTCGATCGGCGCGAGCGCGAACATCGTCCCGTCGGGGCCACGCGGATCGCGGATGCCGACCACCCACGGATCGGCGCCCTTCTTGCCGGCGACGTACATGTCCCCGCCGGCCTGGACCATGAAGTTGACGAAGCCCTGGCGGTGCAGGAGCTCGACACACTTGTCGACGGCGTAGCCCTTCGCGATCCCGCCGAGCGTGATCGACACGCCCTTGCGATCGATGAACACGCTCTTCGCCTTCTTGTCGAGCTTGAGGTGCTTCCACCCGATGTTCGCCAGCCGCTTCTTGACCTCGGCGGCAGCGGGCAGCGTGTAGTCCATGTCCTGGTCGAACTTCCACAGGCCCTTGAACGACCCGACCGTGATGTCGAAGATGCCCTTGCTGCGCCGGGACACGTCGACGGCGCGCTCGATCACCGCGTAGGTCTCCTCGGAGACCACCACCGGCTTGTCACCCGCGGCGAGGTTGACCTTCGAGACCTCGGAGTCGTTGGTCCATGTCGTCATCACGCCGTCGAGCCGCTTCATCTCGGCGAACACCGAGTCCGCCGCCTTCGCCGCCTTCGGCTCCTCGTCGGTCCACAGGAACACGGTGATCACCGTGCCCATCGCCGACCCGGTGTACGTGAACTTCTTGTCGGGATCCGGCGCCGCGCTCGCCCGGCTGCCAAGTACCGCAACGGCGAGCAATGCCAACCACGGCTTCATGCGACCCAGTGCACCACGCGCAGCACGATCAATACCCCGCCGACGCCGAGCGAGGCCAGGACGGCCACGACCGATATCGCGAGCGTTCCCTGGGTCTCCTCCTGGATACCCTTCCACATCCCGAAGCACGCGGGAATCGCGCCGAGCGCGGCGATGACGCCGCCGGCGATCGAGCCGTGAGTCAGACCTTGAACCGCTGCGATTGCGATCCCGATGGCTATCGCGATGAAGGCGATCAGAGCAGGCGTCTTGTTATCCGGCAGGGATCCCATGCCGGAACGCTAGCATGTGCCGGGCGGTCAGCTTTCTGAATACATCCGGATCTGCTCGCGCATGACGTCATCGGTCAGCGCGGTCTGGACCGGCTCGAGCAGGCAATCGGCCAGCACCAGCATCATGTCCTCGACCTTCTTCTCTGCGACCAGCTTCGCGAGCAACTGCTTGGCGTCCCGGCTGTCATCCCCTGCGAGAAGCTCCCGCACCTTCCCCACGCTCAGATCACCCTGGAAGTCGATCATGATGTGTTGTCGGAGGTACTCGATGAGACGATTCACGGCGCAGTAGTTAGCGCAGCCGGAGATCCGGATCAAGCCGAGGACAACGCCGTTGTTCGGCGATGTTCGCGAACCATTCCTCCTTGCGTGATCCTACGACTTGCTCGACGATTGCTGGATGCCCCGCGTGCTGCTGACCGGCTTCGCCGCGGTGCCCGGGCCGCGGCGGGCAGGTGTCCAGCTGAGACACGTGATCCGGTCGCTGACGCCGTTGCACACCGTCGACCTGCTGGTCGTGCGTGAGGGCGATCAGGCGTA
Source organism: Myxococcales bacterium (assembly GCA_043753855.1). Taxonomy (GTDB): domain Bacteria; phylum Myxococcota_A; class Polyangia; order Haliangiales; family Haliangiaceae; genus JABFXX01. The sequence continues at coordinate 1,558 of JAYUVX010000243.1, read as the reverse complement.
CGTCGAACGCCAGGGCTCGGTGCGCGTCCTGCGCGTGCCGTCGCACGATGCGGACCTGCGGTCGCAGATCCAGGCATTCCAGCGCGCGCTGAAGCGCCAGCTCGATGGTGCCGATTACGATGTCGTGCACTGCCGCGATAGCTGGAGCGGGATCCCGGTGCTCGAGGCGCGCGCCCGCCTCGGCTACGCGGTGGTCTACGATCTGACCCGCTCGCCGCTCGGCGAGACCACGTTCGATAGCGATCTCGATGCGCAGTACGGACGCGACGAGGAGGCCTGCTTGCTCGCCGCGGACCTGGTGCTCGCGCCGACGGCGGCCGCGGTCAAGGCGCTCCAGGGGCGGGGCAAGCCCGAGCGCGTGATGCTGTCCCCGCCCGGTGTCGACATCGATCGGTTCGACTGGGAGGAGCTGCCGCGCTCCGGGCCGCCGCGCATCCTCTACGTCGGCTCGATCGACCCCGGCCGCGGCGTGCGCGTGCTGGTCCGTGCGATGACCGCGATCGTGCGCGAGGTCGATGCGCGCCTCGTGCTCGCGGGGTCGATGGCCCCGAAGTTCGATCAGGCGCTCGCCGATGGCATCCGCGAGCTCGGCCTCCAGGACAAGGTCGACGTGCTCGGCCCGGTCGATCACGATCAGCTACCGACCCTGCTCGCGACCGCCACCGTCTGCGTCGTCCCGGCGGCCTCCGATCTGACGCCCAATCCGACGGTGGTTTATCCGACCAAGCTGCTCGAGTACATGGCATGTCGGTGCGCGATCGTGGCGCCGCGCCGCGACACCGTGATGCAGGTGGTCGAGAACAACCGCGACGCGCTGCTGTTCGAGCCCGGCGATCCGATCGATCTGGCGCGCAAGGTCCTCCGGCTGCTCGGGGAGCCCGCGCTGCGCGACAAGCTCGCGCAGAGCGCCTACGAGCGCGTGCGCAAGGACTTCACCGCGAGTGCCGCGCGCCGTGCGCTGCGCAAGGCGTACAACGTGCTGGCCGAGCGGTTCGCCGACCAGCTCGAGGAAGCCGAGGAGACGCCGCGCGTCGAGGTGCTCTCCGACGATGACTTCGAGGCGACCGTGTTCGAGGAGTCGCCGGCCGCTGACAAGGTCGACACCGCGGTATCGAGCGTGCTTCCGCTCGAGGACGATAGCAGCGGTCACACCAGCTCCGAGTCGGTCGTTGCCCCGCCATCCCCGCGGGAGATCGACGAGACCATGGAGCGGGCACCGGTGCCGCGGGGGCCACGCGATCAGACCACGGGCGCGTGGACGATGAGCGCGCTGTCGAGGATGGCGCCGTTGCCTCACGACGACTGGGTGGTCACCAACGTCGCCGCGGTGGTTCGCGGCCTCGATGTCGTGCTCGAGGAGGCCGAGGCCCAGTCTGCCGCGGAGGCCTCGGGACGCTCGGGCGATGACGGCACGCCGATCGAGGGCGTGGTCGCCGCCGCGCCGGTGTCGCCGCTCGTCGTGGGTTCGTTCGTCGCCGGCGAGATCGACGTCCCGACCCCGGGGCCGGAACGAGATGACCGCGAGGTCGAGCCGTCGATCGTCGACTTCACCGCCGCG
>JAYUVX010000242.1:0-14070 GCA_043753855.1 Myxococcales bacterium | reverse complement strand
TCGCGCGGCTGCTTGGGGTTGCTGTCGCCGCCGTCGGTGGTCACGGCTGCCTCCGGAACGGAGAGCGCGCGAGCAGGCGCTGCGCCGCGAACCAGGTGATCCCGAACACCAGCATCGCGAACACCGCCGCGAACCCGATGCTGCGCCACGGATGCAGGACCGTGCCGCTCTGATCGATCCACTTCTCGACGACACTGAACCCACCATTGAGCGACGCGGCACCGAGCAGGCCGAGCAGTACGAACAAGCCCCGCAGCGAGGCGCGACGCTGGGAGAACTTGGCGCGGCCCATCACGTAGCCGAGTGCGCCGGCGAACGACGCGTGAGCGAGCGTGGTGACCACGGCCTTGGCCGCGGCATGGGAGAGATAGACCTGGTGCCCCTGATCGGAGAGGTGGTGGTAGTTGACCCACACCGCGTATCCGGTGCCGCAGGCCATCATGTAGACGATCCCGTCCATCGGCTCGTCGAACTCGCGCGACAGGTAGATCGTGTAGCGGACCACCGCGTACTTGCACATCTCCTGCGCCAGGCCGGCGATCAGGATCGCATACAGCACGCGATCGATCGCGAACGGATCGATGCCGTGGACCTCGAGCGCCAGCGGCGGCACGGCGGTGTACTGGACGAAGTCCGCGAGCGGCCCGGCGATCAAGGCTCCGAGCACGCAGACACCGGCGACCAGCTGCTTGGGCTCCGGCTCGTGGCGGTCCATCAGGTAGAAGAAGCCGAGCCAGAACAGGGCAGGGATGCCGGCCACGAGGGAGGCCAGGATCGGGCCGAGGTGGACCGCGTGATGGATGCCGGCGACCAGCTCGATCAGCCACGCAATCAGCACGAAGCCCACGAGCCCTGCGATCAGCACGAACTTGCTGCCGACCAGGACCCGGGCTCGGCGGAGGGACCACCGCGGCCTACGCATTCCACGAATCTTACGCTGCCGGCGCCTGGCGCGCAGGTTAGGAGCCTCCTAGAATCCGTGTAGCAGGTCCCATGGCCAAAAATCGAGGCGCCGACGCGCAGTTGCTCACCATCCACGAGCTGGCGGTCTACCTGCATCTCGATGAGGCCACGGTCACCAAGCTGGTCGCATCCGGTAAGATTCCCTCGGTCCAGGTCGACAAGCAGTGGCAGTTCAAGCGGCCCGCGATCGACCAGTGGATCGAGGAGCAGCTGGTCGGCGACGACGAGAGCTTCGCGGACGTCCCCGATGGAATGAAGCTCCCGCTCGAGGAGCTGCTGCCGTCGCAGTCGATCATTCCGACCCTGCGCGCCCGCACGCCGGTCGGCGTGATCGAGGAGCTCGCGGCCCGCGCGTACACCAATGGCTGGCTCGTCGACAAGCCGTGGTTCGTGGGTGCCGTCGTCGAGCGCGAGTCGCTGTCCTCGACGGCGATGGAGGGCGGTGTCGCGTTCCTCCACACCCGCGCCAAGGACAAGGGCAAGATCGGGCGGCCGTTCGTCATCGTCGGGCGGTCGTGGGAAGGGGTCATGTTCGGGGCTCCCGACAACAACCCGACCTACCTGTTCTTCCTGCTCGGCCTCAAGTACGACCGGCTGCACCTCCCGATCCTCGGGCGGCTCGCCCGGGCGCTGCGCAACCCGGCGACGATCGCCAAGCTGCGCGCGCTGAGCTCACCGGACCAGGTGCGGGCCGTCCTCCTCAAGGAGGATGCGGAGGTCCGCGGTGGCCGGATCGACGAGTTCCAGAGCTCGTCGGCATTCTCGCCGGTGCTCGATCGCCAGCTGCGGCTACGGGCGATCCGGCGGCTGCAGAACCAGAAGAAGGCCGAGATCACGTCGGCCGAGAAGCGCCAGGCAGCGCTCGACGGGGGACGCGGCAAGAAGAAGGCGAAGCGCGCGGCCAAGCTCGCGGCCGGCTCCCCGGCGTTGCCGGTAGCGACCGTCCCGTCCAGGCCGGCAGCCGCCCCGAAACCCATGCTGCGCACGAAGAAATAGCCGCGGACAAAAGTCACGCCCGACGGGAGCGGCGGGTTGCTATGCTGCGAACATGGGGCTCACTGCCCTGTATCGCGACCCGGTGCCGTTTCGACCTGCACGAGCGGAGGTTCAGCTCGAACCCGACGTGCTGACGATTCGCATGCCCGACGGTCGCTGGCTGCGGTTCTCGCTCGATGGCTGCCTGCCGATCGCCGGCGATGGCTTCGTGGCCGCCCGGATCGATACGCGGTGGGAGCGGCGGTTCGTGCGGATGCTGAGCCTCGAGCAGCGGCACGCGCGGATCGCGGTGATCACGCCTCCCGATCAGGGTGCGGTGGCACCGAACGTGGTCCGGGTCCCGGAGGCGCCCCCGGAGGCCGCGATCATCGACAGCGCGGACTTCGATGTGCTGTCGGACTGGGTGCTGGGTGGCGGGCGACTCGCGGCATGCGCGATCGTCGATCTGGCGCGGCTCGCGGTGATCGCTGCCCCGCAGTTCGCCGCGGTGATCGGCGAGGTGGCGGCACAGCGCGCACTCGAGCTCGTGTGGGCCGCCCGCGGGCCGCTGCGCGGTGGATCGGATCTCGAGACCGCACTGCAACCGCTATCGGACGCCGCGAAGCACTCGCATCGCGCTGCGGAGGCGCTGGTCGCGGCACTCGCGCATGCGGCAGGCGCGACGCGGCGTCGACGGCGCGGGTAGATCTCGCGAACTGGCGCTCGTCGATGACGCGGGGTAGCTTCGCCGACATGCGGACGGCGATCTTCGCGTTGCTCGTGCTGGCCGGCTGCCGTGACGCCAGCGTGAACCGCGAGCTCGGCGCGCGCTGCACGGCCTCGAGCGAGTGCGATGATCGCTGCCTGTCGCCGAGCGGCGACTATCCGGACGGGTTCTGCACGGTGGCGTGCAACACCTCCCAGGAGTGTCCCTCCGGGTCGACCTGCGTCGATCGCGAGGGCGGCGTGTGCCTGTTCGACTGTCAGTTCGATGCGGGCTGTGACTTCCTCGGCGCCACGTGGATCTGCAAGGACACGAGGACGCGCGAGGATGAAAGGATCCGGGTGAACGTATGTCGCGGCGACTGATCCTCGTGAGTGCCCTGCTCGGCGGCGGCATCGCGCACGCGGAGCCCCGGCCCCCGGTGACAGACCTTGCCGCCTCGGCCGGTCCGGCGGAGGAGATCGGGGATCAGGCGATCGGCGCGGAGACCGGGATCGCGGGTGGCGGTCGCGCAACCCCCGGTGGGCTGCGGGTCGCGGGCCACTACCTCTACCAGCTCTCGGAGCGGGACTGGTTCGATGGCACCGCAGCGTTCACGTTCGGAGGCAGCGGCGCGGCGTGCTTCCGCGACCGGATGGACACGATGGTCTGCGACCACGGCTTCACCGATGGCCGCGGCGTCGAGATCTCCGCGAGTGTGCGGCGCATGTTCGCCGCGCAGGGGCAGTTCCGGCCGTTCGCGCGCGTCGGGCTCGGCGTCGCGATCGTCCGGTTCGCGGATGATGACGTCAGCGGGCTCGCGATCCCGCTCCATCTCGGCGGTGGCGTGCGTGCACGCGTCGCGCCGTCGGTCGCGGTGGTCGCACAGGGCGAGCTGCAGCTGGGCGTCGGCCGGTTCGGTAGCGAGCTCGGCTTGCAGCGGCAGCTCGGCGTCGCGATCACGGCAGGCGCCGAGTTTCGCTTGCGATGAGGGCATGCGTGGTCGCATGAGCACGTGCGCGGCGATCGCGCTCGTCCTCGCATGCGGGCTCGCGGGCTGTGGGCGCGGCGCGAAGTCGTCGACCGTGCTCGCGATCCACGTCATCGAGAACGGGGTGCCGGTCGGAGCCCGCGTGGTGCTGTTCGACGCCAAGGGCGACCAGCTGCACATCGGAGCCATCGACCTGTACGGGCAGCGCCAGGGCGCCGCGGCGTGTGCGATCGCACCCGGGATCGTCGGATCGTGGGATGGCCTCGTGGTCGGTACCGGTCACGGCGAGGTCCCGGTGGGCGCGGACGGGTGCTCGCCCTCGCCCGCGATCCCGTACGGCATCTACAAGGTGTGGGCGTACCGCGGCATCGAGCTCGAGCGCTGGGAAGGCACCGTGGATGTCTCGGAGGGCCGCGGCCGGGTAGAGCTCGCGATCCCGCTCGAGCGCGCGTGGGCACCCACCGGGACGCTCGCCGCGGATCTCCATGTTCACGCGCATGCCTCGAATGACTCGACGATGCCCGACGATCAGCGCGTGCTCGCCCAGGCCGCCGCCGGCATCCAGGTGATCGCACTCTCGGACCACAATACCAACGGCTCGCTCGAGTCCCCGATCCGCGCGCTCGGCCTCGATGGCGTGATCACCTCGATCGCATCGAACGAGCTGACCTCCGCCACGATCCACCTCGGCGTGTATCCGGTCACCATCGATCCCGACGCTCCCCGCGGCGGTGCACCGAGCGAGGACCTGGTGAAGCCTGCGAGCCCTGCGCAGCTCCTCGAGCTCGCGCGTAAGCTGCCCGGCGAGCACGTCGTGCAGGTCAACCACCCGCGGTTCCGGGTGACCGCGCTGTTCGATGTCGCGGCATGGGACGGCCTCAGCTGGCCGCCGCCGTTCCCGGTGACCTTCGACGCGGTCGAGGTCCTCAACGGCTTCACCGCGTTCAACGTTCCCGGGGATCGCCGGCTCGATGACAGCGTCCGCGATCTGTACACGCTGTTCGACCACGGCCATCCGATCGCGCCGCTGGGCAACAGCGACAGCCATGACTTCAACTGGAACCACGACGGGCTGGCGCGAACCTACGTCCTCGTCGACGATCCGCGGGTCAAGCCGTTCGATCAGGCGGCGTTCATCCACGCGATCCTCGCGCGCCGGGTGATCGCCACCACCGGCCCGTGGTTGGAGGTCACGGTCTCGCAGGCCGATGGCGCAACCGCGAGCGCAGGTCCAGGCCAGCTGCTCGCGGCGACCGGCACGGGGTGGGTGAAGGTCCGCGTCGCGCAGGCGCGGTTCGTCCACGCCGACCGGATCCGGATCACCGTCGGTACGCCGAGCGGGCCCGCGGTGGTGGAGACCATCGCCGTCCCGCCGAACGTGCGCGACTTCCAGTGGGCCGGCGCGGTCCCGATCGGCACGGCCGATACCTGGATCGGCATCACCGCCGATGGCGATACGGCGATGCCGCTCGAGCAGACTGGCTCATACCAGCGAGACAAGTGGAATCACCCCGGCGTGACCCCGTTTGCGATCGCCAGCCCGATCCTGATCGATGCCGACGGAGATGGCCGGTGGAAGCGCGGCGATGGCGACCTCGCCCCGTAGTCAGCGCGGCGCTACTTGCTGACGCCCTTCGGCAGCAGCAACCACAGCTTTCCCGGGCCGCCCATCCGCCCTCCACGATCCGCCGCCGCGAGATCATCGCCCCAGTAGACGTCCACGCGCACCGGGCCGAGGATGCCGCCGCCGGTGTCCTGTGCGATCAGCAGCTGATGCCACGGCGCCGCGCCCGGCTTGCCGACGATCGGCGCGCGGGTGTTGACCCAGATCGGCGTCGAGTGCGCGATGAAGGCGCGATCGATCGCGGCGGAGCGCTGCGGCGTGAGCGTCACCATCTGCGAGCCGACCGCGCCGGGCCGGGGCGACTTGCGGAAGAACACGAACGAGCTCGACTGATCCACGACCTCGTCGAACTTCCCGGGGTGATCGACGAACCACTTGCGGATGCCCTGCATCGTCCCGCTGCCGGGAGCTGCGAGCTGGCCCATGCTCTTCAGCACGCCGCCGACACCGCGATACGCGCGCCCGTTCTTTCCGGCGAACTCGAGCCACACGATCGACCCGTCATCCATCACGGCCTTCGCGGAGCCCTCGATGTGCGCGTACAGCACGTCGACCGGATCGTCGGCATACATCAGCTCGAGGCCCTGGCCGTCCAGCGCGCCCTTGCGAATGTCGGCGCGCGTCGGAAACGGCGACACCTCACCCTTGCCATCGAGCTTTCCCCAGATCCGCCGGCCGTGCGCGTCGGGAATGTGCTTCGACAGATCGATCATCACGAGATCCTTGGGCCGGTCGTAGATCGGGATCTGGTACTTGCCGCCCTGCTTCCGCGACGCGTGGATCTGCTGGACGTTGTAGCCGGTGAGCTTGGCCTCGGTGCCCGCCTTGCCCGCGGCGCTCCACGCCACGAACTCCGCCTCGAACATCGCCCTGGCACCTGCATCGTCGCCGGGCTTGACCCTGGCCGCCGCGGCGCACGCCTTGCGCCACTGACCTGCCTTGCCGCCGTGGCCATCGTGACCGACCGGGTCGTCATCCTTCAGCGCCGTCAGCGCGGTGCACGACTGCAGGAACGACGGCACGGCCTCGGACAGCTTGTCGTCGGTCCAGCCGGGGAGCTCGGAGAACTTCACCTTCGCGAGGGTCAGCTGATCGCGCGGCGTGGCGGGCACGGCATCGGGATCGTCGCTCGCGCAGGTGCACGCGGGGGACGGATCCGGCGCCGCGCGTGCGACCGCCATCGAGCTCACCAACGCGATCGTGACCGGTAGCGCGCGCATCCCAGCACCATGACAACGCGGGACCTCGCGCGCAAATTCCGCGGTCACCGAAGGTAGCGAACGGCGACGCCACCCTCGACGCGGTCGAGCGCGCGCAGATCGGGACTGCCAAGGAACGCGTTCAGCGAGAGCCGGCAGTCGAGGCGGAACCACACGCCCACATCGAAGGGATTGCGCTGCACCAGCGTGGTCACCCGGTGCTCGCGCCCGGGATTGGAGAGCACGATCGACGCGAGACCGGTCACTGCGTACGCGAGCACCCGCGATCCGAGTGCGACCTCCACGCCCGCCGGTAGATCGAGCACCGCGTAGCGCTGCGGCCCCACGCCGACCCGCAGCTGATGCCCGAGCGGTCCGGGCAGCCATGGCGTGCCGGTGAACAGCGAGACCGCCGGGGTCAGCCGGTAGCGCACGGCGGCGCCCGCCGCGATCACACCATCGCCAGCGGCCGCGAGATCGAGCGCGGTCTCGAGCCCGATGCCGACGACGAGTCGAGCGCGGTGGATCACCGACGCCGCGCCGAACACGGTGAGCACGCCCGCGTGACCGGGAGCATCGAGCTCGAACGCATAGCTCGCGCCTGCCGTCAGCCACGGCGTGATGCCGAAGGCGCCGCCCGCGCGACCGACCGGCGTGGTGTCGTGCACCGTGGTCCCGAGCGACGTGCGCGACGTGGCGACCACCGAGACGCCACCGCGAGCTGCGAGCTGTCCGCGCTCGAGCGCGAGTGGCTCGGCGACGGCGCTGCCGCCGAACATCGTCAGTACGAGCAGCCACCTCACGCGCGGCGACGATCGCGCAACCGCGCCGAAACGACAACGGGCATCGGCGAACCGATGCCCGTACGTAGCTAGACTATGCTCGAAACAGGAAGCTGTAGCTCAGAGCGCGTAGGCGACGCGGAGGCCGAGGGCGCGACCATCCGCCGAGTGGCCCTTGCCGCCGATGTTGCTGAACGAGAAGTCGCCGCCAACGGATAGCTTCTCGTTGGCCTTGAACGTCACGCCGGCGCCGAGCGGAATCTTGTAGTTGTCGCCGAACTTGTCCAGGTTGCCGCCGATGCCGGAGCTCGCGTAGATGCCGAGCTTGGCGCTCGCCATGAACCACAGGTACGCCGGAACCGAGAGCAGGCCCTTGTTGCCCATGTCGCGCTTGGTCAAGCCGATGTCGATGCGCGGGTCGAAGGTGATCGCGATCTTGTCGGACACCATGTAGCGGCCGAGCAGACCGACGCGCAGATCGACGAACAGCGGATCGAGGCTCAGGAAGTCCACGCCGCCGTGGAAGGCCGCGCTGAACTTGGCAGCCGAGAGGCCGAACAACACATCGATGCCGGCGTTGTTGTAGACCTTCGCGCAGCCGCTGCTCGTGCCCGAGAGGCAGATCCCCGCGCCCGGGAGCACGCCCGGTGCCGACGGCTGGGTGCCGAGATCGTGCGTCACGCCGATGCTGAGCTTGTCACTCACGCCGTAGTAGATCGACGGCGCCAGCGAGAACGGCTTGCCGACCAGGCTCGCGGACATGTTGATGTTGACGGTCTCACCCGCGATCAGGATCTTGCCCTTGCCGAGCACGAGACCAGGGACGGCCGTGCCGGGATCGGGAGCAGCGTCGCCGGTGGTCGTCGGCGCTGCCGTCGGATCCGGCGCGGGTGCGGGGACGGCGGTGGAGTCGCCGGCGGCGGGCTCGTCGTCGGCAAACGCGGTGAGGGGGGCAGCTACCAACGCGGTCGCAATAAACATAAACTTGGACAAGCGATTCATCAGTTCTCCTGTGTGACGGCCAATAGTGGGCGAGGGTGACGACCGCCCTATACGATGTGCGAATCGTAGGACGCCGGTGGCGCTGATGCCAATTTCTCGGCCACACCTCACGGGACCCCTACGGTGATTTAAGCCACTCCGCTCCCGGTATGGCGTCAATCGATGGTGTAGCGTGCGCGGCCGTTTATTCAGGCGATCTTCGTGATGGTGAATACGACTACTGAATACCGGTCGGACGCACGAAGACCTCGACCCAGTTGTTGCCGAACGGGTCCTTGCTCGGCTGATTGACCACCCACGTCGACATCACCATCTCGCCCGGCCGCTGATCTCCCGCGGCGAAGAAGCCGTAGCCACCCGGCCACGGATCTGTCGCGCCGGCGATCGAGATGTGCGTCCACTGGCCATTCTGGCCCTTGCTCGCGAGCAGCAGCTCCTGCGTCGTCGCATCCTGATACGCGACCATCGGGAACATGCCGTTCGCGAGGATCAGCGAGGCGTCATCGCCGACGAAGTGGAACTCCGGCTTCGGGAGGCCATCGACGGTCTGGCCGACGATCCGGTAGCCGTCGTCGATCACCTCGGGGACCGCGTCGATCGCGTCGGTGACGTACTTGAGATCATCCTTGGTCGAGCCGACATACGCGACGTGAACCACGCCGGTTGCATCGACCTGCACCGACGGCGACCAGCCGGCGTCGTTGTTCCCGCTACCGTCGAGGATCTTCGGCGTATTGAACTGACCCGAGGTCGGGTTGAACCTGGCGAGCTTGAGATCGCCGTTGACGCGATCGTAGTAGACGACGACGGGCGCCTGGTCCGGCAGCCGGGCCGAGTCGATGAACAGCCCGAGGCTGTTGGGGAGCGGGTAGACCTCGGGCTTCTGCGGGTCCGGGGCGAGCAGGGGCGCCGAGTCGACCTTCCAGATCTGCCAGTCGCCGGGGCCGGTCGGGTTCGGGGTCTGCGCTGCGGCATAGCGAACCTCGGCGCGCGCGCCGGCGCTGTCGCGGACGTGCGCGAGATACGCGACGCCAGGGCGACCGTCATCGCTGCGCAGCGAGAGCGAGGTGTACATGCCGATCAGCTCGCCCGACTCGCCGAGCGTCCTGCCGGTGCCGGTCTGGATCGTGTGCTTGACCCACACGTCGTTGACCTTCTGCGCGAACTTGAGCGAGCCGGTGTCGCGATCGAAGTAGGTCACCGATGGCTGACCGTTCGCGTTGACCGCGATGCTCGTGTACATGCCGACGTCGGGGCCGGACGCATCGATGCCGCCGCGGATCTTCGAATCGGGGACGACGATCGGACCGTCGGGAACGCCGTCGACCCACTCCCACGCCTCGTTCGGGACGCGGCCCGGGAACGCCTTCGCCACGACCAGATCGCCATGGCTCTGCGCATATGCGGATACCCAGATCGATCCATCCTTGCCGGCCGCGACATCCGAGTACGGACCGGTGCGGCCGACCGGGATGTCGTCGGAGCACACGCAGGTGTTGTCGATGCAGTAGGCGAGCTCGCCCTTCGCGCAGAAGTTTTCGCCGCAGTCCGCGGCGGTCTCGCATGCCTTGTCGGCCGGGTTACCGCACGAGCAGCCCGGAGCGAGCGAGATCGTGACCGAGACGCCGAACCACAGCGCGACCTGCACCGTGATCCGGCCGGCGCGGCTACGAGCGAACGTGCGCAGCGCAACGCCCACCCCGCGGCGTCGGCGGCCGAGCACCATCAGCCCGACGATCAGCGTCAACGCGATGCCGCCGGTGGACGGTCCACCCGAGGTCTGGCACGCGCAGCCGGCCTGACCGGGCTGGCCATGGAACGGAGCGACCAGCGCGATCGTGGTGTTGCCCGCCTCGTCCTTGGCGTAGACGACGAGCTCCTCGTGCACGAGGTACTCGGCGAGCTCCTCGCGCGACAGCTTGACGGTGCCGCCGGCAAACCACGACGAGCGCGGTGCATCCTCGCCCGGCTTGCCGAGCGCGTAGCTGATCTTACGCTCGCTGACGATGTCCCACATCGGCAGGGTCATCGTGTCCTCGTCCCAGGTCAGCTTATCGGTGAGGACCTTGGGACCGACCGAGTCGATGATGACCGCGGTCTGGGTCTCGTCGGAGGCGGTGCGGTAGTCGCCCTTGATCCGCGACTTGAGGCCGATGAGGTACTTGCCCTGCCACGCGAACGCCGGGTCGCGGACGATGAAGCCGCCCGACGGCACCGACGTGTACGGATGCCACATGCCGCCGTTCAGGTTGTACTGCCACTCGAGCTGGCGGCCGTGCGAGTCGACGTGATCGACATCGAACACGACCTCGGGCATCTCGCCGCCCTTCTTGTGGGTCAGCGAGGCGCGGATCTTCTCGGGCGCCGGGGTGGTGGCGCGCACGAGGCGAGCGACGCCATCGGACCGCGATGGCGAGGGGCCGACCTGCTGATCCATCATCAGCACCGACTGGTGCGCCACGGCATCGGTGGACGCCAGCGAGCGCGCCATCATGCTCGGGCCGAGCGTCGCATACAGCGCGAGGAAGTCATCCTGCGTGGTCGTCACGTGCTGGATCGACAGGTTGTTGAGCGACAGGCCCGCGAACGACGGCACGTTGATCGACGGGATGTTGCCGAGTAGCGGGGTCACGAGGTCGAACACCGACGGCAGCACCATCTCGAGGTGCTGCTTGGACTCGGCGACGAACTCGCTGTTGAGCACCTTGACGGTGACGCTCTGCGAGTTGATGCCGACCAGCGTCGGCTTGATCTTCGCGGGTTGACCGGGCATCTGCTCGAACTCGAGGTTCACGCCGACGTTCATCGTCAGGTCGAGCGTGAACGCGCGGACGTAGCGCTCGTAGAGGAACGCGTAGAAGTCGACCTCGAGGTGATTGATGGCGATGTTCAGCGCCGGCGATGACGGCGTGTTGTTACCGATCGTGAAGTCGAGCGGCTTCTGCGGGCGGGTGACCAGCAGCAGTGGATCCTTGCCGGTGTTCGAGGTCAGCTCGCCGAGCGACGGCACGAGCAGGCTGATCGTTCCGACGTTCAGCTGGGTGATGAACGAGGTACCGACGCCGAGGCACATCGCGCCGGAGGTGACGAGGTGATGGCCGGCGAGATCGAGCATGGTCTCCGACAAGCCCATGGCGAGGTCCGCCATCGGCTCCGGGGTGCCGTCGAACTCGCCCGCGGGGATCAGCGAGAACGTCGAGCGCGAGGTAATCGGGAGGTTCGCGGGCGAGCTACCGAACTGCGGCGGTGCCATCGGTGGCACGCAGAGGTTCGGTTCGCTGGCGAGCGGGATCCCGTCGGGGCGCGTGCCGGTGCGGGTGGTCGGATCCTCGTCGGCGTTCAGGCCGGTGATGACGCCGAGGCTGAGCGCCTTCTTCGCGCCGTCGAGCCGGACGTAGCCGCCGGGGACGATGCGGGCTTCCATGAAGCCGTCGGTACCGGGGGAGACGCCCTCGAGCAGCGCGCCGACATTTACCATGCCCTTCACGCCGAGCGGGTTCGGCAAGAAGCTCTGGATCAACGGATCGATCAGCGGCGTCAGTAGACCCTTCAGCGCGTTGGGGATCGCATCGAGCAGGTTCGCGACGAGGTTGCCGAAGCTCGAGAGGATGCCGCAGCCGGTGAAGTTCAGGTTCGTCGTGAACGAGTTGATGTTCGCGAGGTGGATGTCGAGCTCGCCGTCCGCGGGCTTGATCGCGAACGCGATGTCGAAGCTGCCGTTCAGGTTGTTCGAGTTGACGCCGAGGTCACACGAGTTGACGCGGAGGCCGAGCGCGTAGAAATCGAGATGGATCGACGTGTTGATCGACGTCGAGAGATTGAGCCGCAGCGTGTTCTGGTTCGTGACCGAGACGCCGAGGCCGGCCGGAGCGGCGTTGAGGTTGACGGCGACCTTGCAGCCGTTCGTGCAGCTACCGCCGGAGTTCTGCTTGCAGTACTCGGCGCTCGCGATGTTGAAGCCGGCGATGCTGACCCCCGCCGAGCCGCCGGGGATGCAGATGCCGCTCTGCAGCGAGTTGTTGAACAGGCCCGGGAGCAGGTCTGTCAGCTTCTTGAAGCCCGCCTGGGTGACGCGGATCTGCGCGCCACCTTCGACGGTCTGATCGGCGGGGAGCTGTCCGCCGGGCAGAGGCTGCGAGGAGCTACATGCGCCACAGCCTCCTCCGAGGCCTCCACATGCGCCCATCAGGAAGATGAACGTCGCCGAGAGCATCAGATTGATTCGAGTCGAGCGTACGAACACGGTAGCCTCCCCGTCGGAAAGATCCGAGACGCCCCGGCCGGGGGTCCCTCATCATCACTTCGACGTATACGATGATCCCCGTTCAGTTGAAAAGTACAATCAACAAGCTACCCACCCGATATTTTAGGGTTTTCGCTGCTGGCGCCCGGCATCGCCTGCCGACCATGCTTCAATATCTTGGGCCGCGCGAACGTGATCGATCGACCACGGCTTCCACGTTCGCCCATCGCTGCATGTTGGGCTTGACAGCCGGGGACCCATGCCGCTATCTACTGCGGCCGACCAGGGACCGTAGCTCAGCTGGATAGAGCGTCGGGCTTCGAACCCGTAGGTCAGGGGTTCGAATCCCTTCGGTCTCACCCTGAAAATCGAAAACGTACGTTTGGGGGCGTAGCTCAATGGTAGAGCATCGGACTCTTAATCCGCTGGTTGACGGTTCGAGTCCGTCCGCCCTCACCCGATAAGCTGTAGAAACCGCGAATTCCTCCTCGGAGCTCGCGTTTTTTTGCGTTTCGGACGTGACGGTCGTCAGGGACCTTCAAGGGACCAATGATGACGTCAGCGGCCGGTGGTTTTGACACACCAGTGACACACGGTTCCGCCGGTGCCTCGACCACCCGCGAACCGGGGGAGGAGCGCCATCGAATCGCTCAAATTCTTCGGCTTCAGGTGGCCGTAGTACCGCTCGACCATCTTCGAGTCCTCGTGGGCCATGAGCTTGCCGACCCGGAACGTGTCGACGCCGGCCTGCACCAGCCTTCGGGATGCCGGCACGCTCGCATATCAACCGTCTCCGTCGACGTTCGTCGACGGATCCATTGAAGCCTCGAGAATCGTCGTCGAGAAGGGATCGTGAGCAAGCTCCCCGGTAAGAACGTGCAGCTCACTTCTGCCGAGTGCGCCATCCTTCAGCGCATCGGCTCGCGGTTCCCGCCAGGCGTGATGAACCCAAGCCGCATCGCGCGTCTGTGCATCCGCGCGGGCGCTTCCATCGTGGAGGCCGACTTCGACATTGCTGCACGCAGGTGAGCGTCCGGTGGACCGCGCCGGGATCGCCCTATTGATCGCGACCGGCTAGCCGTGGTTGCCGCGAGGGCTACGTCGGGGACGTCGGGGATACTGTGCCGGCATTCGTGACAAAGCATGGCGCGGATGGCGCTCATGGAGCCTCAACGGCGTGTCCGCCGGAGTCCAAAAACAGGGTCTCTCCGTCGAGAAACCGCGTTTTCGAGTAGTGGGGGCAGAAGGACTCGAACCTTCAACCAGCGGATTGAGACTGCCGTTGCCGCCGAGCCTCAAGCGTGCGGCATTGTTGGCGAAACTGCGGGTCGTCAAGTAGCGGTCGCACGGCGGTGTAACGGTGATGCTCGGAAATGCGGCCGTCGACCTCTGCACCGCGCTCAGGTAGGCTTGGAGCATGGCCGTGCCGCAACAGCTCCTCCAGCAGCTCCTCGCGCTCGATGAGCTCGTGCGGCTGGAGATCGCTCATGCGCTGCTGGCAAGCGTCGAAGGCGATGACGATGGGATGAGCGACGCCGATCGCGAGAAGTTGTACGCAGCGATCGACCGTTCGCTCGCACAAGCCGAT
>JAYUVX010000241.1:0-14093 GCA_043753855.1 Myxococcales bacterium | reverse complement strand
TCGGCTCGGCGGCAAGCCGGAGCTGCAACCGCAACCGCTTCCGGCCTGACGATGACGATGCCGACGCTGACGCGGAACGAAGTCGAACAGATCGCGTTGCTCGCCCGCCTCCACCTCGAGGAGCCCGAGCTGGTGGCGATGGAGGCCGAGCTGGGCGCGATCCTCGAGGGCATAGCGACGGTTTGATCCGCGCGGTCCACGCCTCCGGCTACGGCTCGAGGGCACCCGCTCGTTCCCGCGTCGTCGCGGGAGCCACCCGGCGCGCAGGCGCACACGCCGTCGTGGCCCGTGGCCATGAGGTCCCGCGCGCAGCAGGCAATCGGACGCTCCTCCGCGTCGCACCAGCCCACCGTGTCGACTTCGCAGCTCCCGCCGTCCTCGACGCAGGGGTGACGAAGCGCAGGTGCTCTGCCGAGCGCGGGTGCGGTGGCGGCGAGCGCAGAGCTCGCGCTCACCCCGCCGCTGGCATCGAGCGTCTCGGACCTCGCCTCGACACCCGTGGTGCCCAGCCGTGACGCGAGCAAGCCTCCCGAGACCGCAACGACTGACGCGACAGTGCCCCAGAAGAGCGTACCGCGGCTTCGGCGTGGCGCGATCGCGTCGTCGAGTGAGCCCTCCGTCACCCTAGCGGTCGCCCGCGCGACGGGCTGCGCGGTCGTCGCAGCGAGCTCGATGGGGGTCGGCCCTGCCGCGGTCGGCGCGAGCGCGGCGTCGATCGCGCTCGACGCGTGGTCGCTGGCGCGCATGGCCATGGGGGCGAGCGTCGCCGGTGTTGGGAGCGCGCCGAAGAGCGTCGTGAAGAGCTCGGCGATCGCGCTTCGCATCTCGGCCGCGGAAGCCCAACGATCGGCGCGGTCGAACGCGAGCGCCTTGTCGACGAGACCGACGACCGTCGGAGCGACGTCGTCAGCGACCGTGCGAAGAGAACGCGCCGGTTGCGTGGCTGTCTGAACCATCAGGTGCTGCGCCGTCTCGCCGGCGTGCACCGCGTGGCCGGAGATCAGCGTGAAGAGGGTGGCGCCAATCGCCCAGATGTCGGCACGACCGTCGACGTCGGACTCGGCGAGCGCGAGCTCCGGCGCCATGAACGCCGGCGTTCCGAGGACGCCGGCGTGGGTGGTCATCGTGCCTGTTACGGCGTCACGCAGGCGCGCGATTCCGAAGTCGAGGACCTTGACGGTCCCGTCGCGCAAGACGAACAGGTTGGCTGGCTTGATGTCGCGGTGAACGATCGACTTCCCATGCGCAGCGGAAAGGACATCGAGCGCCTGGTACGCAATCGCGAGGGAAGCCTCGGTAGAGAGACGGCCACCCGTCGCTTCCGCGAGATCCTCGACGCTGCACCCGTCGAGCAACTCCATCACGAGAAACGCAGAACCGTCCTCGATCACGTCGTCGTCGATGACCGCGACCGCGCCTGGATGATCGACCGTGTTCGCGACGTACCCCTCGCGAAGAAAGCGCGCGCGAATCGTCCCTTGAAGCGAGAGCTCGGGATGAAGCACATTCATCGCGAAGCGCTTCGCGTTGCGGTGCGTCGCCGCGTACACGACCGCCATTCCACCGATGCCCAGGACGCGATCGAGGGTGTACTTGCCGTGGAGCAGGCTGCCGAGCCGAGCCCTTGCGCGTTCCAACGTGGCTGCCGTCTCGTCGATAATGGGCGAGGAGAGTGACTAAACCGAAGATAGAGGTTCGCCTCGGCTCGCGTGCACTATCCTCACCGTGTGAGCGTTTGGGGATCGTGGCTCGAGTCGCAGCTGGCCCAGTCGGCGGCCAATCGTTCGTTCGGCAACGCGCAGGCGCAGCGATGCAATGGTCGCCCCGGTCGCGACGATGCGTAACGGGCCTGAGGTCGGGGCCGAGATGGCCAGCCCCTGCGTGTAAACGCCGGGCAAAACCCGCACGATGGGCCGTACCGCAGCCGGGATCGCCAGCGCGAGGGCATGTGCCACGCTACAGGGCGAGCTCCGAGAACAGGCGGTGTTGTCCGGTACGCCGCTCGCAGCATACAGCACGCCCGATTCGGCCGCGCAGACGCCTGCGTCGCAGACGCGGCTCTCGCACTCATCGTCGGCCGCGCACTGGCGGCAGGTGCCGTTCACGCCGCAGATCCCCCTGCTCGTCGAGCACTGGTCATTCGCCGTGCATTCCAGGCATCCAACCTGAGCGTCACATCCGCGAGGGCAGCTGACCAGGTCGTAGTCGTTTCCGGCGCCGTTGCAGACGAGCGCGGTATCGCCGCGGCAGCCGGCAGCTTCGCCCACCGTACATGCGACGGCGATGCAGGTCTGAGGTGTTCCTTGAAGGCTGCCATCGATATCGCAGAACGGGAACGACTGATCGCTGCACAGGCCGTCCTTGCACGAGCGTGGATTTGGGGACGTGCAACCGATCATCACCAACCCCATCAACGCGAAGCGGTTACGCATGAGCAGATATTCCCCACGAGGAAGCAGCTGTCGATCCTTCGCGCACGCGCACCGGCAGCCTGACAACGCGTGCGAAGCCACCGCGTTGTGAGCCGCGAGAACGCGCAGCCAGACCGGGACCGTCGCAGAACGCCGCTGATCAGGGACGACGCGCCGCACGCTTCCGCGCTGGCTTCGGCGTGAACTTCTTGTCGACAATCGACGACCGACAAGTAGCCGCGCTGCTCCTCCGCGCTCGCCCGCGCGTGACGCACGAGCTCGTCGTGAAACCGCCGATCCTGTGCGGCCAGTTGCTCGACAAGTTGCTTCGTCAGGTCCGCCCTGAGCGTGCGGCCGAGCTCCTCGAGCTCCTTGACGATCACGTCGGCCCACAGCGCGAGCTTCTGCTCGAGTCGATCCTCAAACGCGACCCGATCCGCTTGGAGCTCGCCTCGGGTGACGGAGGCGGTCATATCGCCTGGCATCGTAACGTTCTCCGATCGGGAGCGACAGCACGCGGTGTGCCGCACGCAACCGCGCGAAACGTCGAGAGCGCGCTGTCCGTGTCCGCCGGATGCCGGCCGGTGCGGCCGCGACCCGGACGTGGATCCCTCCTACGGGACGAGCTTGTAGCCGAGGCCGTACACCGTGAGGATGTGCCGCGGGCTCTTCTGGTCTTCCTCGAGCTTGCGGCGCAGCTTGACGATGAAGTTGTCGACGGTGCGGCTGGTCGGCGAGGCCTGGATGCCCCAGACCTTCTCGAGCAACTCGTCGCGCGAGACCGTCTCTTCGGAGCGCTCGCGGAGGAGCTTCAGCACCTCGAGCTCGTAGAACGTCAGGCGTTTGCTGGTGCGGCCCTTCGACATGATGTGCTTCCGCGCGTTGATCGTCCACGTGCCGATCGTGAAGGTCTCGTCGGAGTGCGAGACCAAGCGCGCCTGCCGGCGGAAGATCGCGTTGATCCGCGCGATCAGCTCGGCCACCGAGAACGGCTTGGTGACGTAGTCGTCAGCGCCCGCATCGAGGCCGCGGATCTTGTCGGTCTCCTGCGCCTTCGCGGTGAGGATGATGATCGGCACCGTCTCGTCGCGCTGGCGCAGCGTCTCGCACACGCGGTAGCCGTTGTCGTCGGGGAGCATGAGATCGAGCAGGACGCAGTCGGGCGCCCAATCCATCGCCGCGATCAGGCCCTCGGCTCCGGTGCCACGAGCCTCGACATCGAAGCCCTCGAACTGCAGCGCATCGCGCAGTCCGCGCACGATGTCGGGCTCGTCCTCGATCACGAGGATCCGCTTGCGGGCCTCCTCGTCATCTTCTGTGGGAGCAGACGCCTGGGTCACCGATCGTTCTTACCAGAGATCGGAACGGAGATGCTGAACGTGGAGCCCTTGCCGGGCACGCTCGAGACCGTCGCCTCGCCGCCGTGGGCGTGCGCGATGTGCTGCACCAGCGCGAGGCCGATGCCGGAGCCGCGGATCGGCTTCAGTCGTATGTCCTTGGCGCGATAGAACCGCTCGAAGATCCGCTCGTGCTCCTCGGGTTCGATTCCCGGGCCCCAGTCGCGGACGCCGAGCACCAGCTGATCGCCGACGTGCTTCAGCGTGACCTCGATCTTCTTGCCGTCCGCCGCGTACTTGATGGCGTTGTCGATCAGGTTGAGGATCGCGAGCGTGAACGCGTTGGCGTCGAGCTGCACCGGCGGCAGGTCGCGCTCGACGTCCTCGGAGAGCTGCATGTTCGCGGTCTGCACGCGCCGACCCGACAGCTCGATCGCGCGATCCACGACCTCGCCCAGATCCGTCTCGGCGAACTCGTAGACGCCCATGCCGCGCTCCATCTTCGCGAAGTCGAGGACGTTGTCGATCAGCCGACCGAGCCGAACGCTCTCGCGCCAGATGATCTCGGCGTACTCGTGCGCTTGCTCGGGGCTCTTCGTCCGCCCCTCCGCGAGCATCTCGCCGAACATCGAGATGATCGACAGCGGCGTCTTCAGCTCGTGCGAGACGTTCGAGATGAACTCGCTCTTCAGCTCGTTGAGCCGGCGCTCCCGCCGGATCGCGTAGCCGAGGAAGCCGAGCCCCGCGAGGATCACCGTCATCGCGCCGCCGATCAGGATCGAGTCGATCAGCTTCTTGCGCTTGATCGCCTTCTCGTCCGCGATGTCCTTCTGGGTCACGCGCAGGGTCCAGCCGTCGACGGTGACCAGGAACCGCCGCTCGACGATCAGCTCGCCGGCCGTGTCCGCGAACGGCGCCCCGAACACCAGCTGGCCCGCCTCGTCCACCACCTGGTAGAGGCGCTTCGGTCCGGACAGCCCGAAGAACTGCGGGAACAACCGACCGACGAGGTGACTCGGGTCATCCTCGATCACGACGTAGAACGTCCGGTCTCCGGACATCCGGTGCATGAACGAGAACAGATACCAGCGGCCCGGCGTCTGCGGCGTCTGCCCCGCCTCGCGCAGGAACAGGTGGCTGCGTACGCCGAGCGGCTGCTTCTGGAGCTGGAGCTCGGGCAGGATCCGGGACAGGAAGTAGTCGCGAAATGCAGCGCCCTCCTTGTCCTGACGGGTCGAGACGTACCCATCGGGCACGAGCTTCAGCTGGTCGTCGATCACGAACACGCTGGAGACCGCCGCGCCGGTCGGGCGGATCAGCGTCTTCAGATCGGACATCGGTTCGATCTGCACCTCGCGCAGGAGCTTGGTGTCCGCGTCATCGATCAGCGACTCGATGTTCAGGACCTTCTCCTCCGCGAGATCCGCCATCAGCGCCAGCTCGCGCTCCCTCGAGGTGACCTCGCTGGTGTAGCTGTAGCCGTAATACGCCAGCGCGACCGCCGCGGCCAACACCGCGAAGATCAAGGCATTAAGGAGCAGGACGCGACGCACAGCCTAGAAATCCTGCTGATTCCATAACACTAGTAAGTCCGTTAGGTTGCTAGCCCAGTCGATCATGTGTTAGACGGCTGACTAATGCACATTCGAATCCGGATTACCGGATTGGACGTGATTTCGTTACGTTAGCTCGTCCAGAAGAGGACTTCGATGGATTCCATCTTCGAAGAAGACGCAGATGAGGTGGGGGGAGAGATCGAGGCGTATTGCCCGTCCCCCCGGTGCAAGGCGGACACGACCCACACCATCATCAGCATGTACGAGGACGAGGTTCGCCGGGTCCAGTGCGTGGTGTGCGGTGAGGTTCATGCGTTCCGCAAGCCGCGCGGCGATGGCACCGAGGAAGGCGGCGCGGAGGGTGGCCAGAAGGTTTCCACCAAACGCGCCACCTGGGATGATGCCATGGCCCGGGCGACCGAGGGCGACCTCGCGAACTGCCGGCCGTACTCGATCCGCGATGCCTACGAGGAAGGCGACGTGGTTCACCACCCGGTGTTCGACATCGGCTTCGTGATCGAGCTACTCCCCGACAACAAGGTCGAGGTCATCTTCCGCGACGGCGGCTCCAGGATCCTGGTCCACAACCGCGGCGATCTCGCGTCGCGGATGCCGGACATCAGCGAGATCCCGGTTCCGCGCGAAGCGAAGAAGAAGAAGCGGGCGAGGAAGCCGGACGCCGTCGCGGCCCCACTCGCCACCCGCTCCAAGGCCGAGGTCGAGGCTGCCGTGCTTCGCGCGCGAGGCGCGGCCCAGGCGCGGATGGACGAGTCGTCGAAGACCGCCGACGAGCGCAATCAGAAGCTCAAGGCCGAGGCCGGCAAGAAGACCAAGGCTCCGGCTCCGCCGAAGCCCGCGGCAGCTCCGGTGAAGGCCGCTGCGGCGCCCGCCAAGGCTGCTGCGCCCGCCAAGGCCGCGGCTCCGCCCAAGGCCGCTGCTCCCGCGAAGGCGCCTGCCAAGCCTGCCGCGAAGCCGCCGGTGAAGGCAGTTGCGAAGCCCGCCAAGGTCGCTGCGAAGCCCGCGAAGAAGCCGGTGAAGGCTCCTTCGAAGCCCGCGGCCAAGAAGCCGGCCGCCAAGAAGCCGGCTGCCAAGAAGCCGGCCGCCAAGAAGAAGAAGTAGCCGAGGCTCAGCGCGCCGGCAGCTCGGAGGCGCGCGCGACCTGGTGTTTGAATGGCAGGAGCACCGTGAACTCGGTGAACACCGCCGGCTGCGAGTCGACCGTGATCAGCCCGCCGTGGAGCTCGATCAGCCCGCGCGCGATGTACAGGCCGAGGCCGGCCGAGTCGGGCGCGGACGAGGTGTGGTGCTTCACCGGCTGCGCATGGACGAACGGATCGAAGATCCGCTGGCGGTCCTCCTCGGCGATGCCGACGCCGTTGTCGCGGACGCGCAGGCGCGCCCAGCCCCCCGGGTAGCGGTCGCGTGGTGCCTCGTCGACGTCGATCGTGATCTGCCCCTCCTCCGGTGTGTAACGGATCGCGTTGGAGACGAGGTTCACCACGATCTGGTGGAGCTTGTCGCCATCGGCATCGATCGGCTGGATCGCGAGGATCTGGGTATCGATCGTCTGCTGTCGCGCGCTGGCGAGCGGGAGCAGCTCGGTCACCACCGCCCGCACGACTTCACCGAGCTCGACCGGTTCGCGGCGCAACACGACCTTGCCGTCCTCGATCCGACCGACCGTCAGCATGTCATCGACCAGGCGCTTCAGCCGGTGCGCGTTGCGGCGCACCGAGCTCAGTGGCCGCTCGAGCATCGGTGGCAGATCTCCGAACCGCCCCTCGGAGAACAGGTCGAGGTACCCGACGATGCTGGTCAGGGGCGTGCGCAGCTCGTGCGCCGCGATCTGGATGAACTCGGCCTTGGTCTTCCACTGCCGCTCGAGCTCCGCATTCTTGGCGCGCAGCTGAGCCTCGACCTCCGCGAGCGCACGCGTGCGCTGGCGAACGATCTGATCGAGGTTGGCGCGCAGCGCGCGGAACTCGGCGCGCGCGTCCTCGACCTCGCGGGTACGATCCTCGAGCACGTTCCCGATCCGGACCGCGGCATCGAACAGCTCGGCCTGGGTCGAGGTCGCCGTACCGCTCCGCTCGAGCCGGGCGACCAGGACATCGATCGTGCGCTGGGCGGCAGCGAGCTCGCCCTCGAGCTCGAGGATCCGCGCCTCGGTGGGGTTCGCGAACGTCATCACAGCTCTCCACGGGAGCGCGGGCCGATCGCGAGCCCGGTCAGCGTGTGATTGACGAGCAGCATCCCCGATTGCTCGCCAAAGCTCTGGAACCCGACCGTGGGATAGGCTGTGTAAACGCCAGCGAGCGCGCGCTCGAGGTTGCGCGAACGCGCCTCCGAGTGACGACCAATGCACGAGAACGCGAGGAACGCCGCCATGCTGCCGCCCACGCTGTCGGCGGCGCTCGCGAGATCGGTCGCGGTGGTGCCGATCAGGTCGCCGGGTCGCATCACCCGCAGCACGTGACCGACCTCGACCGCGCACGCGAGATGCCGCCGATCTCCATTGATGTGCGTCATCGAGCGCACGTAGGGCAGGCCATCGACGTACCGTGCGAACGAGTGCGTGGCCTCCGGCTCGTCGAGCACATCGCCGAGCATCGCGACCAGCTCGCGCAGCCGCGTCCCGCCGGGCGACCATCGAGCCCGTCGATCACGCGGCCCGAGGCGGCGGTGACCACCGTCTTGATCTCGGTCGGTACTAGGTGCGAGGACGCCACGGCGTAGAACGGGCGCTCGCCCTCGAGCAGGACCACCACCCCGGCGTCCTGCATCACCCCCCCGTTGACCCAGATGTTCGCGCGACGCGGGGACGCGACCTCGGTCGCTGCCGAGCCTCCGACAAACCGGATCTTGGGGGCCGCGGCCGCCGAGCCGATGCAGAAGGCCTCCTCGTGACCACACGTACCGTCGACGATCGTGACCGCGAGGTAACGCGCCGAATCGAGGGCGTCGGCGTTGGTGCCGAGCATCGATGCCGCGTGGTTGACCGCATCGCGGCTGCGGGTCAGCGCGGACTTCGGAAGATCCTGCGCGATGCCGATCCCGACCCGCGCCCAGGCACCATAGAGGCCGACCGCGACCGCCGCGATCGCCTCGCGCGGCACGCCCTTTCCGATCACTCCGAGCGTGGATCCGCCGACGACCGGCGCCTCGAGACCGTGATACGTGGACCCGGCGATCGTGGTTGCGTCGAGCCGCCAGTCCGCGAACTGCAGCCCGGGGCCGGCGAGTCCCTCGACGAGCTTGCCGGCGACTTCCGTCGCGTTCGCACCGGTCGCCACCACCTGCCTCGCGATCGCCATCATCCGAGGCGCACTATAGCTCTGGCGGGCCGAAAAGTTGCCCCGACGTCGACGATGCCGCTTCGATAAGGGCATGGAGAAGACGTGCAACGCGTGTGGGCAGGTGTTTCGCCCGGCCTTCGTGTTTCAGATCGCGGTCACCCCGGACGGAGCGAAGAGTCACTTCTGCTCGCTCGAGTGCCGCAAGCAATCGCTCGGGGTCGAAGCGTTTCGCGCGAAGCGCGCGCGGCGGATCGCGATCCTCAACCAGAAGGGCGGAACCGGCAAGACCACCACTGCCGTGAACCTCGCGGCGGGACTCGCCGAGCGCGAGAACGACGTGCTGCTGATCGACACTGATGCCCAGGGCAACGTCGGCGTCTCGCTCGGGGTTGCCGGTGAGAAGTCGCTCTACCACGTGCTCGTCGACGGCGTGGATCCCAACTCCGCGAGCGTCCCGGTCCGCCAGCACCTCGAGGTGATCACGAGCGATTCGACGCTCGCCGCCGCCGAGATCTGGCTCGCCCGCCAGACCACCGAGGCGCGGTCGAAGATGCTGACCAAGCGCTTGAACCTGCTCCAGGTCTCGCGCCGCTACGACTACGTGATCATCGACTGCGGCCCGTCGCTCAATCTCCTCAACCAGAACGCCCTGTCCTACGTCGACGAGGTGATCATCCCGGTGACCTGCGATTACCTCGCGCTGGTCGGTGTGAAGCAGGTGCTGCGCACGATCAAGGACGTCGAGCGCCACCTCGGTCACGCGGTCCGGATCTCCGCCGTGCTGCCCACGTTCTACGACGGCCGCACCCGGCTCGCGCGCGAGGTCCTCGAGACCTTGCAAGGCCACTTCAAGCACAAGTGCCTCGAGCCGATCCGCCACAACACCCGGCTCGCCGAGGCGCCGAGCCACAAGAAGACCATCTTCGAATACGCACCGGTCAGCCACGGAGCCGCGGACTACAACCGCGTCGTCGACTGGATGCTCGCGACCAGCGCCGTGCAGACCGAACCGACTCGACGATCCGAACCCACCGCACCCACCGAACCCACCGCACCGGCGGCCGCATGAGAGGTCATATGAAGGAAGAGAAGTTGATGGGACACGACCCTCTGAGCGACGCCGACGCGATCCTCAGCGAGGAATACTATGGGCGCCGTGCCGATGGCACCGATGCCCCTCGCAAGCGCACGCGGGCAGGCACCGCGGATCCGGCGGCGAAGCACCGCCCGACGCACTACAAGGTCATCTGCATCTCGATGTACACGCGCGACCTCGAGGAGCTCGATGCGAAAGTAGCCGAGCTCAAGCGTCGCGGCTGGACCAAGGCGAACAAGTCGCAGCTGATCCGCCTCGCGCTCTCGCAGATCGATCTCGACAAGCTAGGGACGCCGCGGCAGTAGAGCCGTACCGTTGCCGGCGCGCGATCGTCGGTAGGGCCATTGCCGTCGTCAGAACGCCTTGGCGATCCCGACCGAGATCGTGTGGTTGAGATCCGTGCGCGAAACACTGGTGCCCGTGTGCATGCGCATCGAAGTCGCGACCGGCGCGCCGAACGACAGGCTCGCGTAGTTGAGATCGTACCCTCCGGACAGATCGATCCCGGGCTTCCAGCGATAGGTCACCCCCGCGCCGATCAGGATCTTCTTCACCTTGGGGTTGGCACCATCCTCGAGGTTCTTGGTCTGGGTGATGCTGCCGCCGAACAGCATCGTGTCGAGGTTGACGCGGATGCCGAGCTTGTCGGTCAGCATCGGGATCGCGAGCGCGACGCCGATCATCGGACCGGAGATGTTCTCCTGCGGTAGCCGTGCGCTGTTCTTGGTCAGATCCGTGACGTTGTCGATGCGGAACGCCTCGTAGTGATAGCCGAGCCGGCCGAACAGGATCGCGCCGCTCTGCTTCTTGAGATCGTAGCCGACCACGCCGCGCACGTTGACGTTGTGGATCGTGAAGCCGGTGGTCGAGGACGGCATCGGCCCGGCCGCGCCATCGGGATCGAAGGAGATGCCGGGGATCGCCTTCGCGAGGTCGTAGGTCAGCTCGCCGCCGACCAGGTAGCTGCGCTTGTACGGGTACAGCAGCATGCCGCCGAGCGCGACCGCGACCGAGGAGCTGCCGACCGTGTACTTGTCGGGCCACTTGGTGGTCCCGCCCCCCGACGACAGCGACTGGCTCACGAGGGTGACGCCGAGCCGAGCACGGACATCGAGCATCCGGCCGCTGCCCCGGCCGCCTCCGCCACCGCCTCCATCATCGATGTCGAGCTTGGAGGTCTGGATCCAGCCGATGTCGCCGTCCTCGACGGAGACCTCGGTCCACTTGCCCTTGGTCCGTTCGACGAACAGCACGTCGTCGGGCTTGGCCTTGAACGCCTCGTCGGAGTCCTTCGACGGATCGGCATAGGCCATCGTCTTGGACTTCACCGACGCCTTGACCCGGATGTCCTGGGGCTCGGAGTCATCGCTCGATTCGACCTCGTCGGCGCCGGCTTTCTCGCTGCTGTTCTCGCTCTTCACGCTGTTCTCGGCGACCGGGTTCTCGTCGTCGTCGTCGCCGCCGCCGCCCTTGCCGCCCTTGCCGGGCTTCTTGCCCTTCGGTGGCTTTCTGGTGGCCGCGGGCTCCGCCTCGTCGCCGCCGCCCTCGTCCTCGCCGCCACTCGCGTTGTCGCCGGTGGCATCCGCACCGATCCGATCATCCGGGCCGGCCTCGCCGCCGAATCCGCGCTTGGTGCCGCGGCCATCGACGAACGCCCGACGCCGCGTGTTGCGAACGATCTCGTCGTCGCCCTCGGGCATGTCGACCTTGCTGCGCGGGATGTACCCGGTCCGGCCGGAGACCCGGACCTTCAGCCACCGGCCTTCCTTGGCGAGGACGGTCATCTGCTGGCCTTCCTTGACCTTGGCGACCACCTTTCCCTGTTCGCCAGCGCGGTTGTAGACCTTCGCGCTGGCGTTGGTCCTCACCTTCTCGGCATGGCTGGCCGTGGGCCAGGCCACGAGGCCGAGCAGGAGCACAAGCAGACGGACGGACGCCCTCATGAGCATCTAGTCTACAAGGCTCGTGCCTGATCTCCAGCCGTCCGCAACCCCGTGAAGGCAAATGCTTAAGATCACCCAGGTTCTTGCCGGACCTGGGGCCGAGCGTCCCTCGCTGGGGGGATCGAGGCGCCACTGGGCGTAAGAGGATCGCGATAAGCTGAGGTCGCCTCCATGACATTGCACGCACGTCCATCCACGGCTGGCCACTTCGAGCTGAAGATCGACCGCCAGGTCACGACCGCCTACCTGAAGGCGGTGGATGGCGGCCACATCAAGTCGTCGGTGGTGGACGAGTCGATCGGCTCTCTCCAGCACCGGATCAAGCACTCCTCGGTGGCAGAGATCGAGCCGATCTCGATCGAGCTTGGCCTCGCCGGCGCCGACGATGTACTCGAGTGGATCCAGAAGTCGTGGAGCCAGAAGTTCGCGCGCCACAGCGGGCAGATCACGCACGCGGACTTCGACCTGCGCGCGACGCTCGAGCACGAGTTCATCGATGCGCTGATCACCGAGACCAGCTTTCCCACGCTCGACGGAGCGTCCAAGGACACCGGCTACCTCAAGATCAAGCTGCAGCCGGAAAACGTGTTCATGAAGCGGATCGAGCCGGGAGAGCAGCGGATCGGTGCGAACGCGGGCACCAAGCAGAAGCGGTGGACGACCTCGGCGTTCCGGTTCACGATCGACGGCATCCCCGAGTTCGAGCACGTCAACAAGCTGGACTCGTTCACGATCAAGCAGGGCATCAAGAAGCTGTACACCGGCCTCGATCGGTTCCCGCAGATCGAGCCGACCAAGGTCGAGTTCCCCCACCTGACCGGAACGATCGCGTCGTACTACTGCAAGGCCCTCAACGACTGGCATGACAAGGCGAACCGGGTCGGCAGCACCGATCCGTCCGTGCAGAAGCACGGCTCGCTCGAGTTCCTCGCCCCGAACCTCAAGGACGTGCTGTTCCGGATCGAGCTCTACGAGGTCGGCCTGTTCTCGTTGTCGACCGCGGCGTCGACCGCCAACTCCAGCGAGATCAAGCGCACGAAGTTCGAGCTCTACGTCGGCCGCATGGAGATCGACGGCAAGGGCAAGCTCAGCGTAGCCTGAGTCGTCAGCTGAGCGCGACGATCAGGTCGTAGAGCACGTGCGCATAGACTGCGTGCGCGAGCGAGCGGTACCAGAACACCAGGCCGAACACGCAGCCGGCCACGCAGCGATACGCGAACACGTGCGCGGTGAACGCATCTCCGCGGGCGCCAACGTGGTGCGCGGCAGCAAACACCACCGCCGAGGCGAGCAGCGCGAACGCGCCGGCGATCCGGCGATCGAGCGCGGTCCGCGCCAGCAGCGCGACGAGGCCGCCCATCACGCCGAGCCGGAACACCAGCTCCTCGTGGACGCCTGCACCGAGCGCCGAGATCACCGAGTCGCCGGTGAGGCCGAGGCCGAGCATGCGTTCGACGATCATCGAACCGAGCGCCCCGAGCGTGAGCGCGTAGATCGCCGCCTCGAGGATCACCGGCGCTGCGATCTCTAGCGTGAGCGTCGTCCACCGGCGGTCGCGCCGCACCCACAGCAAGAACCCGATCGCGAACAGCGCGTGGATCAGCAGGTAGACGGCGCGGCTGCCGACGGCGCCGTAGAGCGCGCGGGTGACGACGTCGGCGCCGTTGACGTGGCCCGCGAACAACACGCCGATCTCGTAGGCCAGCAGCAGCGGGAAGATCAGCACGAGGCTCGCGGCGAGATCACCGTGTCCCAGCGTGCGGCGGCGAGGCGCGGATCGGGTCATGCGTTCGGGCGGCGAACGCGCGCCGGTCGCGGCTTGGGGAGCTTCGAGCGCCGCTTCGCGGCCGGGCTCGCCGACGGCGGCTGCACCGTTGCGGTGATCGCGCGGTCGGTACGCAGATAGGTCGCGGCGGCAGCGGTGATGTCGGCGGGGGTCACCGCGCGGATCGCATCGTCGTAACCGGCCCAGGTCTGCCAGCCGAGCCCGTACGCCTCGTGGTAGGCCATCGCGTTGGCCACCGCCGCGCGGCGCTGCATCGAGATCTGGTGGCTTCCGATCAGGTAGCTGCGCGCACGCTCGACCTCGTCGGTGGTCACGCCGCTGACTCGAACGCGCTCGAGCTCGCTGCGCACCGCGGCGATCGCCGCCGGCAGCTTCTGGGGCGAGCACGACAGGTACACCGCGACGAATCCTGGGTCGACGCCCTCGATCGAATGCGCCGAGACCCGATAGGCGAGCGCCTGCTTCTCCCGCAGCTCCGCGAACAGCCGGCCGCTCTGCCCACCGAGAATCGCGACCAGCACCTCGAGCGCGAACCGGTCCTTTGCATCGACGGTGGCACCCGGGAAGCCGATCACGAGGTGCGCCTGCTGGCGATCGAGATAGCGGTAGACCTCGCGATCGCGCTCGCTGCGGCCATCGACGACGAGCGGCTTGGCGCTCGGCCACCT
>JAYUVX010000240.1:0-14106 GCA_043753855.1 Myxococcales bacterium | reverse complement strand
GCAACGTCCGGGGAAGTCGACCTGCGCACCCAGCAAGCTTCGCGCGTGCCGCCGTGATGATCCGGTGAGCGCGCGCGCTGACGGCGAGCGCTGGCGCGACGAGCATCACGTTACCGGGAGACCGTGATGTCGACCTCGCTCGAGAGATCGCGTCCCCAGGCAATCTCGAGGCGGCCGAGCACCTGCCACTCGATCGGCCCGGCAGCAGGATTGAACGCGGACGCAACCGTGCGTGCGACCTCGGCGAGCGGACTGTTGTTCGTGGTCTGCGGCTTGAGATCCAGCGCGTCGGGTGGGATCGCGAGCTCGAACTCGACGGTGCGCGCATCGAACGTTTGCGACGGTGCCAGCTCCTGATCGAACTGGAACACGTCTGCGTGCGTGGCGCTGACCCCCTTCGCTCCCGCGCCGCGCTTGATCGTCGCGATCCGCTGGCGAGCGCGCAGGGTGACGACCAGGCGCTTCGCTGCGACCGGCTCGCTGAGTGCGAGGATCAAACGCCCCTTGAGCGATCCACCCGGCGAGCCGCGCGTCTGATCGAGCTCGACCTTCACCGATCCACGGCCGAGACCGGTGACCTGCTTGCTGGTCGCCGCCACCTGGGTCGCCACCGTCTTGCTGGTGTCCGCGACGACACCTCCGAGCTTCTTGAAGAACCGGCTCGCACCCTTGAGAACATCATCCGCGTCCGCCATGACGCGGAACATGCCACGTCAGCGTGGAGGACGAGGGGCGTTCGCCCAGTTCTCGACGACAGCGTCCGCGCCACAGCGATCGGTGTACCCATCGGCGAACGTCTCGGCCTGCTCGCCGCGTCCATCCATCACGAGTAGCTTGACGTACTCGTGCGCGATCGAGGCATTGCAGCGATCGCCGATCGCCGATGCGAGGATCTCGATGCGCATCTTGCGCTGGTCCGCGATCGCGGCGATCTCGTGCCGCATCGCGGCAGCCTTGTCGAGCTTCTTCTCGGGCGTGATCGCCACGAACCAGGTCACGATCGCCAGCGTAAGTGCGGTCAGCGTGGCACCGACCGCGAGGCGATGGCGGCGATGGAGCTGCGGGGTCTCAACCAGCTCGGTGGTCCGGCGAGCAATCGCCTTCCAGTCCGCGCCGGGTACCGCGAGCTTGAGCTCGGCGACGGCGCGGCGAGCGTCGTCGAGTGCCTCCGGATCGATCGCGGTCTCATGGGTCTCGCTCGGAACGATCAAGGACGGACGCACGTGGGGCCGCATCTCCTCGTAGCCCTTCGTGTTGCCGCCGCGTGCCGCGAGCACCGCGCGAGCGCGATCGAGCTGGAGCCAGATCTCTGGAAAGTCATCGTGGATCTCACGCATGGCGCGCCAGCGAGCGTGGGTGCGAGCCAGGGCAGGATCGCGGACCCGTTCCACGGCGCGCTCGCACTGTGCGAGCAGGGCCTCGCCGATCAGGATCGCGCCGACAGCGCGGTCGTGTTCGTCGAGGGAGTTGGCGCTGTCCCGATACATCCTTTCCAGTGTTGAGGGTTTTTCATGACCTGGCAAGCCCTTCTCTAATGACAGTCCTCACCGCGCGTGTAGGCGAAACCCACGTCGCGGTCGAGTAGCCGCTCCAGCAGGAAGAAGCCCAGGGGTTCGAGCTCGTAGGACTTGCAGACCTGCCGGAACATGGCGAGCCGTCCGCACTCGCCACCCGGGTAGCCACACTCGACCTGCTTTGGTAGCAAGAACGCGATGATGAGCGCGATCAGGCCCGTGATCATCTTGCCGCGACTGGTCAGGCCAGGTGCGTTGATCATGGCCGCAGCGGCGCGCACGCCTCGAGGATGCAGCCGATTCCGACGTCCACTGCGGTGAACGCGATGCCCGATGCAATCGCTCCCGCGGGGGACAGGTTGGTCTGCGCGAGCACCAGGGAGCCGATGACGAGGGCGGCCGCCGTGGCGCCGACCAGGATCGAGATCGTGACCTTGTCCTTCTCGATCAACCCGGCGCCGGTGACGCAACCCCCGAGCGCGAACAGCACCAGCGCTCGCTTCATGCCGTCAGTCTACGACGCCGTTCGCCCACCGTGCACTCGGACGTGTCAGAGCGTGGCGCCGACGACCAGCTGCAGCTCGCTGAGCTTCACGAGGCCGGCCCAGCTCCACAGCTCGCCCGGCGCATGCGCGCGCAGCTCGGCGCTGACGTGCTCGCCGTTGCCGGTCAGCACGATCTCGACCGGGACCAGCGGCAGCTTCGGCGAA
The DNA here is from genome assembly GCA_043753855.1 of Myxococcales bacterium. GTDB lineage: Bacteria > Myxococcota_A > Polyangia > Haliangiales > Haliangiaceae > JABFXX01. The sequence continues at coordinate 11,882 of JAYUVX010000240.1, read as the reverse complement.
CCGAGCGATACGGGCGAGCCATCGAGCGTCAGCTCCCACGACAGCTTGAGGTCGAGGTTCGCCTCGAGGTGAACCTCGTCATCGCTGATCCAGCGAGCCGGCGCGCGGAGCTCGTTCTTCAGATCGATTCGTACGTGGGTCATCTGCGCGTCCCTGCCACCGAACACACCAGGTGGAATCCGCAGCGGCTTGATCGTGATCTGCATGCCATCGACGGTCAGCGCGCCGGGCGCATCCGACGACACCAGCAGCTCGCCGTTCTCGACCTGGAGGTTGACCAGCCCGCCTAACCATCCATCCGCGACATACCGCTCCGCGGTGATCGCGCCACCGCTCGGGGCGGCATCGACCTGGAGCCGCGTCAGACCCTCGAGCCGCTCGCGGACGGACGCCGGCGGCAGCTGGGTAGGGTCAGCAACATCGCTGTTGCAGGCCGAGGAAACGAGGAGTAAGAGAAGTCCGTAGCGCATGCTGCGGTGCGTTGCAAGTGGTGGGCCACTGGTCGGACCGCGACTCTGATCGTAACTACAATCCCTTGCATCACTTCTGGCGTTTGACGCGGTGTGCTAACCGGACGTAGGGGCCACACCACTAGCCATCGGCTACCGAGCGGACGCCATCGCCGACTCGTGTGCTCGCTGTTCGATCTGGGGCGCCGCCTTCAGCGCGATCCGCTCCATCGCCGCGGACAACGCGCGCGCGAGACCTTCAGGATTCTGATTTGCGAGCGGCTCGGTCTCCTCAAACTGCTTGGTCCACAGCACGCGATTGGTCTTCGCCTCGGTCAACGTCAGCTCGAGCGCGATCCGCCCGACCCAGTGACCCTTCGACGTGTCGACCTCCTCGATCGCGATGACGCGTCCACCGAGGATCGCGGGCGCATCGGGGGTCATGTCGCGGCTCACGCTGCGAAACCGACCGCTGTGTTCGAGCTGTTGCTCGAGGAAGTTCCCGACCATCGCGCCGGGGGCCGCGCTCCAGCGGTGATACTGGTAGTAGTCCAGGCGGTACGGCGTGGTGCGATAGACAATGCGCTCGTCGTCATACGCCTGGTCGGTCGTCAATGGCTCGAGGACGAGCGTCAGGTCCCCGCCGGTCGTTTCGCTCGAGGGCGCCGCGAGCTGGTAGTAGCGGGTGTCAGGGAGCTTCGCGCCGGTGCATCCGGCAAACAGGAGCACCTCGAACAGCACGGCGATCGCGATCATCGAGCTCATGGCAGCTTCCTCTCTCCGGGCGGACTCGAGAACAGCAGGCGCGACGGTCGCTGGCGAAGATCGCGCGACAGCTCCTTGAAGTTACGGCTCGCCTGCCGTAGGTCGAACATCGCCGACGTCATCGGGCCCTGCGTGCCGCGCACGATCGATTTGATGTCGCCGATTAGCTCCCCGGCATTGCCGACGATGCCGCTGACCTGACCCTCGATGAGCTTCTGCGTCGCGCCGACGGCGCCCTTCACGGCGACCAGCGTCTCCTTCAGGGCCGCGCGGTTCTCGCCGATCATCTCTTTCAGTGATCCGGTGGCCTGCGCGAGGTTGGCAGCGGCGGTCTTCGAGCTCTGGACAATCTCGCCAATGCCTTCGAGCTGCTTCGGCCCGGTAATCACGATCAGGTTCTCGACGATCTGGTTGGCCTTCTTCATCAGCTGCTCCGACTGATCGGCGATGACCTCGGCCTTCTTCGTCATCTTGTCGAGCATGCCCTCACCCTGTGGGATCGATCCACCATCGGCGAGTAGCGGTGTCTTGAGCGACCCCTTGCGGAGGTCGATGACCTTGAGGCCCGTGATGCCGGTGAAGTTCAGCATCGCCACGGTGTCGGTGTGGACCGGTGCGTCGGCCTTGACCACGATCGTGACCTCGACCTTGTTGAGGTCCTCGGCCGCGAGCTGGATGTTGTCGACGCGTCCGACCTTGATGCCGTTCAAGAACACCTGCGCGCCGGTCTCGAGGCCCATCACGGTCTCGTCGAACAGGATCCGGTAGGTATGCTTCTTCTCCCAGAACCGCATGCCCCCAAAGACGACGATCACGACCGCGAGGAGCGCAGCGGTGACCGCCAGGAAGGCTCCGACACGGACCTTGGTTGCTTTACTCGCCATTGTTCACCTCGTCATCGCGGTCTGGGTCTTGGCATCGGCGACCCGATGGAAGAAGTTGAAGACTTCTTCGTCCTTCGATTCCTTGAGCTCGGCGATCGTGCCTCGCGCCATCACCGACTTGCGGCCGAACATTACCGCGCGATCCGCGATCGTCTCGATGCTCGCGAGCTCGTGAGTGACGATCACCATCGTGATGCCGAGCGCGGCGCGAAATTGCAGCAGCGTGGCGTCGATCGCAGCGGCGATCGCTGGATCGAGTCCCGCCGAGGGCTCGTCGCAGAACATCACGTCGGGATCGAGGATCGAGGCGCGGGCGAGTGCGGCACGCTTGCGCTGGCCGCCCGAGAGGCTCCCCGGCGGCCGCTGGGCGTAGCCCTCGAGTCCGACCAGCGCGAGCCGGAGCTGGACCATCTCTTCGATCACAGCGTTCGGCAGCTGCGTCAGCTCGCGCAGCGGGAGGGCGATGTTCTCGCCGACCGTCATCGAACCGAACAGCGCGTCCTGCTGGAATGCGGTGCCAGTCCGGCGAAGTAACTTGCTACGATCGTCGGGCGAGAGGTCGTACATCGGCTCGCCGAGCACGAGCACCTCACCAGCGAGTGGAGGCAGCAGGCCGATCAGACAGCGCAGCAGCGTCGACTTGCCGCTGCCGGAGCCACCGAGCAGTGCGACGATTTCACCACCATCGACCGTCAGATCGATGTTCTCGAGCACGGCCTTGTCCTCGTACCCGACGCTGAGCCCGCGACATTCGATGATCGGGGTGTTCATGATGTCCTCAGGACGAGGCCGACCGTGGCAAAGATCGCGTCGACCACGATGATGTAGAAGATGCTGACCACGACGGTGCGCGTAGTCGCCGTTCCTACGCTGCTGGCATCGCCACCGGCGCGCATGCCGAGGTGGCTGCCGGCGAGGCCGATGATCCATGCGAACACCAGACTCTTGCCCACGCCGTTGACGAAGTCACCGATCGTGAGCCGCTCGACGATGCGCGACCAGAACATCGCCGGAGGAAGATCGAGCGTCAACGCCGCCACCATCATGCCCCCGGCGATCCCGATGAACATGCCGAGCAGCGAGAGCGCGGGGCCGATGATCGAGATCGAGAACATCCGGGGCAGGATCAGGAACCGCACCGGCTCGATGCCCATCGAGCTGAGCGCATCGATCTCCGAGCGGACCTGCATGGTGCCGAGCTCCGCCGCGATCGCCGCGCCGGTGCGGCCGGTAAGGATCACCGCCGTCATCAGCGGTCCGATCTCGCGGACCATCGAGACGCCGATCATGTCCGCGACGAAGGGTCCGGCGCCCAGCCGCTGCAGCTGGACGCTGCCCTGAAATGCCATCGTCATCCCGAGCAAGAAGCTGAGCAGACCGACGATGAAGATCGCATTGACGCCCATCAGCGCGATCTGGGAGGTCAACGAGCCGGCGGGCAGGTGCTTGCGCCGGGCGATCACAGAGACGGCCTGGCGCAGGATGTCTGCGATCAGCGCGAACAGCGAACGAGTGCCGATCGCTGCGCCGATCGCCGTGTCGCCGATCCGCTCCAGTCGCCCGGGCAGTGGCTCCTCGGGCTCCTTGGTGACCGGCCCCGCTGGCTTGGGGAGCAGAGCGAGCGCGGCTTCGTGATGCTTGTCGAGGTTCGTGAACTCGAGAGTCCGGCCCCCGCCCGCGAGCTTCTTGCCGAGCAGCGAGATGATCGCGATGCCGGACGAATCGATCCGGCCGGCCTCGGCGAAGTCGAGCACGACCTTCTTCGCGTCCCGGCGGCGGCCAACCGCACGGAGGTTGCGATGAAGCTTCCGCGCGTGCGCCCGCACCAGATCGCCCCGGAGCGGGACGATGGTGGTGGCAGGGCGTGGCGGCACCTGCAGGTTCTTTGCAAGATCGAGTGCACGGGTCTTCCTATGGAGATCTTGGGTCTGACGTGCGATCGGGACACGGTGGGCGCGGCCCGACGAGGCATGAGCGTCTGCGCCCGGTCGCGAGCGCGGAGCCTGCCTGTATGGAAATTGGGGTCGCGCTGCGGCCTCCACCTCGCGGCGGTACAGGGCCGGTGAGCGGCAATCGAGCGGGCGATCGGGGAGAATCACTCGGATGAGGCGCTTGATGGTTGTGGTCGGAACGCTCGCGGTGCACGCCCTCGTCGGCGCGCTGCTGCTCGCCATCGATCGCCATCCCGCATCGCCGCCTCCGCGCGCGTCGCTGTCGATCGAGGTCGTCGATCCACCACCCGCGCCGATGACCAAGGCTGCTGCCGGCGAAGGTGGCTCGGCTTCGACCCCGCGCGCCACGGCCGCGTCGAGGACACCCCGCGCACGTCCAGCGCAGCGGAAAGCCTCGACCGATGTGGATCCGCGCGGAGCGATCACGTTCGAACGCGGCAGCGGCAGCGGCGGAGAGGGTGAAGGTACCGGGGCCGGCCGCGGCGCGGGCATCGGCTTTGGCACCGTCGGCGGGGACCTTGCCTTCGAGCCGCTCGACTTGACGCCGCCTCCGGCCCCGTCGCCTCCGAAGGCCGCGAAGACGCGCCCGGCCCGGCTGGTGTTCCCGAGCCGTCAGCGGGAGGTCGATGAGGGCGAGCTGTTCGTCATGCAGGTGACCGTGGACTCCGATGGCCTGGTCTCCGGCGCTCGGCTCGTCCGTGGATTCGGCGGGCCGCGGGACGAGGTGGCCCAGAACCAGATCTGGCGGTTTCGCTACGATCCGGCGCTCGATGACGAGGGGCGGCCGATCCGCTCGGTCGTCGAGCAGCGGTTCCTGGTCCAGTAGCTGTCTCCTCTGGGAATCGATCCGTGCCGCAGCCGACCAACGTCGTCTACGTTCGCCGCGGCTGCTGGTGATCTTCGGCGCGTGGTGCGGGAACATGCCCGCATGACGATGCGCGCGATCGCGATCACGAAGCCCGGCGGTCCCGAGGTCCTGACGGTGGTCGAGAGACCAACGCCCGAGCCATCCCGTGGAGAGGTCCGGGTGCGCGTGCGCGCTACCGCGGTCAATCGCGCGGATCTGCTCCAGCGCATGGGTGCCTATCCTGCGCCGGCGGACTCGCCACCGGATATCCCCGGGCTCGAGATCGCGGGCGAGGTCGAGGCGCTCGGGTCCGGGGTCGAGCGGCTCGCCATCGGTGACCGCGTGTTCGGTCTGGTTGGTGGTGGCGGCTACGCCGAGCAGATCGTCTCGCACGAACGGGCGCTGGCGAAGATCCCCGATGGGCTCTCGTTCGAGCACGCGGCGGCGGTCCCCGAGGCGTTCATCACTGCGCATGACGCGATGATCGCGCAGGGTGGGCTCGCGGGCGGCGAGACGCTGCTCGTACACGCGGTCGGCAGCGGTGTCGGCACGGCAGCGGTGCAACTCGGTCGTGCGCTCGGCTGCTTCGTGATCGGCACGGCGCGGACCGCCGACAAGCTCGAGCGCGCGAAGGCACTGGGGCTCGGTGCGGGCGTGCTCGCCGACGGCGCGCGGTTTGCCGATGGGGTTCGAGCGCACGATCCGGCGGGCGCGTCGGTGGTGCTCGAGCTGGTCGGTGGTGCGTACCTCGACGAGGATCTGCGCTGCACGCGCCCGCTCGGCAAGATCGTGCTGATCGGGCTGCTCGCCGGGGCACGTCACGAGCTCGATCTCGCACTGATCCTGCGCAAGCGGCTCCGCGTGATGGGCACCGTGCTGCGTGCACGCCCGCTCGAGGAGAAGCTCGCCGCGATGCGGACGTTCGAGGCGCAGGTCGTGCCGATGCTCGCGCGCGGGCTGATCGCGCCGGTCATCGACGTGGTGCTGCCGCTCGATGCCGCGGGCGAGGCGCACACGCGGATGGCGAGCAACGCTGGTTTCGGGAAGATCGTGCTCGCGATCTAACGCGCGCTGGCCCGGTAGATCGGTAGCAGGTTCAGCCGCTCGTCCCACGAGGGATGGTGCCGGTAGAACCACTCGCGCTTGGCGTCGGTGCTGCGGGCGAGCGCGGGATCCGCGGCAAGTGCGGCATCGTACTCGGCGCGCAATGCGGGCTGTGCCGCGAGCATCTCGCGCGCCGCGGCCTCGATCACGTACGGCTCGATGTACTCCTTGTGCTCGAACACGCTGTTGAACAGGCCCCACGCGGCGAGCGAATCGGGCAGCGCGGGATCCATCAGGTGAAGTAGCAGCCTCGCGCCGGGCTGCGCCATCGGGACGAAGATCGCCCCGCGCTCGAGTGTGCGGGTCTCCGCTGCCCACGCACCCGTGATCTCGGCGCGGGTGTGGCCCTCGCCGGGCGGCGAGAACGTGACCTTGGTCGCGCGGAACACCTCGACCGCACGCGAGGTCGGCTCGCCGAGCTTGTCGTAGGTCAGGCCATGGCGATCGAGGACCGCTGCCACCACGGCAGCGAACCCACCGTCGACGATATAGCCGCCGCGCGGTGCGGTCACCGTAATCTTCGCGACCAGCTCGTCGTAAAGCGGAAGCTTCCAGATCTGTGGGGTGGTCTCGTCGTAGACCAGCCACACACCACCGGTGAGATCGGAGCTGCGCTTCTCGAACGCGTAGCCGCGAAACTCGATCTCGTGGTGCCCCGGGCCGTTCTCCCAGATCATCGGGACCTGGGTGCCGGCGAGCGCGACGTCGCCGGCATCGGCGGCGGCCTCGGTGTTGCGCCAGGTCTCGACACTCCGCGTGGCGTCCTCGAAGATCGCCTGCAGGGCGTGATAGGTACTTTGCGCGCGCTCCTGGTAGGTCCGCCAGCTGTGAGTCTCGACCAGCACGGCGAGCCGACTGCGCGCGCCCATATAGTAATGCGCGAACCGCGGCGGTCCTTCGCCGACGGCAAACCCCGACAGGGGATCGTCCTCGTGGATGAACGACGGGTAGAACTCGAGCGGCAGGTGGCCGAGCTGGGTCAGCCGCGCTGCGATCGAGTGGCTCAGCGCGTGTGCGGTCTCGTCGAGCTGGTCGGCGCGCGGTGCGTGCGGTGCGGCGTTGATGCTGATGTCATGCTCGAACTTCGCTCCATCGGTGGTGTGCAGATCGACCAGCAGAACCGGACGATCGTGCTGGATCAACCGGAGCACCGCCTGGGTCTCGGGCGCATCGGATTTCACGTAGTCGCGATTCAAGTTGAGGCGGGCACCGTTGGTGCGCCACCCCATTTCCTCGGGGCCGCGCTGGTTGGGCCGGTGGTTCTTGCCGAACCGCTCGTGGCCGTCCGGATTCATCACCGGCACGAACGAGACTGCAACGTGGTCGAGCACGCCCGGCGCGACCTTGCCGTCGAGCACATCGCGCAGGAACCAGAACCCCGCATCCTTGCCTTCGATCTCGCCCGCGTGAATGCCAGCCTGCAGATAGATGACCGGGAGTCCGGTGTGCTTCGCGATCCGCAGCGCGACGATCGGCCGACCTTCACCCGTGGTCCCGATCGTGTCGCAGTGCACGCCGGCGTACGCCCGCGCGAAGTCGTTGCACAGTCGGATCGCCTCGTCGTAGCGACCGGTGCGCACGTAGTGCGAGGCCTCGGCCGCGGTCACGAGGACAGGGCGTGGATGGTTCGGAGTCGAACATGCAGCGAGCAGCAGCACCAAGGCTAGCAAGCGCATGGCGCTTCGTTACCACTCGCAGCGTGGCGTTTGCTAGCGCCGGTAGTACCTGCCGCGGTGATCCCGGATCACAGTGCGGCCACCATCGTCATGCCGTCGCGCCGTGTAGCCCTCCGGGCGATCGTGATCGCGCGCGGGTGACGGATCCGCGCGACCACCTGCGGCGGGTTGGCGTAGGCCAAGCCCCGGTCGTAATAGCTCGAGCGGTACCAGCGACCACCGTCGTTTCGCCAGTAGAAGTTGTCGGCGTAGAAAATCGGTTGGTCGTAGTCCGGGATGACCTGATCGCCGGGCTCGGTATCGGTCGTGGTCCCGAGATACGTGGCCGAACCCGCGCACGCCGCGAGCGAGAGCAGCAGGGTCGAGCCCAGGTACCGCATGACGTTGTCCTCCACGCATACGTGGAGCACCACGGATGCCATCGTCCCGGATCGGCTGTCCGCTTCCCGGAGATCGGAGATCAGCGGAGCGTTGCGTTCATCGTGATCGACGCGACCGCAGCGAGCGCGCGTGAGATCGGGCAACCCTGCTTCGCAGTCTCGGCGAACGTCTTGAACTCGTCCGCGGTGATGCCGGGGACCTCACCGGTGAGCTCGAGATGGATGGCGACGATCGTCCAGCCGATGTCCTGCTTCTCCATCGACACCGTGGCGGTGGTCTCGAGCTTCGTTGGCTCCTTCCCCGCGTTGGTGATCTGAAAGCTGGTCGCCATGGTGAAGCAGCTTGCATGAGCCGCGGCGATCAGCTCCTCGGGGTTGGTTCCCGCCTTGCCGTCCTCGGAGGCGAACCGCGTGTTGAACCCGTAAGGCGTATCGTTGAGGGCGCCCGAGAGGGTGGTGATCGCGCCGGTTCCCTTGGGCCCGGTGCCGCGCCAGACTGCCGTGCTCGTTCTCTTCAGCATGCGCGCGGGTATACCGCACGCCCCGTCACAGGACCTCGATCCACAGCTCGTTCCGGCGCAGCAGCGGGAGTGTGATTGGCGAGTCGTAGCCGGCGAGCATCACGCTCCCGCGTGCAGACAGACCGGCGTCGACCAGCTGGCGCAGCAGCTTCCGCTCGTGCCTCGCGATATTCTTGCGCGTGGTGGCCCCGTGGAAGCGCAGCACCGCGACGCGCTTTTCCGGTACCTCGTGGAGCTCGATCCGGTGATCATTCGGGCGCGGGAGCGACGCCAGCTCGCGGCCGGGTGGCATCACGAACGCCATCGCATAGTGGCCAGCGCGCATCGAGGTGACGACCGGCGCCACCATCGCGAGGTCCTGCTTACGGTGGTTGGCGCCGAAGATGTAGCAGGCGAGGCGACCGAAACCGACGTCGACCACCTCCTCGAGGTCATGGCAATCGACCTCGGTCAGTGCCTCGAGGCGCACGGGGTAGCGACGCAGCTCGAGGTCGCCGATCCGGCCCTCGTGCTGGTAGTCGGGCGATTCCGTGAACCACCGATCCATCTGCCACCGCAGCGCACCGAGCGCGAGCGCCGCAATACCGCCCGCGATCAGCCCGCGCGGCTTCGACCCGATGCCCAACGCGATACCGACGGCTGCCGGGACCACCGCGAACGCCGCCCAGAACGCCGTCTTCCTCTGGTTGATGGCGTGGTGGGGCTGCGTGGCGACGCGCGGAAAGTGCGTGAAGATCGAGGGCAGGGTGGGCGTCGCGGGGTCGATCGCAGGGTTCATATGCGCGAGACAGGCAAGCTGCATGCCGTCGGGGCGGTGCGCGGGGACGCACGGTATGCGGCGGGGGTGGTCAGCTCACCGGGTGAACGCAGCGCCGCAACGCCGTCAGCGCACTTTCCAGGTGCCGCCTTGCGCCCACCATGAAGGCGCGGTGGCGACCGTCGTGGTGCTCTGCTGCCGCTGCATCAGCATCATGAACAGCATCATCTCTTGAGGATTGATGCCGTTCGCCTGGCTGGTGGTCCGGATCTGCTTGACCGAGTCGAGCAGGCCGTTGAGTGCGGAGACCAGCCCGGAGGTGTCCGAGGTTCCACCGGTCACCTGGGCGAGTGCGGCGGGATCGATGGCAGAGAGCTCATCCGGTGGCTTTGACATGGGTATGTCCTGTGGTGGGGAGGCAGCGTGATCGCTGCTGACTCCCATCGGCAACAGCAGCCGACGTGCCACGCGCACATGATCGAGATCTCGGGGAGTTCCACGGATCACTCCGGGAGACCGGGACCCCGGTCGTATACCCAGGGAATCGATCCTCGGCCCGGGTGTCACCGACCGTGCACTAACTGATCGCGACGCCGAGCAGGTGTCCAAGACCGAACGTCAACCCGGCGGCGGCGAGGCCGAGCACGAGCTGTCGGGTGCCGGAGAACCATACCGACTTGCCGGTGAAGATCGTAATCGCGGCGCCGATGCCAAACAGCGCGAGGCCGCTGACGGTGACCGCCAGGATCACAGCGGTCCAGCCCGATGCCAGCACGAACGGCAGCACCGGGAACAGCGCTCCGAACGCGAACAGGATGAACGACGTGATCGCGGCGGTCCACGCGGAGCCACCGAGCTCGTCGGGATCGAGGCCGAGCTCCTCGCGCGCGAGCACGTCGAGCGCGGCCCCCTGATCGCGGAACAGCGCCTCGGAGAGCTGCTGCGCCTCGTCCTTCGGGATCCCCTTCGCCTCGTAGATCAGCTGGAGCTCCTCGCGCTCCTCCTCGGGCGCCTGCTCCACCTCGTCGCGCTCGATCGCGATCTCGCGCTCGGCGAGCTCGCGCGAGCTGGTCACCGAGATCCACTCGCCGAGTGCCATCGACGACGCACCGGCGAGCAGGCCGGCGAGCCCGGTGACCAGGATCGCGTTGCCGCTCGCGGTCGCGCCGGCCACGCCCATCACCAGCGACAGGTTCGAGCAGAGACCATCGTTGGCTCCCCGCGGCCGCGGAGACGTCGTAGGTCGCCTCCGGTCTCGCACCTTGCACTCGTCGACGACGCGCTCCTGGCTCACTCGCCGCGACGCCACAACCGGCGCACGCCCTCGGTCCACTCGACTGCATTGACGGCCGCCGCACGGAACAGCGCGTACATCCCACCGTCGGGAGCCGGCTCTGCCGCGGGCTGGGTGGGCGTGACGTTCGGCAGCGCGAGCTCGATCGACATCACGCCGCTGCCCACCTCGATCGTGCGTTCGGGCGAGATCGTCTCGATCAGGCCAGCCATCGACGTGTTCGAGCCGAGGACCTCGCAGCGAAACCGTTCGATGCCGCGCTCGGCAGCCGCCGCACACAGGCGAAGGAACAGCAGCTTGCCGAGGCCGCGATGCTGCGCTTCATCGGCGACTGCGACCGCTGCCTCCGCGGTGGCGTGGAGCTCGGGCATCCGGATGAACCGGCCGATGCCGAGGCCGACCGCATTGCCCGAACCATCGCCATCCTCGCCCACCGCCCCGATCGCGAAGTGATCCTCGTGATCGACCTCGGTCAGGTAGCGTAGCTCCTCATCGGTGAGCGTCGACTTCGGGCTGAGGAATCGTGCGTAGCGGGACTCGGGAGAGAGCCGGTGGAATCCGCGCTCGAGGATCGGCTTGTCCTCCGGGCAGACGAGGCGCAAGACGATCCGGGTTCCGTCGCGCAGCACGGCCCGCTCGACGTAGTCGGCCGTGAAGAACCGCGGGGCGCTCACCAGCTCAGGCGTACCACGGCAGCAGGGTGCGGCCATGCCCGAGCCGGGACGTACGTATTCGATCGCGGCACGAGTCAGGCGAACGATCATCGAGGAGGTCCATGTGACGGACAGCCACCTCGACGGATCCAAGGCGTTCGCCGCGGCGGTCCAGCTCGGCCTCACGGGCGACTACCCGTGGCGCGGCGATGGCGATCCGGTCGTGGAGGTTCATCTACTCCAGACGCCACCGCCGGAATACGATCGCTACGCGGCAACGTTCTAGAACCGCCCACCATCGACGCTGGGCTCGTTGTACAGGGCGCGCGCGACGACGATCTCCTGCGGGTCGTACTCGTCGGACCTCGGGACGCCTTGCCCCTGTTGATCTGCTCCGCGCGTGCCCTACCGGCCGCTACTTTCTCGACGGTGCGCGCGAGGAACACCGTGGGAATTCCGGCGGCGGCGAACACGGATCCGGACCCAGAACCATCAGCCCGTTGGCGCCCAGTACGACGATCTTCCGAATCGATCTCATGGAGCACACGTCAGCAAGAGCCATACCGCGATGTCTCGCAGATGATCACACGCGTGCGAGGT
>JAYUVX010000239.1:0-39912 GCA_043753855.1 Myxococcales bacterium | reverse complement strand
ACAGGATCGTCAGGAATAGGCCGATCAGCGAGAAGAACAGCAGCGGGCGCTCGTTGCGCATCAGGTTCATGATCGTGACGAGGATCCGCCAGCCATCGCGGAACGTGCGCAGCTTGCTCGTCGAACCGGGCGGGCGCTCCTTGTAGTCCGTGTTGATCTCGGCAACCGGCATCCGCATCTGCATCGCGTGCACGGTGAGCTCGGTCTCGATCTCGAACTCGCGCGAGAACGACGGGAAGCTCTTCACGAACCGCCGCGAGAACACGCGGTAGCCCGAGAGCATGTCGACGATGTTCGCGGCGAACAGCCAGCGCACGAGGCCGGTGAGCACCGCGTTGCCGAGGCGATGCCCGGCGCGATAGGCGGCCTGGTGGGTCTCGACCCGGCGGCCCACCACCATGTCGAGGTTGTCCTCGACGAGGGCATCGACCAGCTCCTGCGCGCGCGACGCATCGTAGGTGTCGTCACCGTCGACCATCACGTAGATGTCGGCCTCGATGTCGTTGAACATCCGGCGGACCACGTTGCCCTTGCCGCGCCGGGTCTCGGTGCGGACCTGCGCGCCCGCGGCGGCGGCGGCCTCGGAGGTGCGATCGGTGGAGTTATTGTCGTAGACGTAGATCGTGGCTGCCGGCAGCGCGGCCCGAAAATCCTCGACGACCTTCTTGATCGCCGCCTCTTCATTGAAGCAGGGGACGAGGACGGCGATCTCCAGACCAGACGAGCTCATCGCGGACCCGCCTTGTATCGCATTTCGTGACCATGTGCGGCATGTTCCGCGTCGTGGACGTCGTGCAGCAGCAGCGGCGGATGCGCCGCGACGTCACCTGGAACCTGGTTCCGGTGGTGCTGCTCGCGGTGGTCGGCCTCGCCCTGAACTTCACGATCGCCGGCCACTGGGGCGCCAGGGCGCTCGGCGCGTTCAACATCGTGACCACCGCGATGTTCGCGTTCGCAGTGTTCGGCGCCGGTGGCTTGCAGTTCTCGGTGCTGCGCGCGGTGGCCGCGGATCCGGATGATCCGGTCCATGTCGCCGAGGCGGTGCTGGCGAACCTGATCCCGAACGTGGTGCTGGCCGCGGTTACCACGCTGACGTTCGTGCTGCTGCGCGGACCGATCGGCCGGCTCGTCCACTCCACCCTGGTCCCGGAGGGGATCCTGTGGGCGGCGCCCGGCCTGTTCTGCTTCGCGATCAACAAGACGCTGCTCGGCGTGGTCAACGGCCTGCGCCGGATGCGCGCCTTCGCGATCTACACCTCGGTGCGGTACTGCCTGATCGGCATCGGCCTTCTGATCGCGTGGCAGCTCGCGGTTCCCGCGGCCGAGCTGCCGCTGATCTGGTCGGTGGCCGAGGGCGCGCTGCTGCTGGTGCTGCTCGTCGAGCTGTTCGCCACGGTGGCAGTTCGTCGAGGCGGTCGGTGGACGGGGCAGATCCGCGAGCACCTCGATTACGGCGCTCGCAGCGTGCTCGCGACGCTCGCCTCGGAGATCAACTCGAAGCTCGACATCTGGGTCGTGGCGGTGGTGATGCCCGAGACCGCCGTCGGGATCTACAGCCTCGCATCCGTGGTCTACGAGGGCGCGCTGCAGCTGCCGGTGGCTGTGCAGAACAACCTCAACCCGGTGATCGCCTGCCACGTTGCGGCCGGCGAGCTGCTCGAGGTGGAGGCCCTCGTCAGCCGCACCCGACGCTGGTTCGTGCCTGCGATGATCGGCGCCTGTGCCCTCGGCGCCGCGGCGTATCCGTACGTGATCCCGTGGCTCACCGGCGACCCGGCGTTTCGAGATGGCGCGCTGCCGTTCGCGCTGCTGATGGCGGGCATCGCGGTGTCCGCGCCGTACCTCCCGTTCAACCAGGCACTGCTGATGGCATCGCGCCCGGGCTGGCACTCCGTGTACATCCTGGTGACGGTGGCGATCGCGGCCACCGCGCTCGCGCTGCTGACACCCGCGTTCGGGCTCGCCGGCGCCGGTGCGGGGACCGCGATCGGGCTCGTGGGATCGGCGATCCTGCTGCGGCTCCTCGTCCGGTCGCGGGTCGGGCTGCGGATCTAACCGATCGGGAACTATCGGCATGACCGCCGGCGTGTTACCGACGTACGTGGGTCGCGTCCTGCGCGTGTTGTTCGTCGCGTACGTGGTCGCGACCGCCGTGCACATCGGCCTCGTGATGTTCCACGAGCCGTTCGCGTTCGATGCGTGGAACATCGCGAGCGATACCCACGCCGAGCCGTTCTCGCTGTCGCGGTTCCTCGAGTACGGCGTCGGGCAGTACACGCACTCGAACCCGCGGATCGGTCAGTGGTTCACGTACCTGGCCTACAAGCTCGAGTACTTCGCGGTGATCGCCACGCCGCTGGTGTTCGTCGGGCTCGCGCTGGTGGTGACCACGCTCGGGCTCGGCCGGTTCCCGCGGTGGAGGCGCGGCCGTGATCTCGCGCTCTATGCGCTGGCGCTCGGCTGCCTGTGGTTCGCACTGCCGCGGATCGGCATGATCATGTTCTGTCGCGCGTACGGCGCGAACTATCTCTACGGCGCGGCGATCCAGCTCGCGTTCCTGATCCCGATCCGGCTGCGGCCGGATGGCACCGGCGCGATGCGCGCGTGCATCCCGTACTTCCTGTTCGGCGTGATCGCGGGCACGTGCAACGAGCACACGGGACCCACGCTCGTGCTCGGCGCGCTCGGCTATGCGGCGTGGCTGCACTACCGCGGCGGCCCGCGCCCCAAGCTCGCCCTCGCAGGCGCGTTCGGCGTGGTGATCGGTTTCGCGATGATCTTCTTCGCGCCGGGGCAGGGCGAGCGCTACGACGGCCTCGCCGCCAAGGTCAGCCTCGTAGGGCGGCTGCTCCAGCGCGGCGTCACGTCGAACCTCGACATCTTCGGAAACTTCATGATCGCGACCGTCCCGGTGCTCTCGCTGATCGTGATCGTCCTCGCGATCGGCGCGAACGATCCGGATCGCGATGCCCAGCGTAGTCCGCTGCGCCTGCTCGGCTGGACGCTGCTCGCCGGCTCGCTGGTCACCGCGACGGTGTTCGTCTCGCCCAAGCTCGGCCCGCGATTCTATCTGCACTCGTGCGCCCTGCTACTCGCGTGCTTCATCGGGATGGCCGATGCCGTGCTCACTACCACCCGGCGCCTCGTCCCGTTCGTGCTGCTCGCCGTCGCCGCCAGCGTCTACGCCGGCGTTCGCACGATCCCGCTGTTCCTCCGCCTGCACGAGGCGAGCGACGAGCGCCTGGCCGCGCTCGCGGCCGCCAGGCCGGGGTCGGTGTTCACCGCGGATTCGTACGATCAGGTCGAGGACTCGTGGTGGTTTCTCGGCGACGACTTCCGCGACATCAAGAAGCGCGAGCTGATCACCACCTACTTTGGCCTGAAGGACGTGGTGTTCCGCGCGGTCGATCTCGATGCGCCGCTCGGCGTCTCGGATGTTCGGCTGGCGCCGCGGTACGTGCTGTCGCCGGCGAGCTGCCTGGACGAGTACGGTGGGATCGAGCTCGGCGGGTTCCGCAGCCTCGATGTCGCCTCGCTGCACCGGGCGATGAAGCTCGCCATCGAGCGGCTGCGCGAGCGGCTCGGCACCCGCGGCCGGCTCGATCAGCTCGAGCTCGCGGTCGATTTCCTCGGCGAGCCACCACCGCTGCCGCGCGCCCGCCTGCTGCTTGGTCGCTGGACGCCGACCAGCTTCGAGGGGTACGCGGGCTCGATCGAGCGCGGCGGCGCCGGCACCACGCGCGTCATCACGCTGCCCAAGGAGCTTCGCGGGACCGACCTCGAGATCTACATCTATCGCGTGGGTACCGAGGCCCGGCGCCTGGGCACCGCGCGGGACGGAACCTTCGAGTACGAGCCGTGGAAGCGAGGTGCCTACTGGGCGCTGGCCTGTAAACCCACGGAGTGCTTCGTGATCGCGGCCACGCGCTTGCATTGAACGACGCGCGCGGGAAGGCCCCGTGCTAAGAGTGGCCGCAGTGGACTCGCCGGTGATCTCCATGGTCGCGCCCGCCTACAACGAGGCGAAGAACCTCGTGGCGTTCGTCGCCGCGATCACGCCGGTACTCGAGGGCATCGGCGAGCCCTGGGAGGTCGTGTTCGTCGATGACGGCAGCAAGGACGAGACCCTCGGCATGCTGCTCGCCGCGCGCGCCAGCGATCCGCGGATCAAGGTCGTCAGCCTCGCACGCAACTTCGGCAAGGACGTCGCGCTGACCGCGGGGCTTCGCCACGCGCGCGGCCGCGCCGTGATCCCCATCGATTGCGACCTGCAGCATCCCGTGGAGCTGATCCCGGAGCTGGTCGCGAAGTGGCGCGCCGGTGCGGACATGGTGATCGGCGTCCGCAGCAAGCGCACCGAGGAGGGCTTCGTCCGCCGCACGTTCGCACGCTGGTACTACGGCCTGATGCGGCGGATGACCAACGTCGCGATCCCACCGAACGCCGGCGACTTCCGTCTGCTCGATCGCAAGATCGTCGACGTGATCAACGAGATGCCGGAGCGCACGCGGTTCATGAAGGGCATCTTCGCGTGGCCGGGCTTCAAGACCGAGACCATCGAGTTCCAGGCCAACCAGCGCGCCGGCGGCCAGACCACGTGGTCGATGTTCAAGCTGTGGCGGTTCGCGCTCGACGGGTTGTTCTCGTTCTCCACCGTGCCGCTCAAGATCTGGACCTACATCGGCGGCCTGTCCGCGCTCGGCGCGTTCGTCTACCTGATGATCACGCTGATCCAGAAGATCTTCTTCGGCATCGCGGCCGAGGGCTACGCGTCGCTGTTGATCGTGATGCTCGGCTTCAACGGTCTGCTGCTGCTGTCCAACGGCATCCAGGGCGAGTACATCGCGCGGATCTTCGATGAGGTGAAGGGCCGTCCGCTGTTCGTGGTCGGCAAGAAGTGGGGCTTCGACGAACCGGGCGTTCATGTCGGTCCTGGTGCAGCCGCGCCTGACGTCAGCCGCGACGTCGCGTCGTGAACCGGCGCGCAGCGCTGATCTGGGCCGCGCTGGCCGGCTCGCTCTGGATCGTGATGATCCTGTGCACGCACTGGGAGCCGGTAATCCGCGATGGCTGGGGCAACGTCCGCTGGCACCGCACCAACAGCGTCGGTCTCGATGCGATCTGGCACCTGCTCAAGGATGGCTGGCTCGGTTCGAATCCGCGGCTCGGGCAGACGTTGACGACCTTGCTCTACGCGCCCGGGCCGTACCACGTGATCGTCACGCCGCTCCTCGAGCTCGCGCTGCTCTACGTGATGACCGCGGTGATCCTCGGTCGCTGGCCATCGGTGCGGCGCAGTGATGATGCGCTGGTGTTCGTGACCTCGACGGCGGTGTTCGCGCTGTGCACGCCGCAGTTCGGCCCGATGCTGTTCTACCGCCCGTTCATGGGGAACTACACGTTCGGCCTGCTGCTCAACCTCGCGTGGCTGGTGCCTTACCGGTTCCACACCGCAGCGCCCGTGCCCGGCCCCGAGCGCTGGGGGCGATCACCGCTGCTGGTCGTGCTCGGCGTCGCCGCGGGGCTGTGCAACGAGCACACGGGCCCCGCATTCCTCGCGCTCGGCGTGGCCGCGATGCTGTGGTCGCTGCGCGGCGGCCACGGGATCCGCGCCTGGATGATCGCCGGCCTGGTCGGGCTCGCCGCCGGCTACGTGCTGCTGATGATCGCGCCTGGGCACGACGCTCGCTACGGCGGGCTGGCGAAGGAGGCCGGCATCCTCGGACGGATCGCCGACCGCGGTGCGGCGGAGAACCTGCGGATCCTCGCGATGCTCGCGGTGTATGTCGCGTGGTCGCTGCCGTGGATCGTACTCGCGGTGTTCGCGCGGCAGCGCACGCATCCCGAGCCGCTGTCGCCGGCACTGCGACAGACCCTGTGGGCGCTCGCGGTGGCGGGGGTGCTCGCCACGCTGGCGTTGCTCGGATCGCCGAAGCTAGGACCGCGGCTCTACGTGCATTCGGTCGCGCTGATCGCGATGGCGATCACCGGGGCCGTGATCTCGCAGCTCGGCGCGGCGTGGGCGCGCACGGCATGTGCGGTGCTCTCGGTGCTCGTGCTGCTCTACGCGGAGGTCCGCATGGTGATCACGTACCGCATCGTCGGTGCCGTCGGCGCCGAGCGGCTCGCGATCATCCAGGGTGCACCGCCGCACGCGAGCGTCGTGGTGCCCCGGTTCGGAACCGCCGCCAACAACTGGTTCCTCGGCGACGACTTCCTGCTGCCCAATGTTCTCGAGGCCACCGCGGCGAGCTTCGACCTCGCGAACATCGAGCTGGCCCCGAACTAGCGGTTGCGTGATATTGACCTCGACGATGACGCCGAAGGCCGAGATCCCCGTCGAGCTCCTGCACAGGCTGCCGAAGACCGATCTGCACTGTCACCTCGATGGCTCGCTGCGGCTCGCCACGATCATCGAGCTCGCCACGAAGCAGGGTGTCGGGCTCCCCACGTTCGACCGTGCCGGCCTGCACACGATGCTCGTGCAAGGCGAGCACACGAGCTCGCTCGATGACTATCTGCGCGCGTTCGACATCACGCTCAGCGTCATGCAGACCGAGGAGTCGCTCGAGCGCGCGGCGTACGAGCTCGCCGAGGATGCGCACGCCGAGAACGTCCGTTACATCGAGGTTCGCTACTCGCCGCTGCTGCACATTCGCGAGGGGCTGCGGCCGGCGCAGGTGGTCGAGGCCGTGCTGCGCGGCTTGCGCATGGCGAAGCGCGAGCTCGGGATCCGTTACGGCGTGATCCTGTGCGCGATCCGTTCGCTCGGACCTGAGTCGAGCCTGAAGATCGCGGAGCTGTGCGTCGCGTTCAAGAACCGCGGCGTGGTCGGCTTCGATCTCGCGGGCTCCGAGGTCAACAACCCGGCGAAGCTGCACCGTCACGCGTTCCAGCTCGTGATCGACAACAACATCAACTGCACCGCGCACGCCGGCGAGTCGTTCGGTGCGGACTCGGTCCACCAGGCGATCCACAAGTGCGGCGCCCACCGGATCGGCCATGGCACGCGGCTGGTCGAGAGCGGCGATCTGCTCAACTACGTCAACGATCACCGGATCGCGCTCGAGGTCTGTCCATCCTCCAACGTCCAGACCCGTGCGGCCACGGGCTGGGAGACCCATCCGGTCGACTTCTACGTCGACTACGGGCTGCGGGTGACGATCAACACCGACAACCGGCTGATGTCGAACACCACGGTGACCAAGGAGCTCCACCTCTGCCATCAGCACTACGGCTGGTCGCTGCAGACGATCAAGGAGATCATCATCGCGGGGTTCAAGAGCGCGTTCATGCCGTATCGCGAGAAGTCCGACCTGCTCGCCGAGATCAGTCGCGAGCTGTCGACCTATGCGGATCCGCGCGGCGAGGTCTCCGGCCGCGTCGGTCTGGTCGAGTCCGAGGCGCCGACGGCGGGTCCGCCGACCAAGCCCAAGCTCACTGCGTCGTGAACGTGAACGTCACCGGTGCGGCCAGCGGATTGGCCGACGTATCGGTGATCGCGGTCGACAGCGTGACCGTGATGACCGTCGCCGCCGGCAAGCCCGCGCTCGGCATGAACGTCCACACCCGACCGCCCATGCTGGACGCGAAGGTACCGAGCACCGGCGTGCTGGGCGCCGGCGTCTTCACCGTGAAGCTGCTGCCGTTGACGTTGGTCACCGGCTCGTCGAAGGTGACCGCGATCGGCGTGCTGGTGGGGACCAGCGCGGCACCGTTCGCCGGATTGGTGCCCTGAACCACCGGTGCCACCGTATCGGGCACGGTGGTGAACGACCAGATGACCGGGGCGCCGCTCAGCGGATTGCCAGCGAGGTCGGTGACGCCGGCGGTCAGGGTGGCGGTGAGCACCGTGTTCGTCGGCAGCGGCAACATCGGCGTGAACGTCGCGGTCTTGTTGACCGAGCTGGTGGTCACGGTCCCCGCGATCGCGGAGGCACCGTTCATCACCGTGAACGTGGACATCGATGCATTCACCGGCTCGTCGAACGTCGCGACCACCGTCGCATTCTGGGCAACACCCGTCGCGTTGGTCATCGGCGAGGTATTCACCAGCATCGGCGCGGTGGTGTCGGAGACGGTGGTGAACGTCCAGCTGATCGGCGAGCCGACCACGGCATTGCCGGCCAGGTCGGTCACCGAGAGCGTGGCGGTCACCAGCGTGCTCGGGGGCAGCGCGCCGGTGGGCGTGAACGTGGCCGTCTTGTTGACGCTGCTGGTCGTCACCGTGCCGGGGATCGCTGTGGCGCCGTTCATCAGCGTGAACGTGGCAGTCGTCGCAGTCACCGGCTCGCTGAACGTCGCGACCACCGCCGCGGTGAGCAGCACGCCGGTCGCGTTGGACGCCGGTGACGTCATCGTGAGCGTCGGGGGAGTCGTGTCGGCGGCGGTGGTGAACGTCCAGGTGACCGGTGCGCTCGCCAGCGGGTTGCCCGCGACATCGGTGATGCCCGCCGTCAGGCTGGCGGTGAGCAGCGTATTCGCGGGGAGCGCAGCCGTCGGCGCGAAGGTCGCGGTCTTGTTGACGGCGCTGGTGGTGACCGTGCCCGGGATCGTGGCGGTGCCGTCCTTCAGCGTGAACGTCGTCGTGGTTGCATTGGTCACGGCTTCGGAGAACGTCGCGCCCACCGTCGAGCTCACCGCGACACCGGTCGCGCTGGCCGCAGGGCTGGTCGTCACCACCGTGGGCGCGATGGTGTCGGGCGACGTCGTGAACGTCCAGGTCATCGGGGCGCTCGCGAGCGGATTGCCGGCGGCGTCGGTGATCCCTGCGGTCAACATCGCGGTGAGCAGCGTGTTCGGGGGGAGCGCAGCCGAGGCGGTGAAGGTGGCACTGCGGTTGACGCTGCTCGTCGTGACCGTGCCGGGGATCGCCGTGGCGCCGTTCATCAGCGTGAACGTCGTGATCGTCGCGTTGACGACCGGTTCGGTGAACAACGCCTGGATCGGAGCGGTCACGCTCACTCCGCTGGCATTCGGAGCCGGAGTGGTCGAGACCAGCATCGGCGGGGCGGTGTCGGCGGCCGTGGTGAACGTCCACGTCGTCGGCACGAGGGGAGCTCCTTGGGCGTCGACGATCGCCGGGCCGAGTTGCGCGGTGTAGATGGTGTTCGAGGTCAGCGGTGCGCTCGGGGTGAACGTCGCGCTGGTCGTGCCCGGGTTGTACGTCACGGAGCCGGTGATCGGCGTCCCGTTCTGGTTCAGCGCGAATGTGGATCCTGTCACGTTGGTGACCGGCTCACTGAAGGTCGCGGCCACGGTGGTCGTGATCGGCACGCCGGTGGCATTGGCGCCGGGGATGGTGGACACCACCGTTGGCGGCGGATTGACGGACTCGGACGGCGTGTCACGGGGCGCGTCGGGCGCGTCGATCCGCCCCGCGTCGATCGTGAAGCACAGGGTCGCGGACGCACCGTCGAGATGGCAGCGATTATCTGCCATGCACGTGTAGTCAGCTGGACACGCGCCATTCGAACCGCAGAAGAACCCGCACACAGGTTCAGGCACGTTGTAGCAGCCCGGGACGAGCGAGAGCCCGGCGACCATGGCGAGGCATAGCCCCATGGCCAATCCCACGTTACCGATCCGTCGGATCATCGCCAAAACGGTACCACGACCGTCGCGCACATCGCCGGGGCGCGCCCGGTGTACAGTGGTGCCCATCATGGCGACCAGGCTCGACAAGGACCAGCTGAACAAGCTCGTCGAGCCGCATTGGCGTCAGCTCTACAACTTCGTGTATCGGCTCACGCTCGACCGCGATCGTGCCGAGCGCTACCTGATCGACGTGTTCACGCTCGCCGTCGCTGTCGATCCGATGCCCACGGAGGATCTGGAGATCTGGCTGCTCGGCCTCGCGAACCGGCTGCTCGAGGAGCGGTTGCCGCGCCAGCCCGAGGTCAACTTCGACATCCTCGACGACACCCTGCGCAACGAGGCCACGCGCACGGACGTGGTCCGCTCGCTCAGCGACCCGCAGCGGGACTTCCTGCTGTGGGAGCTCAAGCAGGGCTGCATGACGTCGGTGATCAACTGTCTGCCGCCGGGCGAGCGGGCGGCGTTCGTTGTCTGCCACGTGCTGAAGCTAACCGACGATGCGGCCGCCAAGAGCCTGTCGATCACCGAGAGTGCGTACAAGGTCCGGCTGTCGCGCGCTCGCAAGAAGATCGGCGACTATCTCGCGCCGCGCTGCGAGCACATCAATCCGATGAACCCCTGCCGGTGCCCCGCACGTGTCGGGACGGCGCTGCACAAGGGCTTCATCCGGCAGATGGGACCGTCGGGCGGTGTGGTGTCGCTGCGCAAGCCCTCGGTCGAGCCCTATGGCCGGTACGGCACCGGCGCCGGCAACGAGGACGTGCCGATGCGCGACATCGCCGCGATCTACGGCAACCTCCCCGAGCCAGATCCCCCGGCGGATCTGGGCGCGAAGCTGGTCGCGCTCCTCGGGAGATGATCCGCGTCGCCCTGCTCGGCGTCGTCGCGATCGCCGGCTGTGACAGGCCGAAGGAAGCGGTCGCGACGCAGGCTCCGGTCGGCGCGAGCGCGGACATGCTCCCCGATCCGCTGACGCTGGACTGGCAGAGCCTGCGCTACGACCTCGGATCGCTCGGCGTGGTCAAGGCGACCGCGGGCCGCGCGGTGTTCCGTGTCGTCGAGGACGAAGGCGGCGCCTTGCACGCGATCCAGGATCCGGGTGCCGCCGCGGACTCCACCGGGTTTCTCGATCTTGATCCGCCCACGCTCGTCGATCTCGATGGCGATCATCACGAGGAGTCGGTGATCCCGTTCGAGCTCAAGAGCGCGCACGACAGCGTGTTCGGCGCGTTCGTGTTCACGCTTCGCGATGGCAATCCCGTGCAGCTCCAGACCCTCCCGACCACCCACAAGGCCGGCTTCTCGGTGGACGGCGCGGCGATCGGGACCACCGAGGGCGCGCGCTGGCAATGGAACCCGACCAGCCGCACGCTCGAGCTGCGCTGATCACTGCGAACCGCACGCGGTGATCTGGAGCTGGCAGCTCGCGCGGATGCAGGCCTCTTCGAACTTGCAGTCGATCGCACACGCGTCGAGCGCGGTGAGTGCCTGCGCATGCACCCGCGACATCGGGATCGCACACTGGCACCCGCAGGGCACGGCGTTGCTCGCGTTGCAGCTCTGCGCCTGGCAGGTCGCGGTGGACAGGCAGGTCCCGGTCCCGCCCGCGACGCGATCGCCGCAGACCGCCCGCAGCCCGCACAGCGACATGTCCATGCAGCTCTTGTAGGGCGGGGCGAGGCACGCACGCAGCGCGGCGTTCGCCGTACAGTCCGCCACGCAGGTGATCGATGCGTTGTTGCAGGTGCGCCGGGCTGCGTCGCAGCGCGCGGCGCAATCGTCGACGGGAACCGACCCGGCGGTCGCGCGGTCCGCCACATCGTAGCGGGTGACCATCACGTCGGGCCGGTCGAGGATGACGTGCGGGATCCCACGGATCGGTACCGGGACCGTCGAGGGTGTTTGCACCACATAGATGCCTTCATCCTCGTGGCGGTCATCCCACGGCCAGGTCGCGCTGCGGCAGCCGCTGTACCACTCGAGCTGCGAGAACGCGTCTCCGATCACGTAGCAGGAGGTGCCGCCGGCATCCGCGCGGATCGCCATCGCCGCGGCATACGAAGCGGCCGTCGCCTCGCGCCGGTGCACGCTGCGCCGGAGTTGCGTGCGGAGCATCAAACCCCAGCTCACGAGCACGGCGATCGCCGCGACCACCGCGACCCAGCGCCGCGCTCCCGCCCACCGCCGGATCTGCTCGACACCGAGGATCACCAGCAGCGTGATGCCGTAGACGATGTACCGGGGCTGCGCGTGACTGACGACGCCGAGTAATACGATGTCAGCGATCGCGATCGACCACAGCATCACCGTGGGCCGATGCCGGGTGATCGCAGCCAGCCCGGCGAGCAAGAGCGGCGGAGCGAGCAGGCCGTAGTACGCGAACGGATTCGAGGTCAGGTAGGTCTCGAGGCCCTGCGCGAACCAGGTCTTGCCGGGGACGTCCTTGCTCGCGAGCAGGATGCCGAGCGGGGAGCCAGTCTCGTGATTCGCGCGCAGCAGATGCGGAACGAGCAGCAGCACGAACACCGCCGCGGTCACCACGATCGGCAGCGGACGGCGACGGATGCTGGGAAATCCGACGAGCAGCGCGGTGACGCCGAGCAGCAGGATCGGGATGCAGCTGGCATAACGCACGTAGAACGCTGCGGCCAGGAGCGGTGCTGCTTTCACCACGCGCCAGCGCGGCGCGCCGGCATCGCGCACGACCTCGCCAACGATCACCATCGTCCCGGCGAGCAAGCACGCGGCCGCCGGAAGATCGGTCAGCAGATCCGAGGACAACCCCACGATCGATCGCGTCCCGGCGAGCACCGCGACGACCCACGCCGCGGTCGTCGCACCGTAGCAGCGCCAGGCAAGGCCACCGGCCGCGAGCACGAACCCGATCCCGAGCAAGAACGCAGGGAACCGCAGGGCGATTTCGCCGTGGCCGAACGCTTCACCGATCGCGGCCACCGCGCTCATACCCGACGACACGTAGAACCAGCGCGGCTCCTCGCCGAGCACCAGATCCTTCGCGGACAGTGCGTACTGTGCTTCGTCGTGCCCGAGCGGCACCGCCGACAGCCAGACGATCGCCGCGTTGATGATCCAGATCAGCAGCCCGGCCGCGAACACCAGCGCGGGCAGCCGGAGCGAACGCA
The DNA here is from genome assembly GCA_043753855.1 of Myxococcales bacterium. Taxonomy (GTDB): domain Bacteria; phylum Myxococcota_A; class Polyangia; order Haliangiales; family Haliangiaceae; genus JABFXX01. The sequence goes on along the minus strand of JAYUVX010000239.1, from coordinate 27,172 downwards.
TCACTCTCCGAGCTGGATCAGACCGACGAGGTTGCCGAACGGATCGCCGACGATCGCGGTGGCGATGTCTCCACCCACGCTGTGCGGCGGCTCGAGCGGCTCACCGCCTTCGGTGGTCAGCCGGTTCCACACGGCGTGGATATCGTGGACCTTCCAGTACGCCACGGAGCCGCCGGGGCCGGGCTTGATCGAGGACACGTCCGGATCGAGGCCGAGCTCCTGCCCGTCGATATCGAAGCCGACGTAGAACGACTCGTCGAAGTACGGCTGGCGGCCGAGCGCCGAGGCGTAGAACGCCTTCGCGCGCTGCAGATCGTTGACCTTGTAGATCACCGAGCGCAGCGAGCCGAGCACTGGCAACAGCGCGGTGTGCCCGATCGACATCTCGAGCTGCTCCGCGGGCGGCCTGGCCGGCGTGGTCGGAGCCGCCGGCTTGCTCCGCTTCTTGGCTGGCGGCTTCCTGGCGGGCGGCTTCCTGGCGGGCGGCTTCTTGGCGCGCGCTGCCTTCGGCTTCGCTGCAGCTCGCCGCGTTGGCTTGGACTTCGCTTTGGCCATGATCAGCTCCTCGCCGCGTGAAAGGCGCGCTCGAGATCGCCGCGCAGATCCTCGAGATCCTCGATACCGACCGACAGCCGGATGAAGCCATCGGCGATGCCGAGCTTCTGCCGGGTCTCGGCGGGGATGCTCGCGTGGGTCATGATCGCTGGATGCTCGATCAGCGCCTCGACGCCGCCCAGCGACTCGGCGAGCGTGAAGATCTGGCAGGCCGAGAGGAACTTCCGTGATTCCTCGAGCCCCCCGTCGAGCACGAAGCTGATCATCCCGCCGAAGCCAGTGGCCTGCTTGCGCGCCAGCGCGTGCTGCGGATGCGACTCGAGGCCCGGGTAGATCACCTGCTTGACCTGCGGATGCGAGGACAGCCACTGCGCGATCGATCGCGCGTTCTGCTCGTGACGATCCATCCGCACGTGCAGCGTCTTGGTGCCGCGCATGACCAGGAAGCTGTCCATCGGGCCGATCACCGCGCCCGCCGCGTTCTGCAGGAAGGCGAGCCGCTCGAGCAGCGTCTTGTCGTTGACGATCAGTGCGCCGCCGACGACGTCGGAGTGACCGTTCAGATACTTCGTCATCGAGTGCGCGACGATGTCGGCGCCGAGCTCCAGCGGGCGCTGGTGGTACGGCGTCATGAAGGTGTTGTCCACGGCGAGCAGCACGCCCTTGCCTTTGCACACGCTCGCGACCGCCGCGATGTCGACCAGCTTCAGCATCGGGTTGGTCGGCGTCTCGATCCAGACGAGCTTGGTGGTCGGCCGCATCGCCGCCTGGACCGCCGCTGCGCCGCCGAGCGGATCGACATAGCTGAACTCGAAGCCGAGCCGGCGGAACACCTTGTCGAACAGCCGGAACGTGCCGCCGTACAGGTCATCACACGCGATCACGTGGGTGCCGGTATCGAACAGCTGGAGCAGGGTCGCCGTGGCCGCGAGACCGGAGGCGAAGCACAGCCCGCCGACACCCTTCTCGAGCGACGCGAGGTTCGCCTCGAGCGCGAACCGCGTGAGGTTGTGCGTGCGCGAGTACTCGAAGCCCTTGTGCACCCCCGGAGCGCTCTGCGCATACGTGGAGGTGTAGTAGACCGGCGTCATCACCGCGCCCGTGGTCGGATCGGGCTTCTGGCCGGCGTGGATCGCGCGGGTGCCAAAGCCGAGGTTCGGATCGTCGTGGCTCGCCATGGGCTTACTCGTCGAACTTGAAGCTCGAGGGGTCCTTGTCCATGATCCGCTCGATGGCGGCCTCCTCGAGTAGGTCGATCATACGCTGGCCGCCATATTTCTTCATCAACTTGTCGTCGTACTCGTCGGCGACCAGCGCGACGTCGCGCAGCGTGGCCGTGAGCTCCTCGGGATCGAGGGTGGTACCACCGAGGATCGTGTGGGTGAACAGCACCGTGTGCTCCGCGGGATCCCACGCGAACGCGCCGAACCGCAGGTGAGCGTTGAGCTCGAGCAGCTGCCTGGCGAGCGGCCCGTCGACGTCCACGCCCTTCACGAGCTGTGCGGTGCAGCGGACCATCGCCCGGTTATCGCCCCACGGGACGACGTTGATCATCACGTACGCCGAGCCCTGCTTGATGACGTACAGGGTGTCATCGACCTTGCGGTACGCAGGGCTGTTCTGGAGGGTCTTCTCGATCAGGAGCGCCGTCGCGACCTCGGCAGGATTCATGACCCGTTCGTATCACGGGCCGAGAGTGTGATCGACCGCGCACGACGAGCGAACGGGTGCACCGTCGTGCGATAGTTCTATCGTGAGGCTTTCTCTCGCCGGTCTCGCGGTGATGTTCGGGGTCACGTTCGCGGCGCAGCGCGCGTCTGCCGACTCGATCGCGGAGGTCGTCGTCGAGGAGAACACGAAGACCACGTCCGACACCGTCGAGCTGATCGCCAAGATCGAGGTCGGCGACGACTGGACGCCCGACCGGGTCGACGAGGTCAAGCGCAACCTCGTCTCGAGCGGCCTGTTCAAGGATGTCGAGGTGTTCACCGAGCCGGTGAAGGGTGGCACCAAGGTCCACATCCTCGCCAAGGACAAGCACTCGTGGGTGATCGCGCCGGCGATCTACAACCAGCCGACCAACAAGGGTGGCGGCGTGGGGTTTGGCGAGAACAACCTGTTCGGCCTGAACCAGAAGCTCTTGCTCTACGGGCAGGTCGCCACCGGGGACTCGTTCTTCATCGGAGCGTGGCTGATCCCATCGATCGGCGGCACCCGGTTCTCGGCGCAGTTCGACACCTTCCTCAAGACCGCGCGCAACATCGAGTACGCCGCACCGACCAAGTGGATCCAGTCGGGTCCCGATCCGGTGCGCCAGTCCCGGATCCATTATCTGAACGGCGGTCTCAAGCTCGGCATGGGCCTGTTCCGCGGGATCCGGATCGAGGGCCGTCTGCGCGGCGCCAAGGTCAGCTACGTCAAGGACAAGACCGAGTACGTCGCCAATCCTGCGAACCGCGAGGCGTCGCTCGGGATCCCCGACGATCAGGCGGTCCCGCTCCCCGGCAAGGAAGGCTGGGACGTCTCCAACGAGTGGACGCTGTCGATCGATCGCCGCGCCAACTGGTACGGCGTGCAGAGCGGCTACAAGTACACGGCGATCTACGAGATGTCGCTACCGAAGCTCGGGTCCGACTTTCACTACAAGGTCGCCACGGTCTCGATGTTCCGCGCGTGGCAGGTGCTCGAGCGCCACAACTTCATCGCGAAGCTCGGCGTCAACTACGGCAGGACGCTGCCGTTCCAGCAGGAGTTCAAGACCGGCGGCACGTCGATGCGCGGATATCTGAACGACCAGTTCCGCGGCGACTTCAAGGCCAGCGTCAACCTCGAGTACTCGGTGCCGATGATCAGCGTGGCCGGTCTCTCGATCCGCGGCCTGCTGTTCGTCGACTCCGCCTACACCACGTTCCTCAAGACCACTAACCCCGAGCGCAACTACCTCCCGAGCTCGCAGGTGCGCGGCCTCGATGGGTTCCGTAACTCCGTGGGCGCTGGAACGCGGTTCTATCTAAGGCAGATCGTGTTGCCCCTGCTGGGACTCGATTTTGGGTATGGTCTCGAAGCCAATGACTTCCAGATCTATCTGGCGATTGGCCTTACTGACTAGCGCGGTTGGCTGCAGCACCCCTGCGCGCGGTCCAGCGGCCCTGGGAACGCCGGTCGATCTGATCGTCGTGGGCGGCGACATCCGGACCATGGACCCGGCGCACCCCCACGCCGAGGCGCTAGCGGTGACCCGCGGCAGGATCGTCGCGATCGGTGATCGCGCGACGATCAGCGCGATGCCGGCTACCCGCACCATCGATCTGCACGGCGCCTCGGTGACGCCCGGCCTGATCGACGCGCACTGCCACCTCTATGGCCTCGGCGTCGATCACGACGCGGTCTCGGTGCGCGCCCTGCCCTCGGAGCAGGACACCGCGAACGTCGTCGGCGCAGCTGCCGCGAACCGACCACCCGGCGAGTGGGTGCTCGGCCGCGGCTGGGATCAGAATCGCTGGCCCGGGCAGCAGTTTCCGACCAAGGCGAGCCTCGATGCCGCGGTCGGTGATCGCCCGGTGGTGCTTCGCCGGGTCGATGGTCACGCCAGCTGGCTGAGCTCGAAGGCGCTCGCGCTCGCGGGCATCACGAAGACCACCAAGGATCCCGCCGGCGGAAAGATCGTCCGCGATGCCACCGGCGAACCGACGGGCGTGCTGATCGACAACGCCGCCGATCTGGTGGACGCGGTGATGCCGCCCGCGACGCCAGCGATCCGCGAGCGCCGGATTCGAACCGCCGCGAACCAGGCGATCGCCGCCGGGATCACGGCGGTCCACGAGATGGGCATCGAGGACGCCACCGCCGCGGTCTACGAGAAGCTCGCGGCCTCCTCCCCTGGTCTCCCGCTCCGCGTCTACGCGTTTCTAGCGGGGGATCCGGCGCACCTCGAGCGGCTGAGCACGCCGCCCAAGCCGCCGATCGGCCGGTTCGTGATGCGCGGCGTGAAGTTCTTCGCCGACGGAGCGCTCGGCTCCCGCGGAGCCCGGCTCTACGCGCCCTACGTCGACGATCCGAGCAACCGCGGTCTGTGGGTCACCGAGCCCGCGCAGCTGACCGCGGGCGTCGAGGCCGCGGTCGCGCATGGCTGGCAGGTCGCGGTTCACGCGATCGGCGATGCGGGCGTGGGCAGCGTGCTCGACGCCTACCTCGCGGTACAGCACGCGCATCCCGGCGATCATCGACTGCGCGTCGAGCACACCCAGGTAATCGCGCCCGCCGACATCGCGCGGATGGTCGCCGCGCACGCGATCGCATCGATGCAGCCGACGCATGCGACCAGCGACATGCCATGGGCGGAGCAGCGGATCGGCCCGGTGCGGATCCTCGGCGCGTATGCCTGGCGCACGATGCTCGATCGCAAGATCCCGCTCGCCGCCGGATCGGACTTCCCCGTCGAGGATGTCCCGCCGATCCTCGGGATCTACGCCGCGGTCACGCGCCAGGACGCCAGCGGCAGCCCGGCGGCCGGCTGGTATCCCGCGCAGAAGCTGACGCTGGACGAGGCGATCGCCGCGTTCACCACCGGTGCCGCGTATGCGGAGGGCGCCGAGGCCACGCGCGGGATGATCGCGGTGGGGCGTCCCGCGGATCTGACGATCTACGATCGCGTGCTCGCACCGGATCGCACGCTGCTCGAGACTCACGTCGATTACACGATCGTCGACGGCGAGATCGTGTTCGAGCGTCAGGCCGCCCGATGAGGTTCTGTCCGTTCTGCAGCGCGGAGAATGCCGACGAGCAGACGGTGTGCACTCAGTGCGGCCGCCGGTTGCCTCCGCTGCCACCGCGGCGCACTCGCAACGCACCGCCCACCGGAGTCCAGCTCCCGCAGCGCCCGGCGACCGGTCAGCCGCCGGTACCACCGCGTCGCGCGGGATCGACGATTCCACCGCCGACGCCGGCGACCACCAGCCCGGGGCTCGCCGTGGCACCGGTGCCGGTCGCGCGGGCTGTCGAGGCTGCGCCGCCCGCCGCCGGCCGGCCGCACACGATCCGTCGCGACAGCACACCGGCGCTTCCACCGCCGCCGCTCGTCGAAGATCCGACGGTGAGGCGATCGATCCTGCACGCGATCTCGCCCGGTCCCGCCGCGGTACGTCGTGATCCACCGCCGGTCGAGACGCGCGAGGGTGATGCGTCGCGCCGGCGCACGGATCCATCCGCGCCCTTGCCGCTCGAGCGTAGCAAGGGCACCACGCTCCCGTCTTCGATCCCCCAGCGTCCGCCGGCAACGCCGCTCGCGCGAACCGGCGCTCCGTCCACGCCACCGCCGGTGCGCGCGCCATCACCGGCGTCACCGTCACTGCCTCCGCCGTCCCCGTATCCGGTGATGCCGAGGACCGACTTCAGCGACGACTTCCACACGATCGCCGATGCGCCACCGATCGAGATCGAGCCCGTCGCGCCGCGGCCCAAGTCGGGAGACACGCCGCCGCCGACGCGGATCAATCGCGACGAGGCCCACGTCGATCGGCCGTTCACGCCGCCGAAGGTCGACCCGGTGCCCGAGATCCCGGAGCCGGGGCTGTATCCGGCCGCGCGCTACACGGTGCGGTTCACGAAGGCGCGGTTCCAGCGCCGCGGCGCGATCAAGACCCTCGGCTCCGAGATCAAGCAGGACACCGAGGCGCTCGATCAGGTGCTCGGTGCGCTCGGCAAGGTGGCGCGCACCGCCAAGCTCGATAGCCGCGTGTTCTCCGCCGAGAACGCCGCGATCAATGCCGCCGAGGATCGGATCGCTGCGCTCGGCAAGGAGCACGCGGACGTCGATGGGCGCCGCGCGGAGGAGAACTCGAAGTTCGTCGATGTCGAGCGCGAGCGGAACAGCAAGCTCACCGAGGCCGAGCGGATGGTGGACGAGGTGAGCAAGGAGCTCGCTCAGCTCGAGGCACAGCGCAGAGGCTTGCGCGACAAGCGGAAGGAGCTGGAGCGTCGCCAGAAGGCCTACCTCCGCTCCGCCGAGGATAACGACAAGCAGGCGGGCAGCGCACAGATGGGCGACGCCCGGGCGGAGCTGCGGCGCAGCGCCGAGCAGCATCGCAAGGAGGCCGCCGCGCTCGAACCCGAGCGCCAGGATGTGGATCGCCGCCTGGCGGCCCTGGAGCGGCCGATCGGCGAGGCAACCGCACGCCTGGACGCCGCCAAGGCCGAGCTCGATGCGGCAAAACGCAGCCTGTCGGATGCGCGTGAGGGCCACACCCACCGGCTGGCCGAGCTCGATGCCGAGCAGAAGCGCAAGTCGCGGGAGATCACGCAGGCCGAGAGCGAGGTCACCCGCCGCCTGGTGACCCTGGGTACCCTCGTGAACCTCAACCGGACCGACGATCCGGTGTTTGGCGAGCTCTACCAGCGCATCGACCGCCTGCGCGGGGCGATCACGGCGCGCACCACCGAGATCGAGAAGCTGACCGCCGAGCGGGAGGCCTACGATCGGCCGACGCTGGTCAAGGGCATCGTGGTGATGGGGAGCGCGGTCGTGGCACTCATCGCGCTGATCGTGATCCTCCGGGCGATTCTCTAAGCTCCCAGGGTGTTAGACTCGACAGGGTCGTGCCGAAGGTCCTGGTCTCGAACAACGGTGAGCTGCTCCGGCACTTCACCGCTGCTCCGTTCAAGCGTTTGGAGCTCGAGCTTCTGGTGGCGGCGAACGGGACCGAGGTGCGGGCGCTGTTCGAGAAGGAAGAGCCGGCGCTGGTGGTGCTCGATGCCGACGATGCCGATGGCTTCGTCGTCGCGAAGGAGATCAAGCACAAGAACCCCTCGACCCGGGTGATCCTGGTCGCCGGCAAGCGGCTCTCCGGCGATCAGATGCGCCAGGTGTCAGCATGTGGGTGCGACGAACTGCTGATCGCCCCGATGACGGCCGACGAGCTCCACGATGTGGTCGCGATCCAGCTCGGCGAGCCGCGCCCAGGCACCGAGGCGTTCGCGATCTTCGTCGAGATCAGCGGCAAGAAGGTCGACGCGACGGTGTCGAACCTGTCAGTCGATGGAGTGCGCCTGTTGGTCTCCGAGCCGGTCGCCGAGGGTCAGTCCGCGGTGTTGACCGTGAGCCCCGAGGGCGAGACCTCGGTGACGATCAAGGGCACCGTGGTGTGGGCACAGCCCCGCGATGGCAAGACCGTGGTTGGCATCGCGTTCGACAAGCTCGACGCGCCCGCGCGCAGCATGCTCGCGAAGCTGACGCAGTGGCAGGTCCGTAAGGATGGCGAGCGCACCCGCGTGGTGCTGCGCGGTGACTTCACCGAGGCCACTCGGTTCGATGACCTGCTGCCGCAGATGGTCGGCCGCGTCGTGTTCGACATGGCGCAGGTGACGTACATGAACTCGCTCGGCGTGCGCGCCTGGTGCGAGTTCCTGCGCCAGGCGCGGATCCAGGGCTACGAGTTCCACGCATGCTCGGTGCCGTTCACTCTGCAGGCCTCGATGGTGCGAGACGTGATCGGTCGCGGCACGGTGACCTCGTTCTTCGCGCCGTTCCACTGCATCGGCTGCGACCACCAAGAGGAGCGCCTGCTGCAATCGGCGGCGATGCTCGCGTCGGCGCTCCAACCTCCGGTGTTCAAGTGCCCCAGCTGTGGCGGTGCTCTGGAGTTCGACGACCTGCCGGAGCGCTACTTCGCCTTCCTCGAGGACGAGGTGGACTGAGTCGATGCGCAAGCTCTTCGTGCGATCGTTCGCGATTGCCTTCGTAGCTTTCGCCTTGCTGTTCGGTGTCGAGTTCTTCATCGAGTGGAGCCGCGCCGGGTTTCCGCGCTGGGGCACGCCGAGCTGGGCCGGCGTCAACACCGCGAAGCTGGTCGACGTGCTGTCGCCGATGGCGCGCGCGTACAACAACGTGCTCGCGATGCTGATCGCGACGATCGGGCTCGCGATCCCGCTCACGGCCAACATGCACACGCCGAAGCTGATCGAGATGTTCCTCCGGGACCGGATCAACCGGTGGGTGCTGACGTTCATGGCGTTCGGCGCCGCGCACGTCCTGTGGGTCGACTACATGATCGGCCCCGAGTTCGCGCCGACCTGGGCAATCGTGCTCGCGATCTACCTCGCGCTCGCTGGCTGGGCGCTGCTGATCCCGTACTTCTTCTACGTGGTGCGGTTCGTCGATCCGTCGAGGCTGCTGGTGCGGCTGCGCGAGGAGGCGATGGAGATCGTGCAGAGCGTCGCCAACCGCAAGCTCGACCCGATGCAGTCGCAGATGGTGCTGTCGATGCGCGTCGGCCAGATCGGCACGATCATCATCAAGTCGCTCGATCGCAACGATCGCGATGTCGCCGCCGAGGGCGCGTGGTCGATCAAGGTGCTGCTCGATACCTACGACCAGCACAAGTCGCGAATGCCGAAGGAGTGGTTCGTCGTCGACCGCGCCGATTTCGTCGGCCTCTCCGATGAGGCGCTCGAGATGCTGACCGAGACCCGGACCTGGTACGAGATGAAGTGCCTGCTGCAGCTCGAGCACGGCTTTCTGCGCGCGCTCCACAACGCGAACGACACGGTGTCGACGTTCTCGGATGCGCTCCGCGTGATCGCCTGCCGTGCCGAAGCCCATCACGACGAGCAAGCGCTGCGGCTCGCGATCCGGTTCTTCAACAACTACTTGCGCGAGGCGATCAAGGCGAAGAACCTGCGCGCGGTCTACGACGTGTTTCACCAGTATCGCCGGCTCGGCCGCGAGCTCGTCGATCGCCCGGAGTTGCTCCGCGAGATCGGACATCACTTCAGCTACTACGCCGGCATGGCACGGACCTACGGCATGGTGTTCGCGCCGCAGCTGGCGATCTTCGATCTCGGCTATGTCACGCGCCGCGCCTACGAGCGCGCCTCCTCCGCCGCGGGCGAGCTGTTGAAGGAGGTGCTGTCGCTGCCGCACCGGACCGATGACGATACGCACTCGATGGCGGTCAAGGCGAAGCTGATCCTTGGCGGGTTCTTCGTCGAGAACAAGCACGAAGCGGAGGCCGAGCTGGTGCGCCGAAACCTCGGCGATGTGACCACCGAGGAGATCGAGCGGTCCGAGGCGCAGCTGCTCGCCGCCGAGCGCTCGTTCTTCGAGGTCACCGATCGCCAGCTGAACCTCGAGTACGTGCCGCCCGAGCGCCGCGAGCCGCTCCGCAAGTTCTGTGCGTCGCTGACGACCGTGCGCAACTCCGGGGCGCACCCGATGATCACGCCAGCGTAGTCGTCGTTCGCCGGCCCGCCGGGCAACTATGGATCGCCCGCGTCACGCAGGATCCGCTCGTTGATTCGAGAGCGGGTCGCATCGTCGACGTCCAGACCGTCGAGCCGGCGTAACAACTCGTCGCGGGTCACGAGTCCGTGCCGCAGGGCGCCGGCGGCGAAGTCGTGGTCCTTCGCAGAGGCACGGATGATGTGCTCGAGCTGTCCTCGATTCATTTGACGGTTCTCCACACGGACCACCGTGAGCGTGCATCGAGGATCCCGGCGAACGGCGTCATCTGCCTGAGCGCGGTCATCTGCTCGCTGTCGTCGACGAGCTGGCGGCACACCTCGGCGATCGGTCGAGCGAGCAAGGCCGACCACGCCTCGATCCATCGGGCGTGGATCTCCGGCTGCTTCCAGCTTCGTACGCGGGCGCGCGCGCGCTCGATCAGGCGGGCGTCGGCGAGCAAGCGCTCGGCGATCACCCGGTGATAGGCCAGGCTGCGTCGCTCGGCGGTACGATGCCCATCCACTCCCCAACGTTACCACTGCGGGACGGCGTGACCGGCGCTCCTCCGAGTGACTACGGCTGATCGACGACGGGTGCCGGCGCGGACGGCTGGTTCGTTGGCTTGTCGACCTTGAGCGAGCCGGTCGGCGACGAGTACATGATGAAGCCGATCACGGCGAGCCCGAGGATCGCGATCACGAGCAGCGCGGTGAACGGCACGCGGTCGCCGAACGTGCGCCGACCGAAGAACCGGCCGGCGGAGCGCTTGTGGATCGTCGCCGTCACGTCCTCAACGAACGTCACCGGCGCGCGCGCCTTCTGCAATCCCGAGAGTGCCTGGCGGGTCTCCATCATCTGGGTGTGCGCAGCCTTCCACGCCGGATCGCTGGCGATCTTGTGCTCGACGTCCTGCTTGGCGTCGCCGGTCAAAGCGCCGTCGAGATAGTCCGATAGCGTGACGATGATCGCGTCATCGATGTCGTCGAGCGCGGGCTCGGTTGCCGCATCGGTCATGGGTCACTCCACATGGCGTTGCATCTTCTTGCGTAGCACCAGGCGAGCCCGGTGCAGACGCGACTTGACGGTGCCGTCGGGCAGCCCCGTGATCTCGCAGATCTCCTCGATCGAGAGATCCTCGACATCGCGGAGGATCACCACCGCCCGCTGATCATCATCGAGATCGGCGATCGCCTGCTGCAGTAACTTCTCCATCTGCGCACTGGCGAGCGCCTTGTCGGGCTGGGCGACGCGAACCGGCGCGCCGTTGACCGCGCCGTTGGTGGCCCCGTTGGTCTCATCGAGCTCGTCGCGATCGCGCTCGTGGCGGCGGGCGAGGTACTTGATCCGGTTCTTGCAGTGATTGACGGTCACCCGGTACAGCCAGGTCGAGAACTTGGACTCTTCGCGGAAGCTCTCGATCGTCTTGAACACGGTGATGAAGACTTCCTGCGCCACGTCCTCCGCCTCGGCGCGGTTGCCGAGCATGCGATACGTGATGTTGAACACGCGGTCGCGATGCTGGTCGATGAGCTCGCGGAACGCGCGCTCGTCCCGGTCGCGCAGGCGACGGAGCAGCGATCGTTCAAGCTCGGACATCGACCGCCAGCATACTCGTGCAGGCTTTAGACAGCGCGCAGGTCCGGGGGATTCTGAGAACTGTGATCCCCGATCCCCCAGTGGATCCGCGCCTTTGCCAGGCAGTACCCCGTTCCATATGGCAATCGCTGGGGCAGCGGAGTAGCTTGGGGTCGCCCTAGTTCGTCGGCTTGCTGCGAGCGTTTGCGCGCTACTAGTTCCCGGTGCATCAGTGGGCTTGATACAGGATCGAAACCCGCTTTAGAGCACCAAGGGCCCCTCTGGGGCGGGTTGTAGCGTTTCACAGGGCCAGATCGAGCAAGCGATGAACACTCGTCTGTATGTTGGCAATCTCTCGTTCAACACCAATGCTGATGGCGTCCGTACTGCGTTCCAGGAGTTCGGAACGGTCAGCGACGTCCACCTCGTCTCGGATCGCGAGACGGGTCGCTCGCGCGGTTTCGCGTTCGTGACCATGGGTACCCCTGAAGAGGCCTCGAAGGCCATCGAGGGGATGGACGGCCGCACTCTCGACGGACGCCCGCTCCGCGTCAACGAGGCCGAGCAGCGTCAGCAGCGCGGCGGTGGTGGTGGTGGGGGTGGCTTCCGCGGCGGCGGCGGCGGCGGCTACGGCGGCGGTGGCGGTGGTGGCGGCTACGGCGGTGGTGGCGGCGGTTATGGTGGCGGCGGGGGCGGTGGCGACTACGGCGGTGGTGGTGGTGGTGAAGGTGGCCGCGGTGGTCGTGGCGGTCGTGGCGGCCGCGGCGGCGGCGGTCGCGGCGGCGGCGGCGGCGATCGCTGGTAGTCAACAGCTCGACGATGTGACGTGAAGACACCAGCAGCGCGACTTCCGTCGCGCTGCATGAGTTTTCGGGGACGGGATCACATCCTGAGCCGAGCTGCTTCGGCGGTCTCGGTAGGAACGTTGCGCCTGGGCTCCTGCTCCATGAGCATCTCGAACATCGCGATCAGCTCGTTGCCGAGTGCGGCGAGCTCGTCCTCGTTCAGCAGCTTCTCGACGATCGGGAACAGCTTGTCCTCCTCCTCGTCGTGCGCGTGATGGCGGAGGTTCTCCTTGATGACGCTCAGCTTCGCATCGAAGTGCTCGTCATCGCCGGATAGCGAGAGCATGTCGGCGATCAGTCGCTTGACCGCGAGGTGCTCCTCGGTGGCTTCGATCAGCTGCTCGTGGGTCTTCAGCGTCATCACCACCGGGTAGAACAGCTTCTCCTCGATGGTGGTGTGTGTTGCGTGCGGAGGATCTCGAGCGCGTTGGTCGTTGTGGACTGCATGTCGCGAAAAACTGCAGACCACGTGCCAGAACGGCACGATCACGAGGTTTCTTGCGCATGACCTGGATCCGCGCCAACACTCGGGCATGCGCCTGCTCGGACCCTCGGTATTCGTCGCAACGGCTCTGCTCGGAAGTGCGCATGCCGAGCCGGACTCGCTCGATGACATGCTCGGACCGCGCGAGATCGCCGTGGGAGAGGCGATGCGTGGCGGCGCGACGGGGGCGACCTCGATCAACCTCAATCCCGCGGGCCTTCCGCTCAACCGTGAGCTCGTGTTCGAAGGCGGCTACGGCTATCGCGCATCGGACAGCGCTTCTTTGATCGGCGTCTCTGCGTGCGACTCGACGAACGTGGTGCCCGGGTGCTTCTTCTATGACTACGCCGGATCGAGTCCGGAGCTCGGCGGCATGGACATGAAGCGGACCACGCATGTCGCGGGCGCGTCGCTGTCGAAGCTGCTCGTCCCGCGCGTGATGGTCGGCGTCACCACGAAGTACTTTCGCTATGACGACACGATGAACCCCGATGCCAAGAAAAGTGGCTTCGTGTTCGATGTCGGCGGCACCGTGCGGCTCACCGAGATCATCAACCTCGGGATCTCCGGCCAGAACCTGCTCTCGACACAGGAGGCCGACTGGTTCCCTCGCGCGGTCGGTGGCGGGCTCCATGCGCGCCCGATTCCAAACCTCGCCTTGAGCTTCGACTCGCGGTGGAAGACCCATGGCGGCGGCGCACGCTATGGCGGCGGCGCAGAGCTGTTCCTCCGCGGTGGGGACATGGGCTATCCGATCCGTGCCGGCGCGATCCACGACAACGGGCTCGGCGCGACGTACATCACCGGCGGCATCGGCATCGCGAACATCAAGTTCGGCGTCGACATCGCCGCGCGCAAGCAGGTCAAGGGGGGTGACGAGACCCTGGTCCTCGCGAGTATGCGGTTCTACGGTCCCCGCCTCGCAGCGACCGGCCTCCAGAGCCCTGACGAGTAGCGATCAGCGAGCGGAGTGCGCGGCCGAATCCGGCCAGCAGTCTGTGGATCACGACGAGCATGCGTCGAAGGCGTGCAGATCCATCGCCGCGGCCGACGGTGCAACGGGGTTTACCGCTGCTGCGCCGCGAGCTCTCGATCCTCGACGCTCCTCAGCTCGCACGCCAGTGCATGCGACTCGTCGAGGGGCACTGCACGACGCGCCACTGGAAAGACCTCAGCCTCCTCACGTTCGATCAGGCGCTCGATGTCCTGCTCGAGACGGCGGACGCCGCGTAGCCACTCGCTGGGTGTCAGCGGCGCACGGCCGAGGCCGAGCGCATCCACCTCGATGCGAGCATGGTCGTCGCGCGTCTCGGCGAGGACCTCGGCGAGCGCTGGGATCTGTGCGAGTCGCGGGAGCAGCACGGCAGCCTCCGCGTGGAGGTGCGCTAGGATCGCGGCGGCGAGCTGCGGGTACGCAGCGCGTGCAGCCTCGAGGTCATCCGCGGCGATCACGTGGAGGGCGGCAAACCGCGCCTCGAGGTCGCGATGCTCGTGGTCGAGCACCTGAAAGATCGTGTCGGTCGAAGTCACTGGATGACTCATCTGCCCCCTTCGGCTGCCCGCTTCGGCATGAGAATCGGGAGCAAGCTGCACGCCACGCGTTCCGAGAGTGTGGGCAGCTACGTGCGTCGGCGCGCAGCTGCAGGGCGCAACGCAGCACAGGCACGTCAGGTGCATCACCGCCGACCGTGAAGTCGCTTGATTTGCTCATGCGGTTCAAGACCGTGCGTGAGCGCTCGTTGGGCGTGTGCGCGCCGCTGTCGGTCGAGGACCACGCGATCCAGTCGATGCCCGATGCAAGTCCTGCGAAGTGGCACCTCGCACACACCACCTGGTTCTTCGAGGCGTTCGTGCTCGCGACGATCGACCAGCCGGTACACGACGAGCGCTTCGGGTTTCTGTTCAACAGCTACTACAATGCGGTGGGACCGCGTGTGGATCGCGCGCGTCGCGGCCTGATGTCGCGCCCGAGCCTCGACGAGGTTCTCACCTATCGCGCCGCGGTCGATGAGCGGATCTTCGCGGCGCTAGAGGTCGACGCCCTCGGAGCCGGTGCCCAGGCAACGCTCGAGCTCGGCCTGCATCACGAGCAACAGCATCAGGAGCTGATCCTGACCGATCTCAAGCACGCGCTCGCGACGCAGCCGCTGCGTCCCGCATATCGCACCGATCTCGACCGCCTCGCGCATGTAGCGATCACGCCGCTGTCGTGGATCGCGAACGCTGGTGGCGTCGTCGAGATCGGTGCGGACGAGTGCGGGTTCGCGTTCGACAACGAGCGACCGCGGCACCGGGCGATCGTGGAGCCGTTCGCGCTCGCATCGCGGCCGGCGTGCAACGCCGAGGTGAGCGCGTTCATCGCCGATGGCGGCTACACCGATCCGCGGCTGTGGCTCTCGGATGGCTTTGCCACCGCGCAGCGCGAAGGCTGGCGCGCGCCGCTGTACTGGCAGCACGACGACGGTCTGTGGACCCACTACGACCTCTCCGGTGTCCGCGAGCTCGACCCGACGGCCACGGCCTGTCACCTCAGCTACTACGAGGCCGATGCGCTCGCGCGCTGGGCCAGCGCGCGGCTGCCAACCGAAGCCGAGTGGGAGATCGCGACCTCCGGCTTGCGTCCTCGCGAAGGCAACTGGGCCGATGATGACCATCTACTTCCGCGCGCCGCGACCGGCTCGGGCCTCGCCCAGATGTTCGGTGACGTCTGGGAGTGGACCTCCAGCGCATACGCGCCGTATCCCGGCTTCCATCCACTCGCCGGTGCGCTCGGCGAGTACAACGGGAAGTTCATGTCGGGGCAGATGGTGCTGCGCGGCGGCTCCTGCTTCACACCGCGCGGACACGTGCGCGCGAGCTATCGCAACTTCTTTCCCCCGTGGGCACGCTGGCAGATGTCCGGTGTGCGGTTCGCCAACGATCGAGGTGTCCGATGACGTCGACTGCCACCGCCCGCAACCTGCGCGTCACCGGAGAAGATGAGGTGCTCGACGGCCTGCGGGCCGCGCGCAAGCGGCTTCCATGTCGGCTGTTGTACGACGCGATCGGTGCCGAGCTGTTCGCGAAGATCACCACGCTCGACGCGTACTACCCGGCGCGGACAGAGCTCGCGCTCCTCGACCAGCATCTGCTGCAGATCGCTCATCAGGTCGGTCCAGAGGCGCGCGTCATCGAACCGGGGTGCGGCGAGGGGATCAAGACGCGGCGCCTGCTGGAGGCACTCGAGCGTCCGTCGAGCTTCGTGCCGATCGACGTCGCGCGCGAGCAGCTTCAGGATACGGCGCTGATCCTGCGCCACGCGATCAAGGGTCTCGAGGTCCAGCCGCTGCTTGCAGACTACATGCATCCGTTCGAGCTCCCGGTACCTCAGCACGAGTGGCGGCGTACGCTCGTGTTCTTCCCGGGATCGACGATCGGTAACTTCGAACCGAGCGAGGCGCGACCCTTCCTCGCGCTGATGGCGCGGCTCGCCGGGCCCGAGCGGCTGCTCTTGCTCGGTGCCGATGGGACCCGCGATCCGGTCCTGCTGCTCCGCGCCTACGACGACGAAGCCGGTGTCACGGCCGCGTTCAACAAGAACGTGCTGACTCATCTCAACCGCACCCGCGGTGCGACGTTCGATGTCGACGCATTCGATCACCGTGCGGTGTGGAACGGCGATGCCTCGCGAATCGAGATGCACCTCGTCAGCAAGACCCGCCAGATCGTCCGGTTTGGCGGGACCACGATCACGTTCGCTCCCGGCGAGCCACTCGTCACCGAGCATTGCTACAAGCACACCCCGGCCGCCATGCAGACCTTGCTCGCTGGCGCCGGCTGGCGGCCGCGGCAGGTGTTTACCGGGTCGAACGTGCCGTACCGGCTATGGTTGTGCGAAGCAACCAGCTGATCAATCGCCGCCCGCATTCTGCAGCTTCTTCCCGATCACCGAGAGCCGCTGGTGCAGCGCGTGGGCCTGCGTGGCGAGCTCCTCGTACTCCGCGTCGCGCGCATCCGCTGCGAGCTGCTCGGCGCGCGACGACAGGCTCAGCACCCGCTCCGAGATATCCAGCGCGTCGTGCTTCGTCGGCGAAGCCGTGGCGTCTCCGTTCTCGGACTTGCCCTGGATCACCGCGTTCAGCCCACCGACCTCGCCAGCGACCGACGTCAGCTCGCCCATCAGCGCCTGCAGCTTCTGGTTGCGCGCCTGCACCGCGGGCACATGCGCGACGACCTCCTTCGCGAGCTCCTCCTGATGATCGCGCGCGGCCGCGAGCGCCTTCACCAGCTTCTGACCTGACGCCTGCAACCGCTCCTCGCAGCCAGCGAGCTCCGCGAGCACGCCATTCGATCGCTCGAGGTGCTTCACGCTCGACAGGGGAGTCTTGAGGAAAAGCTCGCCCAGCCGTCCGTAGGTGGCGAGCGCCTCGTCGAATTCTGCGGCCGCCTCGACGAGCGGCGACGGATCGGTCTTGGCCATCGCGCGCGACTCTACCCTAGACGCCGAGGCGGATGGCCGCAGTCACGGCGGCCTCTTCGAGCTGCGGCATCACACCGGCGGCGACTTGCGGCGGCATCCCGTGCGCGCGCCCGACGACCACCAGCGGCCGTGCGAGTGCAGCGACATCCACGGACCCGACCTCCGCCGCATAGCTCGCGAGCAACGATCCACCGGCACCACGAGCGCGCGCGAGCGTCAGCGCGAGTCGTGCCTCGGAGATCCCACCCACGCACTCGAACGGAGTGTGGTCGGCGAGCCCGAGCATCTCGCGGAACCAGCGCATGTTCTCGGGCCGCTCGCCGAGGTCCGCACCGAACGTCGCGGCCACGGTCTCCCGCGGCAGATGCGCTGCCATCTGCAGCCACACGTACGCGCACTTCGCACACTGGCCGCACCACGGCTTGGCGACGTTGCACGAGTGCGTGAGCGGAGCGAGCGCGGCATCGCGCGTCAGTAGCTCGAAGATCAGCTCGTCGTGGATCGGCTGGAGGATGCTGAAGTAGCGCACGTTCGAGAGCAGCTGGGTCCCGACGTAGCGATCGAGGAGCTGCTCGGCCTCCCAGCTCTTGCCCCACTGGTGATTGACCTCCTCGCCCGTCGCGTCCCACACCAGGTTGCCGGTGTTCGCGCTCGCCTCGTGACCCACGACGAGCCCGCGATACCCGCGCGCGAGCGCGAGGGGCAGGGCGGCGAACACCGAGGCCGGCGTCTCCGCCGCATGGATCGATCGCACGCCGAGCGCCGGCCGAAGCTGCGCGACGGGTGCATCGAGCACGTCATCGATCACCCACTGGCGCTCGGCGCGCGTGCGTGCGGTCGCGGCGCCGAGTCGATCGAGCAGTGCGTGCTGATGCGCGGCGTTGCCGTAGATCGAATGCGCGTAGCCGAGCGTCGCGAATGGAAGGCCGGCGCGCTCGAGCAGCTTGGCCGCCACCAGGCTGTCCTTGCCACCGCCGCAGAATGCGAGCAGCTCGGTCGGACCGTCGGGGACGCGGCCGGGACCGGGTGCGGCGACCAGCGGATCGGCAAACCGCGGCATGTACGCGGGCAGCTGATGCTCCCATCGCCACTGCGCCCATACCCGCTCGAACACCGTCTGCCACAGGGCAACGAGCTCGGGCGTCAGGTGGCGTGCATACGGCCCGAGCTCGATGACCTCGGGGCGCAGGCTGGCCACCGTGTTGAGCTGGAACAGGGCGATATGGACGGCGAGCCGCTCGAGCAGGTCCTCGCCATGGGCTCGCGCGAGCGCGTGCAGGTCGACGTCCTCGTACCAGACGGTGACGTGGAACCGCAGGTCGTCGAGGGCGCAGCTCGCGACCAGGCAGTCTGCCCCACGATGAACCTCCGTGAGCCGCAGGGCACGCACGCGGGGAACCGTACACGGTATCCTTTGAATGCGGGCCGGGGGCCTCCCGTCACATCCCGAACCGTCGAAAGGGCATGCGCATGCGCTCGAGAAGACTGCTCGGTCTGGTTCTACTTTCGAGCTGCACGGTGCAGCCTCCGCCGCCCCAGTACGGGACGCCGTATTCCCAGCAGCCGTATCAGGCGCAGCCTCAACCGCAACCGAATCCCTATCCGACCGAGCCGCAGCCGCAGCCGCAGCCGCAGCCGCCTACCGAGCCGCCGCCGCCGCCGCTCACCGAGCCGTCGTATCAGCAGCCGGTCGGCCCGGTGTACACCGACATCAACATCACGCTCGATGGCCTGTCGGTGCCGTCGGTGGGCGTGTTCTATGACGTGCTCGAGCAGTACGGCTCCTGGTACGACGATCGAACGTTCGGCTGGGTGTTCGCGCCCACCAGCGCCGGCTATCAGCCGTATTCGAACGGTCACTGGAAGTACACCGACGTCGGGTGGACCTGGGTGTCGGCCGATCCGTGGGGCTGGGCCACCGATCACTACGGTCGCTGGGTATGGGTCAATCGCTGGGTCTGGGTCCCCGACACCACGTGGGGGCCGGCGTGGGTGCAGTGGCGCGTCGGCGAGGGCTGGGTCGGCTGGGCGCCCATGGGCTACTCGGATGACTCGTATGTCCCCGACGAGCAGTGGCGATTCATCCCGGCGGGCCAGCTGGTCAGTGGTGACCCGCGTCGCTACTACGTGACCACGAACTTCGGCGCGTACATCCGGGGCACGCAGCGGATCCAGCGCTACCACCGTTCGAACAAGTTCCTGTGGGTCGCCGGTCCCGACGAGGGCTGGATGCGCCGGCAGCGCGTCGAATGGCGCCGCGATCGGTTCGACCTTCGCGAGGTCGGCCGCTACGACAGGGACCAGGCACGCGAGGCCGCGCAGCGGGTGAACGACCGCAAGCGCGAGTTCGAGGATCGGCGTCGCCGCGAGGAAGCGGTCGAGCGCGAGCGTGGGGCGCAGATGCGTCGCGAGGAGGAGGAGCGCCGCCGCGAGGCCGACCGCCAGCAGAAGTGGGACGACGAGCGCCGCCGCCGCGAGGAGGAGCAGAAGCGGCTCGCCGACCGCAACAGGCGCCTCGACGAGGAGCAGCGCAAGGCCGCAGACGACAACGCGCGTCGCAAGCTCGAGGAGGACCGTCGCCGGTTCGAGGAGGATCGCAAGAAGCTCGAGGAGCGCGACCGCAAGGCCCGCGAGGACGACAAGCGTCGTCGCGACGAGGACGAGCGCCAGCGGCTCGAGGCGTTCAAGAAGCAGCAGGAAGAGCTCGAGAAGCGCCGCGATGCGGACCGCCGCCGCCAGGACGAGGAGGCGAAGAAGAAGATCGAGGGCGACAAGAAGCGCCGCGACGACGATGACCGCAAGCGCCTCGACGAAAACCAGCGCAAGCAGGCCGAGGAGCAGCGCAAGCGCCAGGAAGAGGACAAGAAGCGCGCCGAGGAAGATGGCCGCAAGCGCACCGAGGACGACAAGCGCAGCCGCGAGGAGGACCGCAAGCGGCTCGACGAGGGTCAGCGCAAGCAGGCCGAGGAGCAACGCAAGCGCCAGGAGGAGGACACCAAGCGCATCGAGGCCGACAAGCGCCGCGCCGAAGAGGAGCAGAAGAAGCGGTCCGACGAGGACAAGCGCCGCAAGGACGACAACGACAAGCGCGGGCGGGAGGACGACGCCCAGCGCCGCCGCGACGAGGACAAGAAGCGCCTCGACGAGGACCAGCGCAAGCAGGCCGAGGAGCAGAAGAAACGGGGCGACGAGGACAAGCGCCGTCAGGACGACGATCGCAAGCGCGCCGAGTCCGACAAGCGCCGCGGCGAGGAAGAGCAGCGCAAGCGCCAGGACGAGGACAAGCGCCGCAAGGACGACGAGGATCGGAAGCGCAACGGGAAGAAGTAGGGCCACGGGCTGGGGACGGTTTCAACTTGCGCAACTTGCGGTGCGCAAGATGCGGAAACTACTCGGGGGGCGGCGGACGGTTTCAGCGTGCGCAACGAGCGTCTGGTTCGCTGGATCCACCGGCGACACGCTCGTCGAGGCGCACGTGTCTCGTCCGACTGCCGGACACTCGTTGCGTAAGTTGAAACCGTCCCCAACCCCCCAGTGCTTCCACCGGCTTACGCATCGCAAGTTGTCTAAGTTGAAACCGTCCCCAGCGAACTGGCGTGTTATGCCTCCGGCCGTGAGTCACGAAGACCAGGATGTCGAGCTCCCTGACGCCCGGCTATTGAAGGACGAGCTCAAGGCGCTCGGGGGGGACGGGCCACCGCCGCCCGGAGCCATCCTTCCGCTCGAACCGCCCGCGCTGCAGGGAGACATCACCTGGCAGGCGCTCGTCGCGGGTCTGTTCGTCGCGATCCTGATGGGCCTGTCCTATCCGTACATGGTGCTGAAGCTCGGATTCGGGCCAAACGTCTCGGTGGTCGCGGCGTTCTTCGGGTTTCTGTTCTTGCGGCTGTTCGACATCGTCCTCCGCAAGAAGACCTACAACCGCTGGCAGAACAACCTTGCCGAGGCCGCCGGCACCAGCGCCGCGCAGACGGCGTTCATGTGCGTGCTGCTCGGCGCGTTCGACATCCTTCGCTACAACACCAACGGCCGGTTTGGCCTCGAGCTCTCACCGTTCACGTCGTTTTTGTGGCTCACCGCCGCCTGCACGCTCGGCGTCCTGCTCGCGGTGCCGCTGCGCCGGCACTTCATCGTGGACGAGAAGCTCCCCTACGTCGATGGTCTCTCCGCCGCCGAGACGATCACGGTCCTCGATCCTCCGCGCGACGCCAGCGCCGAGGTCAAGCGCAACGCGATGACCGCGTTCTACGCCGTCATGGGCGGCCTGTTCCTCTCGGGCCTCGTGATGTTCGTCCGCGAGGACGCCTCGCTGTTCCATGTCATTCCGGAGAGCTGGAACCCGAGCACGGTGCTGCTCGAGGGCTCGAAGCTCGTCGACGGCAAGGTCGTCGTCACCGGCGTGATCCTCGCCAACCTCGCGGTCGGCGCGCAGTACAGCTTGCTCAGCATCGGTTCGGGGATGCTCGTCGGTCTGCGGATCAACGTGAGCATGATGATCGGGGGCGTGCTCGCCTGGATCGTCGCTCCGTACTTCCTGCTCAAGTATGGCGTCGAGCTCGGGCGCCACAACATCATGGAGAACGGCCACGAGGTCAGCCGAGCGTTCTTCACCGACACGCCGAGCCGCACCAACGTGCTGTTCTGGGTGATGTGGCCGGCGACCGGCATGCTGGTCGCCGGTGGGCTAACCGCGCTCGCGCTGCGCTGGCGCCTGCTCGTCGATACGTTTCGCAGCCTGCGCACGGCGAAGATCGGCTCGAGCGAGCTGCCGCTGTCGATCGTCGGTCCCGGCGTGGCGATCTGCACGGTCGCGCTGTGCGTGGTCCAGCGCCAGATGCTCGGGATGCCGGTCTGGATGACGCTCGCCGCGATCGTGTTGTCGGTCCCGCTGATGCTCGTCGGACTGCGCGTCCTCGGCGAGACCAACTGGGGACCGATCAGCGCGCTGTCGAACATGATGCAGGGGCTGTTCGCGGCGATCGCACCGGGCAACGTCGTCGCCAACATGGTCGCGAGTGGAACCACGGGCACGGTCGCCACCTCGTCCGAGGCGATCATGCAGGACTACAAGTGCGGCGAGATCGTCGGCACCAAGCCGCGCAGCCTCACGATCATGCAGCTGCTGGCGGTACCGATCGGTGCGGCGTGCGTCTCGTGGATGTATCCGGTGCTCCGCGATCAGTGGGGCATCACCGGCGACAAGGCGCAGCTGACCTCGCCGATCTCGAACAAGTGGTCCGGCTTCGCGCAGATCCTCCAGGAGGGTGTGGGCGCGCTGTCGTCGTCCGCGCTGATCGCGCTGGTCGTGTTCTCGATCCTCGGCATCCTCTTCACGGTTCTCGAATCGAACAAGAAGTACAAGCAGTGGATCCCGTCGCCGACCGGCGTGGGCATCGGCATCCTCGTGCCGTTCTACGTCGTCGCCACCATGTTCATCGGCGGCGTGATTGGCTACATCTGGGAGAAGCAGGACAAGAAGAGCGCCGACGTCTGGATGGTCCCGCTCGGCTCCGGGTTCATCGCCGGCGAAGCCCTGGTCGCCGTCGGAGTCGCGATCTATTTCGGCGTGAAGGACTACGTCTAGTCACTGGTTCGGCAGCTTCGCCGCGGCGTGGAAGATCCGCGAGACGACCTTGCCGCCTTCGTCGATCGGCTGCGCCCACACCGCGTGTAGCGTGCGGCGCTGGTCATCGACGACCAGTGCGGCATATTCGCCCACGGCCCGCGGGGCGTCGCGCTCCGTCGATAGCACGGCGAACGGCCGATCGTTGATCGCGCCCTGCTGCGTGCACCTCGCGGCGCCGGGCGTGCAGGTCGCGTGCGCGAACCGACCAGGGCCGCGGTTGTCGTACCAGGCAACGTGGAGCGTACCGGTCCGTGGATCGACCGCGAGGTTCGGCACCATGTGGATCGCGCAGGCGGGCAGCTCGTCGCCGATCCGCGTGCGCTTCCAGGTGACGCCCTTGTCCTTCGACGCGAGGATCACCAGGTCCCACACCGCATCGCGCCCGCCGCGGACGTACGCCGCGTAGATGAAGCCGCGCTTGCCGTCGAGGGCGATGCTCGGGTTGGAGCCGTAGAACGGCAGCATCTCGTCGCGGCCGCTGAGCTTGTGGGCGTTGCCGAACGTGACGCTATTCGGGGTGGACACCGCGTAGACGATCCGGTGATCCGCCGAGCCGAAGCCCGGCGCAGCGGTACCCGGATCGATCGCGATGACGTGCAGCCGCCCATCGCCACCGACCGCGGCATTGCCGTGATGCCCGACGAGTGCGGTGATCGCGGGGCGGAACGTGTTGCCCTCGTCGTGCGAGGTCGCGATCCGCAGCCCGCCGCCGGCCGCGTACATCACGTGGATCAGATCGGTGCCGCTGACGGCGATCATCGGGCGATCGAGGCAGTCGCGCTCGCGGTCGTCGCACTCCGCGGCGTCGACGCGATCGGGGCCGGTCCAGGTCCTGCCGCCGTCGCGCGAGCGTGCGAGCGAGATCTCGCGATGTCGGCCCTCGGCCTGCCGCCACACCGCGTAGAGGATGCCCTTGCGATCGCGTGCGAGCCGCACCTGCGCGCGATCGCCCACGTCGGTCGGAAATCGCGTCGGGCTCACGCCCCGAGGGCCGACCAGCGCGGCGCCGAGCTGACCCGGATCCGCCACCCCGCGCTGCGATCCGAACAGGACGAGCAGCTCTCCGAGGCTGGTCATCAGCGCGCTGGGCTCGAGCTGGTAGAGCCCGGGCGTCTCCACGCTCGACAGCGCCGTCGCCGGGGCGAACGCCTTGTCGTGCGCGAGCCCGACCGCTGCAGGGCATTGCCGCGGGACGATCACCGCGCTGTTCGGGATCAGGCACGCGGACCACTGCCGGTCGCACAGGTACCCCTCGGCGGCCCGGCAGTCCGCATCGCGGGTACAGCCCTTCAGGCACTGCTCTCCCGACCGTGCGGTTGCGACACAGACGCCGTCGGGGCATATCGCCCCGGCGAGCCCGCACGCCGAGGTGCAGTAGCCCCCGGGCATTCCGGCGCAGGTGAGGTCGGCATCGCATCCCTGTTGCGTTCCGCAGGCCTGGCCGCGGAGCGCGAGGGGAGGCGGCACATCGATGGCAGCATCCGGCGGCGGCGGCGGACGAGCGGGGGGCGGAGGGGTCGGCACCGGTGCAGCCCCCGAACACCCGAGCAGGGCGATGAATACGACCGCGGGGCGCACCGTCCGATAGCAACGCACGAGACCCGGCTGCCTGACAACATTTCGCGCAGGCTCCAAACGGTCCGGTTTCCCTCGCGCTATCTTCCCCATCATGAAACTAGCTTCGATCTCCGCTGCACTCCTCGGCGCGCTGGTAGCCACCGCGTCCGCACAGCCTGCGAAGAAGCCCGCGCCGGTTCCCGCGAAGCTGCCCGCGGTCGGCGATCCTCTCCCCACCGTCGCCACCCCCGAGTGGCCCAAGGGCGAGTGGCTGTATGACGTGCCATCCGACAAGGACGCCGCCGGCAAGGTGGTCGTGCACTGGTTCTGCGGCCCAAAGGTCAAGACCTGCACGGATGACCTCGCGCGGATCGTCACGCTGAAAGAGAACGGCAAGGTCTACATCGTCGCGCACATCGACGGCAGCAAGGGCCAGGCCAAGAAGCTCGATCCGATCCGGGAGAGCGAAGGCGTGGGCCAGGGCTCGGTCGCGTTCGGCAAGGGCACGACCACGCTGATGAAGCAGCTCGGGTTCACCGGCCCGGCATCGATCGTCGTCGGCGTCGATGGCAAGGTCGCGCTGGTCAGCACGGCTGCGGGCCCGGCGGATCTCGATGCGCGCGACAAGAAGGTCGCCGAGCTGACTGGCAGCATCAAGGACTACGTGATCACCAACGGCGCCACGCCGACCGGCGTCAAGCCGAACGACAAGTTCACGCTGTCGATGTCGGTCAACCTCTCGCGCTGGCTGACGTTCACGAAGAAGACCCCGATGTCGTTCAAGGTCACGGTGCCGCCGGACTTCAAGTGCGACGCCAAGGAGCTGAAGGGCGACCAGCTCAAGATCGAGAACAACTTGCTGACCGCCGCGGTCACCTGCACCGCGCCGAAGGGCATCTACGAGGCGCGCGGCGAGCTCAACTTCGGCTACGAGGATCCGAGCAAGACCGCCGGCATCGGGGCCGAGGGCGCGAAGTGGAAGTTCGAGGTCAAGCCGTAGCTAGCGCTCGAGTGCGTTGACGAGCTGCTGCGGCAGATCGCGCAGCGTCCACGCCGTGTTCCCGAACAGGATCTCGAGCGTGCGATTGAGGCGGATCATCGCCTGGTCGATCAGGGCGCGGGCCTCCGGGTCCGCCTCGATCGAGTCGCTGAACCGCTGCCAGTCGTTCTCGCACGCTCGCAGTGGCTTCTGGATCCGATCGCGAGCCATCCGGGCTCGCTCGTCGTGCGCCCGGTCGTCGGAGATCCGTTCGATCAGTGCGACGGTGTCTCCGAGCTCACCGAGCAGATCGCCGGCGTGCTTGCCCATGTAGTGGCCGAGCGCGCGCACTCCGGCGACGGGCTTGTCCGCGCCGTCCCTGGCAATGTCACACAGATCATCGAGCCTCGCCGCGAGCCTTTGATCGGCAGCCGGCTGGTTGAGACAGCCGCCCATCGTTCGCACGGAGACCACACCACCGCTGGCGACCAGTGCCAGCACGAACCATCCCTGAACCTTCATGCTTCGGAATGTAGCTCGGCCTTGGGGATCGTGGGAGCCGGACCGACCGCCGCCCCCTTCCCGGCCGCGATCACGGCGATCAGGCCGAGTCCGGCGACTCCCGCCGCGACCAGGGGCCACGCATCGAGCCAGTGATGTTCGAGCAGGAACCCGCCGGTCGGCGGCGCGATCATCATCGCGAACGAGCTCAGCGAGCCCGAGATCCCGATCGCCACGCCTTGCTCGTGACGTCCCACGGCCTGCGTGATCCGGCTCGTGATCACGGGCCGGAGCACGCCGTTGCCGAACGAGTTCATGACCGTGATGCCGATCATCCACGACCACTCGGCCGAGGGCACCAGCGTGATCATCGCGTACGCGAACACCAGCGCGATGAAGCCATAGATCGACAGCTTGTACTCGCCGTACTTCTTGACGAGCCGGCCGATGATGCCGCCCTGCCAGACGATCCCGGCGAAGCCGGCGAACGCGAACAGCAAGCCCACCTCGCGCGCGGTCCATGGCCTGGGTGGATGGCCAAAGATGAACCGCCGCTCCGCGAACAGGGCGAAGCCGCTGATGAAGATCGAGAACGCGAACGTGTAGAGGAAGAACTGCAGGTACAGCGCGCGCAGCTGCGGGCGCTTGAGGTACTCGGCGTACGCCGCAACGTCGAACGCGCTGGGCCGCTTGCCGCCGGGCCCGACCGGACCTGCGTCGAGCTTCGCCGGTGCAGCCGTGGGTCGCGGTTCCTTCGGCAGCATCGTGTAGGTCGCGAGGATCGAGCACGCGGAGAGGCTCGCGGCGGCGATGAACGGGACGTGCATGCCGTACTGGCCGAGCCAGCCGCCGAGCGCGGGGCCGAACATGAAGCCAATGCCGAACGCGATGCCGATCACGCCGAATGACTTGGCGCGATTCTCGGGCGTGGTGTGATCGGAGATGTAGGCCTGTGCGAGCGACAGATTTCCAGCGGTGATGCCATCGAGGATCCGGCCAAGGAACACCATCCACAGCGCGGTGGAGGTTCCGAGCACGATGAACCCGATGCAGGTGCCGGCCTGGCTGATCATCAGCAGCGGTTTGCGGCCGTAGGTGTCGGAGAGCTTGCCGATGATCGGCGTCGAGATCAGGGAGCTCACCGCGTAGCACGAGACGATCAGCGTCGCGGTCAGCGGGCTCGCGCCGAACCGCTCGGCGTAGAGGGACAGCAGCGGGATCACGATGGTGAACCCGAGGACGTCGACGAGCACGATCAGGAAGATCGGCAGGAGCGGAGACCGCTGGCTCATGCGGCGAACAGGATCCCTCAGATCCGTCGCAATCCAAAATCCCCGTGCCACCCTTTCGCGCACCGAGTGCGATACCCTGAAG
>JAYUVX010000238.1:0-14155 GCA_043753855.1 Myxococcales bacterium | reverse complement strand
TGCGAGGTGCTTGTGTTGGTCCGGCAGTTCGATCACGATGCGAGTCACGGGGCATCCTTCCGTCGAGAGAGTCTTTGCAAACCCTCGATGGCACGGCTTTGCCCCGCCTTTCAACCCACGCGCGTCGTCTCGGCCCAGGGCACTTGCTCGATCTTGACGCCGCACCGCGGACATTCGACGCGACGCGTATCGTAGCGAAGCTGCAGCGTCATTCCGGAGAGATCCAGATGGCGCCACCGACGACCATGGTCGCGGTCGTATCCAAGACAGAGTTCGCCGCACTCCGAACAGCGACCGCGTCGCCACGTCGGAGCGACGTCGACAACCAGGCCGAACTCGTCGAAGTTCACGTCGAGCACACCGGTCCCTTCCAGACCCACCAATGTGCGGAGTAGGCTCGTGATGCGCACGGCAGTCCATTGGTTTCATGGTCGGTGTAGGAACTTCCACGCTACTTTGGTTGGCCGTGCGCACTTTCTCTGCTGCCGCGAATGCCATCCAAACCAGGTCTACGCCGCGATCCGTGCGATCGCGTCACCCACTAAACCTGGTGGAGCGACTGATGTTCGACGTTATCGCCGCCGCACCGAAAACAGAATAGCCGGCTTGGTAGCCGGCCCCTTCGATCACGAGCGTTGTCGCTCGCAGCTAGGTGTTGGTTAGTTCGTGAAGAGGTGACGGTTGAACGGGACCGGGCCCTCGTTCGAGTTATAGGCGCTGAGGTTGGACGCCTCGATGCCGATCTCGCCGACGTACACCTTGTCTCCCACCTTCAGGCCATCGTTCTTGAATGGGGTGTTGGGCATGGAGTTCGCAACTTTCTGGCAGCCGAAGTCCGCGGCATCGTCGTCTTTCAACTTGGAGGTCGGGGTGCGCGGAGGCAAGCCTGCGCAGGCTGGGATGTTCTTGTCAGCCGCCGTCACCATGCCGTCGCCATTCGAGTCGTACTTGTAGTGGCTGCGCGCGAAGCAGACGCCCATCGTGTCCGTGTAGGGCGTGATCTTCAGCATCATGGCGGAATCAACGTTGAACGGCCACAGGTAGCGGCAGGTCGTGTTGCCCTCCGAGCCTTTCTTGTTCGCGGCGCAGGTCGCATCGCCAGGCGCCTTCGCGGCCTTGGTCGGCAGCTTGGCCTCAGCGGCCGTGCTTCCGAGCTCGTTGCCCGAGTGAAGCGCCGTATTGTCGACTTCGAGCGCAGCGCAAAGACCGTTGCAGAGGCCGGTCATCGAGCCGGTCTCGGAGATCAGGATGCCCATGTAGCCGGGCGCGCAGGCGTTGAGGTAGGCGCCGGCAGGTGCAACGCGGTCCGTCAGGGTGACGGCCACGGCCGGGGTGACGGTCGGTGCAGCGCCCGAGCAGCTGTACTCTTCGTAGCCGTAGCAACCCATGCTGGGGAGCGCCGGCATGGGCGAGCCGCAGGCGACCTTGTTGGTACCGACCTTGAGGTCCTGGGTCAGCGGATCGCAACCCGGGTCACAGACGCCCGCGATCGTGGTGGTGCCATCGACGAACAGGTTCTGGTAGCGAACGCAGGCGTGGTCCGCGTCGCACGTGGGCATGCCGCCCTGGTGGTCACAGATCTGCTTGCACTCGCCGGAGACGCACTCGCTGCCCTTGACGCAGGTGTCCGGGCCGATCGCGCGATTGCCGCACGTGCCGCCGACGGCGACCGTGCCGTTCGCTTCACAGCCGACATGGCCGACAACCGTCGGCATGATCTGGTCGTAGATCCAGTTGCACTTCTCGCCGGCGTTGCAGCCGGTCTGCGTGAGTGGGTTGCAGACGCCGGGGCCGGCGTCGCCGCCACCGCCATCGGGGATGATGACCTTGGTCTTGTCGCTACCGCCGCCACATGCCATCAGCCCGGCGAACAGGGCTCCCAAAGCTAGCTTCTTCATCGATCGACTCCTTCGCTTCCGTTGGAAGTGCTTGCCGTTTGGGAATTCCCCAGGTCAAACGGCGGTTCACAATTCTGCGGGACCCTACTGAGGTTGATACCGGGGGTCAAGCCCATTCAGTTGCGTGGATCCGTGCACAACATCCGGTCTGAGCACTACAACTCCGTCGACGTTTCTCGACGATGACTCACATCACATCGGACCGCGCCCGGACCTAACACTCGCTTCGCCGTGTGATGCGTGGGGTCGCGTGAGCGGCCGCGCTCAGGTCGCGCTCCGACGCAGTTACGGCTAGATCGGCGGTTCGCTAGCTTGCTCACGGACCGACCGTGACCGATCCCGGAGGCAGCGAGCCAGCGTCGGGGCCGCGGGTCGCTGCGATCGCGATTCCGGTCACGCCGGCGGCGACCACCGCGACACCGGCGTAGACATACCATCGGCCATACCAGGCGCGCCTCGCGGTGCTCTCCCCACCTCCGGCTGCGAGCGCGACCTCGAGAGGCGCGTCGGGGGCGGCGATCCGGGCGACCGCGGCGCCACCGGCATCGCGTGCCTCGACGTAATACTCGAGCACGTAGGGCTTCGCCGAGGCCTCGGGGGTGATCCGCACGCGCCAGCGCGCATCACCGCGCGGGGACGCCAAGACGAGCTTGTAGGAGAGCTCGCCGCGGCGTCGCGTGGCGACGACGAGCTCGAACACGCGCTCGCCTCCACGCGTGGCGCGCGCTTCGATCTCGAGCGGCTTGCCGGCGGAGCCTGCGGTGGGCGCGGCGTGCTCGAGGTCGGCGCCCGCGGTGGGATCGAAGCCGGGGATCAGCTGCTTCTTGAGCGCATCGAAGAACGCGCGGATCTTCGGCGAGCCCGAGGTATCGCGGAGCTGATATCCGGGATCGATGTCGAGGATGCGCTCGAAGGTAGCGCGTGCGGCGCCTTCCTCTCCACGGATGAAGTTCGCGAGGGCGATCAATTCGAGCGCGCGGAGGCGCTGGGCTCGCGTGGCGCGCGCATCGCGGGTGACCGGCGACAGCGACTGGATCGCGCCGGCGTACTCCTGCTCGTCGAACAGCTTCTGGCCCGCGGTCAGATAGGTCTCGATCGCCTGCGGGCCGACCGGGCCGTCCGCGCGCGCGAACGTGGAGACCAGCAGCAGCAGCAGGATGATGATCAACGCGCGAGCCACGTGACTCCTTGCGGCCCGGCGATCAGCGCATCGAGATCGCCATCATCATCGATGTCCGCGAGCACGGCATCGCTGCCCGGTGGCGCGGCGCCCTCGGAGGCGAACGTGAAGGTAGGCGTACCGCGCAGCGAAGGTCCACCCGCGGCGCTCGCCACGATCGCATCGGGCTCGCAGCCATCATCCCAGCCGCCGATCGCGATCGCGGTGGCCAGCGGCGCGGGCTGCGGGAGCCGCACGAACGATTGATCCTCGAGCCGACCATCGCGGTCGACATACAGCCGCATCGGCGCGGCCTTGACGGCGATCGCGAGGTCTGGATCGAAGTCGCCGTCGACATCGGCGAGGACGAGGCGCACCACGTCGAGCGGCACCGGCGGCACCGCGGCGTCGGCAGGGAGAAAGCTCCCGGTCCCGCCGGGCTCGCCGAGCCACGCTGCGAGCTTGCCGCCCGCCTGGCCGACGACGAGCTCGGGATTGCCGTCGCCATCGAGATCACCGAGGACGAGTGCGCTGACCGCGGTGACCCGGCCGTTGGCCGCGAGGGCGGCACCGTCGGTGGAGAACGTGCCGCCGCCGTCGTTGCGCCACAAGGTCAGCGTGCCGCCACCACCGGTCACCAGATCGAGATCGCCATCCCGATCGACATCGGCCGCCGCGACCGCCGCGATCGTCGTGGTGCCGAGCGAGCCGACCTCCGTGAAGCTCGTGCCATCGCGCCGCCACAGCGCGGGTGCGGCGCCGTCGGTGGCGACGATGACGTCGTCGTCGCAATCACCGTCGAGATCTGCGGCGACCACGGCGACGATCTTGCCGGCGCGCGGTGCGGGTGCATCGAGCTCGACCAGCGCGCCCTCGCGCGCATCGATCGCCACGGCGGTGGTACCGATCGCCAGCACGAGCGTTCCGCCCGCGCCATGAGAGACCGCGAGCCGGGCGTTGGCCGGGCCGGTGGCCGCGCCACGTACCGACGGTGCACCCGCCTGCCCGCGCGCGCAGCGATCGAGCGAGAGCGTGACGTCATCGCTGAAGTCGATCCTGGAGGCCGCGCGGACCTCGGTCAGCCCGCCGCGATCGCCGCGGACCCAGGCGTAGGCAGCATCGGCGGAGCCGGCCTCGATGCGCAGGGTCTGCGGCAGCTGCGCCAGCTTGCCCTCGAGCCGGTAGGCGCGACCGAAGTGGCCTCCACGCGAGGCATCTGCGACGCCGACGCAGATCGCATCGAGGCCCTGCGGGACGGGGCGATCGCCGGTGATCTCGAGCGTGATCGCGTCGTTACAGCCCGCGCACAGCGCGGCGGCGACGACAGTTCGACAGAACACCGAGGAGTAGCATCGCACAGGCGGTGCCGAGCGAACCAGAGCCGCCGGCCGAGCAGCCACCGCCGTCACCGGCACGCCGGGCGACCTGGAACGTGACGTGGACCTCGGGGCCAAACCAGGTCAGGTCCTGTTGGACGAGCTGGAACGCCTCGTCGAGCACCTGGGTCTCGTGGACCTCCGGGGCGACGATGTCGAACGTGAAGGTGCCGGCCTGTCCCGGTTCGACCTTGGCATCGACGCCAGTGGCGCGGCTTGGAGACAGCCAGTCGCCATCGAGGAACACCGCCGACGCGCGATCCTGCGGCGAGCTGGTGCCGAGGCGCGTGAGATCGAGATCCCACGCGACATTGCCGTGATTCGCGAGGGTCACGGTGACCGTCGCTGTCTCACCGGAGGTCAGCGAGGCGGGGGCATCTACGAGGGCATCACCCGCGAGGAACGTCGGCGCGCCGCCGGTCTTCACGAGATCGATGTAGTGCGCCCAGTTCCAGCCCGGACCCGGGTCACTGTGATCGGAGCAGTCGGGAGCCTCGCCATGGCCGAGGATCGTGCCGTGCTCCTTGGCGATGCCGTACTTGTCGGCCAGGTACGCGGTGAGCTTGGCCGACTCGATGTACATCGCCTCGGTGAACCACAGCGCGGGCCTGGCGGCGTAGCCCTCGTGCTCGATGCCGACGGTGGTGCTGTTGAAACACGCGTCGTGCCACGCGATGTCCTTCTCCTTGACCATCTGCGTGATCGCGCCGGTGCTCGACTTGATCACGTAGTGCGCGGAGACGTTTGCGGCGGGATCCTTGAACCAGTTGATCGAGCCGGTGTAGCTGCCCTCGGTGTCGTGGATGACGATGTGATCGATCTTGGTGCGGCTCGCGACCTGGAAGTTGCCCGCGTTCGCGGCGGACCACACGGCCGGTGCGTAGTCGGCGCCGCCGAGCGCCTGCTGCGTGGTGCCGAAGCCGGCGCGGAGATCCAGCTCGGGGCGTGCGGCGATCGTGACGGTCTGGCCGGTGGCATCGCGACCGTCCACGCCGCGGATCAGGAGCTCGGAGAGGGTGTCATCATCGAGGACGGCGAGGAACTCCTCGAGGGTGCGCGCCGACGGAGCGCGACTCTTCAACAAGGCGGCGGCCGCGCGCACGGAGGCCTCGGCATCGGTCTGCGCTGCTCGATCGGTGACGCCGGCGAGCTGCGCGCCACGCGTCAGATCCTCGGGGGACAGACCGAGGAGCCCGACGGAGGTGCGGTCGTGCTCCGTGACGTTGACGAGCTGGAGGCGGGTCTCGGCGTACGAGATCGATGCGAGCAGCTCCGGCGGGACGCCCATCTCGGTGCCGACGCGCGTGAACATCGCCGCCAGCGGTGACGTGCCACCCACGGCGACGCGCGGCGCACCGGAGTCCGAGATCGGCGCCACGCAGGCACCGGCGAGCAGCGACGCGACCGCGACGCCTGCAAGGGACCCCTTACGCATGCACCCTATTGTAGATCATCTGAAGCGACGCTCGCGATCGAATTCCTCGGCAGTTTCGGCCGCCCGACCGAGTGCAAACATCCATGTGCAATCGCGGTCGCAGGGGCAACCACGCTAGGATGCACCGGTGTCCGCGTCCGCCGAGGGCGGCATCCGCTTCGGTCAGTACGTCCTCCTGCGGCGCATCGCCCGCGGGGGGATGGCCGAAGTCTTCCTCGCCCAGCAGAAGGGGCTCGAGGGCTTCGATCGTCGCGTGGCGGTCAAGCGGATCCTGCCGCACCTGGCAGACGCGCCCGACTTCCTGAAGATGTTCCTCGGCGAGGCCAAGCTCGCCGCGCAGCTCTCGCATCCGAACGTCGTCCACATCTACGACTTCGGAAAGGTCGAGAACGATTATTTCATCGCGATGGAGTTCATCGATGGCGTGCACGCCGGGCAGCTGTACAAGCACGGCGTCGAGAAGGAGCGGATGCCGCCCACGATGGTGGCGCGGATCGGTGCGGATGCCGCCAACGCCCTGCACTACGCGCACGAGCTGCGCAACTCCGCGGGCCAGCCGCTCGGGCTCGTGCACCGCGACGTCTCGCCGGCGAACATCATGGTGTCGTTCGATGGCGTGGTGAAGCTCTGCGATTTCGGCATCGCCAAGGCCGCGATGCTGAGCGATCAGCTCACCAATCCCGGGCAGGTGAAGGGCAAGTACGCGTACATGTCGCCGGAGCAGACGATCGCGTCGCCGCTCGACGGGCGCAGCGATGTGTTCTCGCTCGCGATCGTGCTGTGGGAGCTGCTCGCAGGAAAGACGATCGTCGGACGCGGCGATGCGGTGGATGCGATGCGCGCGATCCGCGATGGCAAGCTGACGCCGATCCTGCAGGCCGCACCGAAGACGCCGCCCGCGCTCGCGAAGGCGCTGACCTGGGCGCTGCAGACGCGCCGCGAGACCCGCGCCACGGCGATGGACTTCGCGCAGGCGCTCGAGCAGTTCATCAAGAGCTCGCCCGAGCTCGCCACACCGATGCAGATCGGCGGCTGGGTTCGCCAGCGGTTCGTGCGCGAAGGAACCGGGCAGCACGCGGCGATCCCGGGCGTGGGCGGGATAGGCAGGCGGGCGAGCACGGGGATGTCGTCGGAGACCATCGAGGATCCCGGGACCGCCGTGGCCAGCGGCACCCGGGCCGGGACACTGACGCCGCCCGCTAGCCTGATCGCTGCGTCTCGCGTGGCGAGCGAGGAAGACTCGCTCGACGGTGTCGAGACCGTCGCCCTGACGGGTCACGAGGCGGCCCAGCGCGGGTCGTTCGCGAACGAAACCGTGCTCGATCCAGCGTCGATGCGCGCCGCCGTCGAGACCACGGATCGCGATGCGGAGACGGTGTTCGTCAACGACACGCTCAACGGCGAGACCGAGGTGCGCAGCGGTGCCTTCCGGCCGCAGGTCGCCGGGGGGCCCGCGACGTTGCCGACGATGCTCGAGCAGCGGCCGCCCGAGCGCAGGAACACGCAGGGGCCCTACGATGTCATCGCACGTCTCCCGCGTAGTCGCCGCACACGGCTCGCGCTCGCGATCGGCGGCCTCGTGCTGCTCGCGATCGTCAGCTTCTTGGTCGCCCTCGCCGCCCGCGGATCGAGCGCACCGTCGCGCGAGCCCGAGGATGCGCAACCGGGGAGCGCGGTGGCGATCGTGCCCGTGGACGCGGGTGCCGACGCGCCGCTCGCGGACGCGCCCGCGGATGCCTTCGAACCAACGATCCGGCCCGATGCGCCCGACGAACTGACCTACCTCGAGATCCGGACCAACCCGAGCGGCGGCACCGTCACCGTCAATGGCGAGACCCGCGCGGACCCTGCCCGGTTCGCGCTCGCGCCGGGCCACTACAAGATCGCCGCCGAGCTCGAGGGCTACGTACTCGAACACCGCGAGGTCGATCTGGACCGGGGCGTCGACCGCGTCCAGGACATCGCCTTCCGCAAGCGACTCGCGGCCTCCAGCGCGCGGCCTGCTGCCGCGCCGGGCAAGCTGACGGTGCGCACCACGCCCTACTCGATCGTCTACAACGGCACCCGGAAGCTCGGCGAGACGCCGTTCGCGGAGCTCGAACTGGCGGCAGGCACCTACACGCTGACGTTCAAGAATCCGACGCATCCCGTGGTGACCCGGAAGGTGACGATCACCTCGGGCAAGACCACGAAGCTCTCGTTTGCGTTTCCGTAGCTGGGGGACGGTTTCAACTTGCGCAACGAGCGATCGGCAATCCCGCGAGATCACGATGGGGACTGGGGACGGATTCAACGTACGCAACGAGCGATCCGGAACGCCGTGAGATCGCAAACGCCCGACCGTTCCAAAGCACAGCAGGGAGACGGAGTTGATTGCAACCAGCGCTACGTGCGATCGCCACTTGCGCTAGAACGCGAAGGCGTCTGGGCAACGTCGAGTGGCGCTGCGTTCAACGTGTGCTGGCAGCGACCGCGCGAACAGCGATGGCCTCCGGACGTGGTCGAGCGCCGACGGCGGGCTCATCCGCGGTGCTCGGTAGCCACCTCGTTGGTTGCGTAGGTTGAAACCGTCCCCACGCCCCCTCGTAATTTCACGAGGTTCCAGATCGTTAATTGTGTAAGTTGAAACCGTCCCCCAGCTCAGGGCTCCAGGCCGGTCGCCCACGAATTCTTCGGCTTGGTGTTGAAGTGGTGCGTTGCGTTGATCACCCGGACGGTGCCGGTCTTGCTGCGCATCACGATCGACTCGGTCTTGGCGCTGTCGCCGAAGAATCGGACGCCATCGAGGAGGTAGCCCTTGGTGACGCCGGTGGCGGCAAACATGACGTCGCCCTTGGCGAGCTCGTCGGTGGAGTAGATGGTCTCTTCGGGGCGGACGCCCATCCGCTTGGCGCGGGCGCGCTCCTCGTCGTTGCGGAACCGGAGGCGGCCCTGGAGCTCACCGCCGACGCACTTGAGGGCGGCCGCTGCGATCACGCCTTCGGGGGCGCCGCCGGTGCCGAACAGGACGTCGACGCCGGACTCGGGGTTGGCCGTCATGACGGCGCCGGAGACGTCGCCATCGCCGATCAGGCGGATGCGCGCGCCGGCCTGGCGGACCTCGCCGATCAGGTCGGCGTGGCGGTCGCGCTCGAGGATGACGGCAGTGCAGTCGGAGACCTTCTTGCCCTTGGCCTTCGCGATGCGCTCGAGGTTCCAGGTCGGCGACTCGCGCAGGTCGATCACGTGGCGCGCCTCGGGGCCGACGGCGATCTTCTGCATGTACGTGTCGGGCGCGTTGAGGAACTGGCCGTCATCGGCGATCGCGATCACGCTGATCGCATCGGGCGCACCGACCGCGCACAGGTTGGTGCCCTCGAGCGGATCGACGGCGATGTCCACCTTCGGCGAGTTGTGGTCTCCGCCTTCGTGCCAGCCGGCGCCGACGGTCTCGCCGATGAACAGCATCGGAGCCTCGTCGCGCTCGCCCTCGCCGATCACCACGGTGCCGCGAAAGTCGATCGCATCGAAGGCGCGTCGCATCGCCTCGACCGCCACGTGATCCGCGAGCTTGCGATCACCGCGTCCCATCAGCCGGGCGGACGCCAGCGCGGCGGCCTCGGTGATGCGAACCACTTCGAGAGCGAGGTTGCGGTCTTGCATGGCGCAAGGTGTACCCCTGCCGCGCCCACCCGATCAATGATGGGGAGGTGAGGACCTGCCCGAGGCCGCCGATCCACCGGCGCTACGACGGGACGATCGCCGGGAGCGACGCGCGCAGCTCGTGGGGCACCCGCCGCGGCCGCCCATCGGTGCCGACCACGGCGTGGCGCGTGTAGCCCTCGGCGACCAGCGTGGCGGCGCGGCGCACGAGGTAGCGGAACCGCACCGAGGCCGAGCGCAGCTCACTGACGTCGACCTCGACCACGAGCACGTCCTCGTAGAACGCCGGCCGCTTGTAATTGCAGTGCGCCTCGACCACTGGCAGTGCGATGCCCCACGACTCGAGATCCTTGTAGCTCTTGCCGAGCGACCGCCAGTACGCCGCACGCGCGCCCTCGAAGAACCGCAGATAGTTCGCGTAGTATACGACGCCCATCTGATCGGTGTCGCCGAAGATGATCCGGATCTCGTGGAGCATCAACCCGCGATCCTGATCACGCGCGCACGCTCGCGCACGGTCGGAAGCGCATCGATCTCGGCGAGCGCCGCGCGCACATCGCCTTCCCGCGCCACGTGCGTGAGCGCCACGACCCACACCGGCGTATCGCTATCGCGCCGCCCGGGCGCGCCATCCTGGATCACCTGCGCGATCGATACCGCGTGAGCACCGAGGATCGTCATCAGCTGACCGAGCACACCGGGTTGATCGTGGACACCGAACCGCAGATAGTACGACGAGCTCACGTCGGCGACCGGCACCATCGGGCGGACGGAGGCAGGACGCGGTCGCGCGACCTGCGAGCCCGCACGCGCGAACATGTTGCGGCTGATCTCGATCATGTCGGAGACCACGGACATCGCGGTGGGCAGCATGCCCGCGCCGGCGCCGTAGTACATCGATGGCCCGAGCGCATAACTCTGCACGTAGACCGCGTTCTTCGCACCCGACACGTCGGCGAGCAGCCAGTTCGATGGCACGAGCGCGGGATGCACGCGCGCCTCGATCGCGCCCTTGCCATCCGCACCGTGTGCGCGGGCGATCACCAGCGGCTTGATCACGTAGCCGAACTTCTCGGCGTACTCGAGATCGATCGGATCGACTACATCGATTCCCTCGGTAGGAATCGCGGCGACCTCGATCGTCGTGTTGAAGCAGAGGTTGACCAGGATCGCGAGCTTGTGCGCCGCATCGCCGCCGCCGACATCGAGCGTGGAATCCGCCTCGGCATAGCCGAGCGCCTGCGCCTCCTTGAGGATGTCCGCGAACGGGCGCCGGGTCTCGGTCATCGTCGACAGGATGTAGTTCGACGTCCCGTTGACGATGCCGTGGATCGATTCGACGCGATCCGATGCCAGGCCCTCGCGCAGCACGCGGATGATCGGCACGCCACCGCACACCGCCGCCTCGTAATATACATCGACGCCCGCGCGCTCGGCGGCACCGAACACCTCGCCCCAGTGCTCGGCGAGCAGCGCCTTGTTCGCAGTCACCACGTGCCGGTTCGCCGCGATCGCGCTCAGCACCGCATCCTTGGCGAGCGTGGTACCGCCGATCAGCTCGCACACGATGTCGACATCCGGGCGCCGGATCGCGGCCTCGATATCGGTGGTGAGCAGCGCGCGATCGACGTTGACCACGCGATCGTGCCGCGACGGATCGCGCACCGCGATCGCACGAACCACCAGCCGGGCCCCGAGCCGGGCCTCGATCGCCGCGGCGTTGTCCTCGAGCAGCTTGACCACGCCACCGCCGACGTTGCCGAGCCCCAGCAGTGCGACTCCGATCGTGCGCTGTGCGGTCATGCGATCACGGTCGCTTGTACGAGTAGTGCTCGGAGCTGATCACCCACGCGGCCGGCGTCTTGCGGACGACCAGGGTGAGCGTTCCGCTCTCGGTCACCGTGGTGGTGCCATCGGTCAGCTCCCGCGTCATCGTGGCGATCGCCGAAGCCGCTTCGAGTCCGATGGCCACGACCTGGACGTCCTTCAGCCGGATATGGATCTGGCCGGCACGCGCGATCCGATCCTTCAGGTACGCCTCCACCGAGCTCCAGCCGACCATCGTCTGGCCCTCTTGAACGACGACCAGATCGAGATCGTGCGCGTACAGCTTCGCGAGCGCGTCGACGCTCCGGACCTCGTAGCCCTGACGCCATTGCTCGATCGTGGCCTTCACCGCGGTCAGGACTTCTTTCGGGGTGGTCGCGCTCGGTGCGACCGGATCCCGCGACTTCCCACCGGGACAACCCGCGACCAGGATCGCGAGGGCGATGAGGAGGGTGCGCATGAAGGGTGTGTAACACGGCGTCGCGAGCGTGATCGAACGGCCCTGTTCGGTTAGTGTCCGCGCATGACCGAGATCGTCTGGCTCCACGCACGCGAGGTCCTGGATTCCCGTGGCAACCCCACCGTCGAGGCCGAGGTCGGTCTCGATGGCGGTGCACTCGGCCGTGCGATCGTCCCGTCGGGCGCATCGACCGGCGAGCACGAAGCACTCGAGCTGCGCGATGGCGATGCCGCGCGGTTCCTCGGCAAGGGCGTGCTGAAGGCCGTCGATCACGTCCGCGACATCATCGCGCCGACGTTGATCGGCATGGATGCGACCGACCAGTCCGCCGTGGACGCCGCGCTGCTCGCGCTCGATGGAACGCCGACCAAGTCGCACCTCGGTGCGAACGCGATCCTCGCGGTATCGATGGCCACCGCCCGTGCTGCCGCCCTCGCCCACGAGCTCCCGCTGTATCGCTACCTCGGTGGCGTGGGCGCGGTGACGTTGCCGGTGCCGCTGATGAACGTCATCAACGGCGGCGCGCACGCGGACAACAACCTCGACATCCAGGAGTTCATGATCGTCCCCGCCGGGTTCGATCGGTTCGAGGATGCGCTGCGTGCCGGCGTCGAGGTGTTTCACAACCTGAAGAAGCTACTGTCGAGCCGCGGCAAGGCCACCAACGTCGGTGACGAGGGCGGGTTCGCTCCCAGCCTCGACAACGCGGACGAAGCGCTCACGCTGCTGCTCGAAGCGATCGGCAAGGCAGGCTACAAGGCCGGGGAGCAGATCTTCCTCGCGCTCGATGTCGCGGCCTCCGAGTTCTTCGACAAGGACAAGAAGACGTACAAGTACGAGGGCAAGCACAAGACCTCGGCCGAGATGGTCGACATGTACGCGAGCTGGGTCGGCAAGTATCCGATGGTGTCGATCGAGGACGGCCTCGATCAGGATGACTGGGCCGGCTGGAAGCTGCTGACCGACAAGATCGGCGCGAAGACCCAGCTGGTCGGCGACGATCTGTTCGTGACGCAGACCGCGCGGCTCAAGAAGGGCATCGAGAGCGGCATCGCGAACTCGATCCTCGTCAAGGTCAACCAGATCGGCAGCCTGAGCGAGACGCTCGACGCCGTGCGCACCGCGCAGCACGCGCGCTACACCGCCGTGATCTCGCACCGCTCCGGCGAGAGTGAGGATTCGTTCATCGCGGATCTCGCGGTCGCCACCAACGCGGGTCAGATCAAGACCGGCTCGGCGTCGCGCTCGGATCGGGTCGCCAAGTACAATCAGCTGCTCCGGATCTCCGATCAGCTCGGCGACGAGGCGCGGTTCGCCGGCCGGAGCATCTTCCGCTCGTGAAAAACCTCCTGCTCGCGCTCGCCCTCGCTGCGTGCGGATCGTCGAAGCCCGCGGCGACTCCGGCGCCAGTCAATCCGAATCCGAACGCGCAGCTGCCGGTCTCGTGCAAATCGGGCGATGACTGCGCGCTGGTCCAGGCGTGCTGCGGCTGCAACGCAGGCGGCAAGCAGATCGCGATCCGCGCCGATGCGGTCGCCAGCTTCGAGGCCTCGCGCCAGCAGCGGTGCGCCGGCCAGATGTGCGCGCAGATGATCAGCACCGATCCGAGCTGCGATGCGGAAGCGACCTGCGGCAATAACGAGCGCTGCAACGTCACGCCGCATATGCAGCACGAATAGCCCGGGGACGCGAGTCCCGCGAACGAATCCCACGCGAACGCGTGCTCGAGGCATGCACACCTCGGGGGTCACCGCGTGCCGCGGGTCGAGATGGCCCGTGTACCCCGATGGCACGTCGATCGCACGGGGATGTTCCATCACGAACAACCGCGCTCTCTCGATGGCCTGATCGCGCGGCTGCCATCGGGAGTACTGACTCCGGCGTGCTGGTCCGGCCTCTCCAGTACCGCAGATGATCACATGCAGCACCGTCCGGGAACCGACATCATCCTCAGCTGCGAGCCGGGCGGCGGCGCGAACACCTGCACCGATGTCGACGACGACGGCGACGGTGGGCCCGGTGACCACGACGTTGGTCGCCGAACCTGGGAAGTACGTCTCGTTCGATGGTGGCGAGGACGAGGACGAGGACGAGGACGCCGATCATGACAGCGACCACGACCGCGTCAGTGATGACTGATGACGGCGATCACCATCCCGGCGAGAACGATGATGGCGGCGAGGTCGATCTTTTCCGTAGGAAGTGCGCCCTGCCTCGGGCTCGACGACCACGCCTGTCGCCGACGCGTTTGCCGGGAAGAGCGCCCAGTCACGCCGCGATCCCCTCAAAGACCGAGGCGAGCTGGTGCCAAGCGGAGCTCGCCGCCGGGACGCGGTGCGCGGTGACGGCCACGTACTG
>JAYUVX010000237.1:0-14165 GCA_043753855.1 Myxococcales bacterium | reverse complement strand
GTCGGGTGATCGCGCAGGGGCGGCAAAGCTCCTCGACGATGTGGCAGCGAAGGCGCCGAATCGGACCTGGCTCAGCGAGGCGGCGAAGCGCTACCGCTAGCCGAACCAGATCCAGTGCCACTGCCCGATCCGGAGCCCGCGCCGCTGCCGGTACCTTCTGCGATCAGCGCGTTCTTGATCTCGGTGTCGATGCGCTCAAGCCGGGGACGGATCTCTCCTCGAAGCTCTTGCGGGAGATAGCCAGAACCTTCGAGACGTCGCACGCATCGCTTCGCCTCGTTCCAGGACTTGAGCTCGAGGTAGGCGTCACACATCGCGAACCAACCGGAGACCTTGATGTTGATGCGCCCGGGCCACAGGTCGACATCCTTCAAGAGGTCGATCGCTTCGACGAGCTGATGCTTTTTGATCAGTGTCTGCGCGAGCTGGAGCCGGCTCGTGGCACTCGGTTCGAAACCCTCGCAGCGCTTCGTTGTGAGTGCCACAACGTCGAGGTCCCCGCGCTTGAGCGACAGGTCGTAGAGCATCTCGCAGATCCCCAGGTTGCTGCGCCGCACGTCCAAGAGGCGCGAAAGCCAGGTGATGGCGACGCGGCTGCGGTCGAGCGATTCGAGGATCCGCACAACATCGCCGGGCTCGTGCGAATCGAGGGGAATGGCGGTCGCCGCGAGCTCGCTCGGGAACATAGCGACAATCTCGGCGATCAGGTGCGTCGGGTCTACGGTTCCCCGGAGTGCGGCCGCGTACTCGATCGCCGACTGACCAACCCGTCCGGTCGAGTAGAGCAGGTGCGCCGCCATCAGGTGCAGACCCGGGTGCGTGGGATGCAACGTGAGCGCGTGGTTGAGGAGACGAACGGAGCTGCCGGCGTTCTCGCGTGCGGCGATCTGCGCGGCGAGCGCGTAGCCGTAGTAGTCAAGCGGGTGGCGCTCGATGACGGGGCGGATCTCGTCGAGGCTCAGCGTCCTGCGTTCGCGTAACGCGGCGCGGTCCTCGGCGATCGAGGTCGTTGCATTGCTCCATAACACGAACATCGCGCCGATCAGGGCGAGCACGAGAAGGCCGCGGGCCCCGCGCGAGACCACGAGCTCGCGTGTTTTTCCTTCGCGCAACGGAACGTAGGCGAGCGTCGCCGCGACCGCGGTGATCGGAATCGCCAACCCGAGGATTTCGACGCCGAAGTCGACGTTGCTCTGAAGCGCGACGACGGCGACGCCGGCGAGTGCACCAGCGGCGAGTGGTCCATCGCGCCATTTTCGAAGCGCGGTCACCATCAACCACAGGGCGATGATTCCGAGTGCGCTCGCGCCGGGAAAGCCCCAGTCCACCACCGCCTGGATGTACTCGTTCTCGAGATGAGAGAATGTCGCGAACGCACTTGCGGTATGCACGCGAGTAAAGGCTGGCTCGAACGCGCCCCGCCCAACTCCGACCCACGGTGATTCCTCGACGAGCGTGGCGGCAGAACGCCACATCGCGTACTTGCTTGTTGGATGATTGATCTCGTCAAGTGACGTTCGCGACAGTTCGCGGCTGATGCCGCCTGCGCTCGCGTAGACGACAACGATCACCGTGCACGCCCCCACCACCCCGATCGGCAACGAACGAGTCATGAACCGCGCCCGCCTGCGGAGCGGCGCAGCACGGCCCGCGACCCGCTGTCCGACCAGGAGCCCGCCGACCACGATGACGCCACCGAGCAGCGCGAGCGTCGCGCCGCGCGAATGACTCGCCATGGTGATCACCCCGCACAGGCCGGTGATCACGAACCAGGTCGCGCGCATCCACGACCGCTGGCGGCGGTACATTACAAGACCGAGGGAGATCACGGCGCCCAGGGCCATCAGCCCGCCGAGTTGATTCTCGTTAAGCAGTGGCC
This sequence comes from Myxococcales bacterium, assembly GCA_043753855.1. Classification (GTDB taxonomy): domain Bacteria; phylum Myxococcota_A; class Polyangia; order Haliangiales; family Haliangiaceae; genus JABFXX01. The sequence goes on along the minus strand of JAYUVX010000237.1, from coordinate 12,286 downwards.
CGAGCACGGCAGGCGTCGCCTGCTCGGGCTTGTAGATTCCATAGAGCCGATCTGCGCCCAGTAGCCAGTGCATGCCGCTGACAACGGCGGCGACGCCACAGGACGCCGCGACACTTGCCAGGATCAGGTACCGACCTCGCTCCGTCGCGGCGATCCGGAGTGCAACGATGGCGAATCCGAGGAGCGTGAGGAAGAACGTCAATCCGCGCAGCGTCCCCGGAACATCGAGGGTGAGGGTGGACGCAGGCGAGAACCCCACGATTTGCCCCCCGTCGGCACGCAGGCCTGCGCCGACTGGCTCAAGCGCATTCACCAGGCTCGTCGGGAGCGGCACGAGCTGGACCGCCGTCATCGCGCCCGCCGCGCCGAGCAGAATGATCAGGGGCGACCCCTTCACCATCATCGAACGCGAGGCCAGCTGAACTGCGAGCGTGGCACCAACCAGTGCCGCCACGATTGCTTGCGGGCCGCGCAGCGCGCCTCCGACGGCGAAGATTGCGACGCCCAAGGCGGTAGCCCCCGCGATCGCAACAACGCGGTCACGCGGACGCATTGCCGAGCTACCAGGGGCGCTCGGGCACGAAGATCTCGTCGCCCGGCATCATTGGAAAGTTTGGGCGACGGCCCTCGGCGATCATCTCGACGGGGATCTTGTAGGTCTCCTTCTTTCCCTCGAGGACCCGCGTCACCTTCACCATGTTCTTGCGCGCCATTGGCGAGAACCCGCCGCTCTGTGCGATCGCTTCGGTGACTGTCATCCCTGGCGTGAACTTGACGGACCCGCTCCGGAGCACCTGCCCGAAGACGGAGCACTTGAGCGAGTTGATCTCGACGACGGTGAGCGAAACCACGGGGTCGCGGAGGTAACCGTCAGCGAGGCGATCATGGATCTCCTCCTGGACCACCTTCACAGCTTTGCCGCCGGCGGACACTGCGCCGATGAACTGAACCTGCATTTGGCCCGAAGCATCGAGCGAATACGTGGATTTGCTCACGTTGGACCCATAGAAGATGGTCAGCTCGATCTTGTCACCGGGCCCGAGCGCAAGCTTGGTTTCGTCGAACGGGGCCACGGTGGGGTAGACAACCGGAGGGTTGTCCTGGCAGCCAGCCGCCAAGGTGAGCGTGAGGACGAGGAACGCTTGGACCATGCGCATCGGAACGGGGGTAAGTTGCCAGCGGGCAACCTGGAGTTCATGCCAGATCCTGATGAACGTTTCCACGGCGTGAGGCCACCAACAGGAAGCGTTGACCCAGGTGGGTCTTCCAGGTATGTTCCCAGAGGTAACCGTATGAGAGCCCTCACGAAAATCGTTACGACATTGGCTCTCGTTGGGGCCGTGGCGGTGATTCACGCCGACTCAGACCCACCTGTGACAGGTTCGGGATCAGGTTCAGGCTCGTCGGCGACAGCCACGAACAAGACGGTGGTTCTGTCTCCCGCCGAGATGGAGGCCGGCGCCAAGAAGTTTGAAGAGCAACTTCAGGGCGACATGCGCACCGTGCTCCACTTGAAGGAAGCGGTCCGCAAGGCGAAGGATGTCATCAAGCTCAATTGCGTGAACGATCGCCTCGTGCAGATCAACGCGCAACGCAACATCGCGGACACGCAGAATGCCGACTTGCAGATTGCTCTCGGCAAGGGCGCGCTTGAAGCGCAAGCGCTCTATGGCGCGCTGCAAGGAAGCGCCGAGGGCGTGCGTCGTCTTCGCGAGGAAGCCAGCGCGTGTGTCGGCGAGCCCGAGATGTTCAAGCAGGAGAGCGGCGTGGAAGTCACGCACCCGGACATCCCGGATGATCCGATCGGGGACAATCCGTTCGTCGATCCGCCCGATGTTTCGGTCGAGCCGCCGGGTTACGCCAGCCCCTACTACTGAGACACGTCTCACCGGGGCAGCGAGGATTTGCGTGAACGCCGAGTGCTCGCGCCACCACTAAACTCCGACCGTCATGCCTCGCTTCCTCGCACGTAGCCTCCAGATAGTCCTCGACTGCTGCGTGCTGTCGATTGCCTACTGGCTCGCCTTCCTGTTTCGTTTCGAGTTCGCGCTTCCGGCGTCCCAGCTCAAGCTGATTCTCGTCAACTGGCCGTACGTCATCTTCAGCCACTACCTGGCGCTCTACGTCTTCGGAGTGCCGCGAGTCGCCTGGCGGTACATGACGATGGGGGACGCCGCGCGAGTCACGTTTGCGATGGCGAGCTCGACGGCGATGCTGGTCGTCATCCGACTCGCGCTTCCGATGCTGACCTCAAGCGCGCTCGTATTCCTTCCGCTCGGCGTGCTCGCGATGGGGTTCGTTTTAGGATTCGTCGGCCTGATCGGTGTGCGCGCGATCTGGCGGTTCCGCGGCGAGATCCAGGGCCGCAAGAAGCGCGCGGTCGGAACGGAACGGCAAGACGTGATCTTGATCGGCGCCGGCGAAGCCGGTGTGCTCGTGGCAAAAGAGATCTCGAACCGTCCCGACCTGGGGTTGAAGCCGATCGGATTTCTCGATGATAACCCGCTCAAGATCGGCATCAGCATCGGAGGCCTCTCGGTGCTCGGCGCGACGAAGGACATCGCGCAGATCGTCGCCAATCGTCAGGTCAAGCGCGCACTGATCACGATTGCGAACGCGCCGGGGCAAGAGATCCGCCGGATCGCAGAACTGTGCCGCGATGCCGGGCTCGAGACGAAGATCATCCCCGGCATCTACGAGATCGTCGGCAATATGGTCAACCTGTCGCGCATTCGCGAGGTGGCCATCGAGGACCTTCTCGGCCGGGAGCCCATCAACCTCGACGAGGGCGTGGTCGGCTCGACAATCCGCAGCCGCATCGTGCTGGTCACCGGCGCCGGGGGTAGCATCGGTTCCGAGCTGTGCCGTCAGATTTGTCGGTTCGGCCCTGCTCGCTTGATCCTCGTCGAGCGCTTCGAGAACGCGCTGTTCGAGATCCATCGCGAGCTCGCGCAGGCATTCCCGCAGGTCCCGATCGATCCACGCATCGCTGACGTCTGCGACCTCCCACGGATGGCGCAGTTGTTCGAGATCGGAAAACCGGAGCTCGTGTTTCACGCGGCGGCGCACAAGCACGTGCCGATGATGGAGTGGAATCCGGGCGAGGCCGTGAAGAACAACGTAGGTGGGACCCGCGCCGTCGCGGATCTCGCCGATCGGTTCGGGGTGGAGCGGTTCGTGCTCGTCTCCACCGACAAGGCGGTCAATCCGTCGTCAGTGATGGGTGCGACCAAGCGGGTCGCCGAGATCTATCTACAGGCGCTCTCGCAGCGCTCGAAGACCCGTTTCGTCACGGTGCGGTTCGGCAACGTCCTCGGTTCAGCTGGTAGCGTGATTCCGATCTTCCGCGAGCAGATCGCGAAGGGCGGGCCAGTCACAGTCACCCACCCCGACATGACGCGCTACTTCATGACGATCCCGGAAGCGAGTCAGCTCGTCCTACAGGCCGGCGCGATGGGCCTTGGCGGCGAGATCTTCATTCTCGACATGGGCGAGCCCGTTCGTATCATCGACCTCGCTCGCGATCTGATCACGCTCTCCGGGCTTCGACCGATGGAGGATATCGAGATTCGGATCAGTGGTATTCGGCCCGGGGAGAAGCTCGTGGAGGAGCTCGCCACGGATGCCGAGCACGCAGACAAGACGAAGCACCCGAAGGTGTTCATCGGGCGGATCAAGCCGCACGACTGGTCGTCGGTAGACGTTGGGGTCACCGCGCTGCTCGACTTCGCACGCGGCGCGGATGCCGAACAGCTGCGCGCCACGCTCGGCACTCTCGTGCCCGAGTATGGCGCGGTACGGCCATCGCGCCCGAGCAGCGGGACGCTGAGGGCGATCGACACGAAGTCCGAGCCGCTCGAGCCGCGTGCGGGTCGTAAGGATCTCGGCGATGTCTCGCAACGGAATTGATCAGCGTAGGGCGAGGATCATGGTACCCGTCCATGGCACTTGTCCTGGCTGGCGGATCCAGCCGAGGCGCTCGTAGAACCGTACCGCCGGGCCGTTGTCGGGGTGGACGGTCAATGTCATCTGCGCGTGGCCCTCGGCGCGCGCACGCTGCTCGGCCTCGCGCATCAGTGCCAGACCCGCGCCGGCGCCGCGCACGGCGGGGTCGGTGGCGATCGAGAGCACCCCGAAGGACGGCGCGCGCGTTTGCGTGGTCGGCATTCCGCGCGCCACCCGTGAGAACCGCAATGTGATCGACAATGCCGTCCGGATCCGGTCGCGGATCATCGGGCTGAGAACGAGGCTTGGATGGCGCGCCATGTGGCCAGCGAGGTACATGCGGTTCGCCCGCAGAAATCCGTTCATCGCACCGCGAAACACGCCAGCCGCACAGAATCCAACGAGAGCCGGGCCATCCCACGCGCCCATTAGGGCAGCATCGTGCGGACCCTCCACGAGCCACAGATAGTAGCGACGGATCGCCTCGGACCCGAAGGCTGTGATCGCGCTGTTCCGAAACGCGTTCTGGTGGATTGGTACGACTGCGCCCACCTCGGCCCGCGCGATGCGCGCGATGCGGAACTCAGCCATGTAGCGACCGGAGTGCGTCGGCCACGATCCCGACGTCCTCGGCTGTCATTCCGGGATACAGCGGCAGCGTGACGAGGCGAGGCCACAGGGCGTGCGCCACCGGGAACTCGTCCGCGGCGAGCCCATATGTGTCCTTGTAGTAGGGCTGCAGGTGCAGCGGTTGCCAGTGCACCGACGACGCGACGCCAGCGCGCTTGAGGCCTTCGATGACATCCGCCCGCCCCTGCTTCCAGATCGCGAGATCGAGGCGGACGGAGAACAGGTGCCAGGAGTGCTGGCGATCCGGATCCTCGGTGGGTAGCTCGAGCCCGGGGATTCCAGCGAGCGCCTGCTGGTACAGCTCCACGACCTTTCGGCGCGCCGCCCACAGCTCGTTCGCGCGCGATAGCTGGACGCGTCCGAGCGCCGAGGCGATGTCCGTGAGGTTGTACTTGAACCCCGGCGCGACGATCTCGTAGTACCAGGAGCCCGCAGCCGTATAACGTTTCCACGCATCCTTAGACATGCCGTGCAGCGACATCAGGCGCATGCGGTCCGCGACCGCATCGTCGTCGGTGACGGCCATGCCACCTTCGCCCGTGGTGATGCACTTGTTCGCGTAGAACGAGAAGCACGTGACATCACCGGTCGTGCCAACTGAGCGCCAGGGCGAGCGGGCATCGCGGCGCGAGAACGCAGGCAGGGTGTGGGCGGCGTCCTCGATCACCGCGATGCCGAATCGCTGCGCGAGCACACGGATCGCATCGACGTCGGCTATCTGCCCGGCGTAGTGCATCGGGATGATCGCGCGAACCTTCCCGTAGGGTGGCGCGAGCCCGGCAACCGAGAGACCGGCCTCGATCGCCTCGAGGGTCCGCGTGGCCGCGGCCACATCGATGCACTGGGTACGCGGATCGCAATCGACGAACACTGGAACGGCGTCGAAGTAGCGGACCACCTCGGCGGTCGCAGCGAACGTCATCGTCGGAACCAGGACCAGGTCGCTGCGACGGACGCCCACTGCTTCGAGCGCGAGATGGAGCGCTGCCGTGCACGAGTTCAGCGCGACGGCATGCTTCGCCCCGACGAAGCGCGCGAATTCGGCCTCGAATTCCCGCGTGACGCCGCCCGTGGTCAGCCATCCGGAACGGAGGCACTCGACGACGGCTGCGATCTCGTCTTCGCCGATCGTCGGACGGAAGAACGGTACCCTCACGAGCGGCCGAGCTCCTCGATCCGGCGCATCGCCTCACGGATCATGGGGTCCTGCGCAGGGTCGCGGCGAAGTATCACGGCGAGCGCCGTGCGCAGCATGACCGCGAGATCATCCGCGACCGAGGCATTCGCCATTCCCTGGAGCGCGAGCTCGAGCTTCATCGGCATCACCACGTCCATATAGGCGCGATCGCGATCGCGGGCCAGTGCGAGCAGCGCTTCCTCGTCGCGAAACGCGAGGGAAGCAATATCCGTCAATCCGGGGCGAACCTCGAGGAGCCGCTGCCACTCGGGGCGATAACGCTCCACGTACTGCGGTACCTCGGGCCGCGGCCCGACGAAGCTCATATCACCGCGCAACACGTTCCACAGCTGCGGCAGCTCGTCGAGCTTGGTCTTGCGAAGAAACCTACCGACGCGCGTAATCCGCGGGTCCTTGCTCGCGGTGATTGCCGGGCCATGCTGCGCCGCATCGACGACCATCGTGCGCAGCTTGGCCACGCGAATCGGTCGCCTGTGGCGACCCACGCGGGTCTGTACGAACAGCGCGGGGCCGGGCGAATCGAGCTTGACCGCGGCGGCGAGCAGGCCGAGCAGCGGCCCGCCGACCATAAGTGCGGTGCCCGCGAGCGCGACGTCGAATAGCCGTTTCATCGCCGCCCCATGTTCGAGACTACGAGGCGCTGCTTGCCGCTGACCGTCTTCGGCACGGCGTCGACGTACTCGAGGTCCATGCGCATCCGCAAGCCCAGGCGCTTGCGCAGCTCTGCGATCAGGAACGTCTCGTCGGTGGGGCCGTATGCAGGTGTCACGCACAACTTGAGCCTGACCGCGCCAGGGCAGTCCTGGAGGATCTGCGACTCGCGTAGGTTCGGTACGGACTGGAAGGCAAGACTTAACGAGGCCGGGCCTACGCTGGTTCCCTCCGGAGTTACCACCACGTCGTCGACGCGGCCCGCGATCGCGCCGATCTGCGGCAACTGTCTTCCGCACGGGCATGGCGTGCCATCACCGGGGGTGGCCTGGTCGCCGGTGCGATACCTCAGCATCGGCATCGCATCGTTGATGAGGCCGGTTGCTACGATCTCATGGCCTTCGTCGCTCTCGACGAGCTCGATCACCCCGTACTCGGGACTCTCGTGCATTCCACCGGCGGGACACTCGGACACGAAGCACACGGGCTCGCCCAGGGAGTACCCGTTGAACACTTTCGTCGCGAACGCCTGCTCGATCTCTGCCCGCTGCCAGTCGAACAGCGTCTCGGAGCTGACGAGGACCGCGCGCGGCCGAATCTCCCCAGAGCGACCGTGCTCGATCACGAATCGGGCGATCCGGTGCACAGCAGAGACGTACGCAACGATCACCTTCGGCGCGAACGCGGCCATCCGCTCGACGATCACCGGGAGGTTGGCATCCGACAGGTGATACGCGGAGACGTAGAGTTGGTTGAACGCCAGATTGTGACGCCAGTACGGCGGTCCATGCTGGGTCATCGGCACGATCGGCTTACCGTTGATACTGACCATCGCATCGCCGAACGCGACCTGCGCCCACTGTCGGAACCGTGCCTCGTAGGTCGCGTAGTTGAACTGGACCGCCGACGGTGAAACCCAGTACGGAACCGGGCGGCCTGTCGTGCCACCCGTGGTCTGTGGGATCGCGGCGATGGTGCGGCGATCCGGGCGCAATCGAGCGCCTTGTTCCTGGACGATCGTCTTCGTCAGGAACGGCAGGATCCTGAGGTCGGCAGCAGTGCGGATGTGCTCGGGACGGATCCGCTCGCGCGTGAACAGCTCGCGGTAATATGGGACCTCCGTAGCCGCGAACGCGACGGTACGCCGGACCGCCGCATCCTGAAGCTCCTGCAGAGCGCTGCGGTCGAGCCACTGCTGGCGTTCGAGCTGTGCAAGGTAGCGCTGATAGTCGCCACGATAGCGCCGCACGCGCTGCTGCAATCCATACCCGGTGGCCATGACGTTCTGCACAAACACCGGACTGCGCGCATAGATCCGATCGAGGAGGCTAGCCACGCGCGGCCACCCTCTCGAGCGTGTGCGACCACTCGTCGAGCACCGATCTCCAATCATGCTCCAGCGCGCGTTCGTGTGCTCCGCGAGAGAGCCGCTCGGCGAGACCTGGCTCTTCGAGCACGCGCGTGATCGCGGCGCTCATGGCCGCGGCATCACCCTTCTCGGTCAGCAGGCCGCTCGTGCCCTCCTCGATGAGGTACGGCAGGCCGCCGGCGGCCGTGGTGACGACGCAGAGGCCGGTCGCCATCGCCTCGAGGACGGAGAGTGGCGTGTTGTCCACGTTCGTCGTGTTCATGAATATGTCGGCGCGCGCCAGCTGTGTTGCGATCTCCGCGCGCGGCACGCCCCCGACGAGCTCGAGCCGGTGGGCGACGCCTAGCTCCTTCGCGCGAGCTTCGACCTTCGCGAGCGAACCGTCGCCCTTGTCGGGGCCCACCATGGTTAGCGTCGCGCCGGGAAGCCGCGCGAGGACCTCGACGGCAAGCACGGGGTTGTAGATCGCGTGGAAGGCTCGCACCCAGACCAGCCGGGCGCGTGGTGCGACGCGCAGCGTGAACGCGAATGAACGCGCATCCACCGCATTGCGCACGAGCGCGATGTCACTCCGGTAGTCGCGCATCCGCTGCCGCATGAAGTCCGACGGAGCGGTGACCACCGCGGCGGAGCGAAGCAACCGGCGTACCCGCCGCGGCCAGCGGACTGCGAACTCCGGGAGCGAGCCACCGTGGAGCGTGAGCACGTACGGTTTGTCGAGACGGCGCAGCTCGAACGCGAGCGCCTCGGCCCACACGAACGCGGCGCCCGAATACACGTCGATCACGGCGACCTCATAACTCTTGCGGCGCGCCCACGCCGTGCGCGCCATATCGAAGATGCGCGCCGTACGATCCTGCTTCGTGGACGTTCGCGTGACCCGCCAGCCGCGATGCTCGAGCCGATCCGCAAGGTCCTCGCAGTAGCTCCGGTTGAGCCCGCTCGAGAGGAAGTTGCTGACGTAGAGAACGCCGCTCATGCTGGCACGGGCTTGACGCCTGGCAGGGGTCGAGAAGCGTACGCGATCGAGCACGCCAATCCGAAGACGAACGCCGGCGCCGCCAACCGCATCGCGTTAACCAGCAGGAACAACGTGAACCACACCAGCATCGCGACGACGAACGCGCGCGCATGGAGGGTGTAGGCGCTGCGGAACGTCCGCACGCCCATGAGCACCAGGAACACGATCGCGAGGATGCCTAGTAGACCGTGCTCGGCCAGCAAGCGCGTGAACTCCGTATGCGCGGCTCCTTGCTTGCCGATCTCCTCGCGCAACGCCGAAGCCACGCCGGGTCCCACACCGAGCAGCGGGTGCTCGGTGAACAGTTGCAGATCATAGCTCGCGATCAGGGTTCGCCCCGAAGGATCGAGATCCGTGTAGCGTTCGTTGAGCTTTCCCGCGGTGAACACTTCAAGCCGAGGGATGACCACGTACTTGCCAACCGAGACAAGCAGGACCGTAAGCAGCGCGAGTGTAGCGCGCGTACGGCTATCGCGGACCAGATAGAACATGGCCGCGAGCGCGCCCGCGAGCGCCATCATCAGGCCACCGCGGGAGAACGTCAGCGCCGCTTGCGTAGCGAATGCGACCGCGAGGCCCAGCAACGGGATCCGGACTCGCAACCGTATCTTGCGCTCCAGCAGTAGGAGGAGGCTGCAGAGCAGGCCGAGGCCGAGCATCGCCGACACTTGGTTCGGTCCGAACCCACCACTCGTCGCGGAGTTGGAGTCGCCGAAAAACCGGAGATCGGTTGCCGTGGTAGTCGAGTAGAACGCGAGGGTGCCGATCGCGAGCACTGGTCCGAGGAGCGCGAACATCGTCGTCCTCAGATCCTCGCCCTGGATCCGGACGTTTGAGAAGAACAGCACGCACAACATCAGGGAGAGCGGCCCCGACATGTTGAAGCTGATCTGCTGTCGCGCGGCTTCGAACGAGAGCGCCAGCACGGTGAGGAGGATCGAGGGCACCAGCATCGAGAAGTACGCGCCTGCGAGAAATTGGTTGCGGCGGGTGCGGACGCGCAGCAAACCAATCATCAGCACGAGGGAGATCGCGTACTTCCCAAACTCCCAGAACACGCTGGCGTGTGTCATGCGCCAGAGAACCTCGGCGCCCACGATGTACGCGATGACGAACGCGACCTCCTGCAACCGCCGACGCGCGGCGACGAATACCCCCACCCCGACGCAGAGGACGGCATGGACCAGTCCTATGACCGGCAACGAGCGCATCACGAATGCCAGCACGATGTGCGCGACCGCGAACAGCGCGAGCGGCGTCAGAGATCGTTGGGGCGCTGCAGACGCAGCGAGGGGACGGACGAGCATTGGCGTCTGCAGGGAGTTAGTGCGCGCCGCGGGCGAACATGTTCAACGGTTAGCCGCGGATCTACCACGTTAGAATCGTTGACAAAAGCGCGTCTACGCCCGTGGTCGGCCGATAATCAGGTGGGCCTGCGGTGCAGGGCACCAGTAGTTCTCGCCCTGCACCACGAACTTCCACAGCGTGCGCTTCACCCTCGTGCCTCGCGGCGGGATGTTGAGGAAGAACGCTAGGGCATAAAACAGCCGCGCTGGGAGGCCGAAGTACTCGCGACTCCCGACCAACTCCACTCCGGCAAGGGCGGCCAATTCACGCAGCCGTTCGCGCGATAAGCCCGCGGTCGACCGCCAGGAGGCGTACGCCTCGTTCATGTCGACGAACGGCAAGTTCAACTCGGCGTCCGGGATGGTCAAGACGAGCCAACCCTGTGGCTTGAGTACGCGTGCGATCTCTCGGAACACCTGTTCGTGCAGCGCGAACGGGATGCACGGCAACAGGTCGCAGCACACGACGACGTCGAACGACGCTGCAGGGAACGGGATCTCCGTCGCCGACGCGACGATGCCGTTGAGGCCGCGCGCGTTCGCCTGGGAGACACCGGTCTCGTCGAGATCCACCAAGGTGACCTCTGCCCCGCGGGCCAGGAGGTGCTCCGTGGTCGAACCGTCAAAGCCACCGAGGTCAAGGACCGCGGAGCCTGCGTGGACGTGCTCGTCGAGGATAGGTCGCATGACCATGTTCCGCATTACGGTGCCGGGACGGCCTGGTCTCACGCTCTACTCTATACCCTGGAGTTGGCCGAACTCACATGGGGAGAATGCGATGGCGTGACATACTGCGCCGCCGAGTGAACGAAGGATGAGCGAGCAGGGCGCCCTTACGAAGACTACCGCAAGCGGCGGGGTCTACGTCCTCATCCGTCGGTTGTCTGCGAACCTGCTTCGCGTCGGAGCAGTCGCGGTCCTGGCGAGAAAGCTCACCGCACACGAGTTCGGCGTGGTTGCGCTCGCGCAGGTGGCGGTCTCCCTCCTCACTGTATTCGGAACGGGCGGCGTGATTACGTACATCGTCTGCGACCGCGAGGCGGACTGGGAGTCGAGGCTCAACTCGGCCTTCTGGCTCAACGGGACGCTAACGACAGGCAGCTGCGTGGTCGCTATCGCGTGCGTACCCCTCGTGCAGTACGCATACAACGAGCCGCTGGTCGGTGAGGTCCTGCTCGTCATTCTCGGCACGTATTTCATCACGCAGCTCCGTATGGTCCCCGAGGCCCTGCTAACGCGCGGCCTGGCGTTCCGCGTGCTAGCCATGCGCGACACGGTCCGCGACTTTTTCACCGCCATCGTTGGCATCGTCATGGCCCTCACCGGTTTTGGTGTCTGGAGCCTCGTGCTGCCGAACCTCCTCGCGTCGCCATTCGATGTCCTGTTCACCGCGTGGCGCGCGAAATTCCGGCCACGTCGGACACTCGGCCGTGAATCATGGGGGCGGATCTTCCGCTACACGCGCAGCGTGATCGGCGAGCAGTTGATGAGCGCGGTCGGCAACGAGGTCGATACCGTGGTGGTCGGGCGGGTGATGGGCAGCGCGATTGTCGGCGTCTACAACCTCGCCTATCAGCTCGCGAACCTCATCGGAAAGAACGTGAGCGCGGTGCTCACGATGGTGAGCACTCCCGCACTCGCAACCGCGTTTGAACGCAAGACGGGGCTGGGACCGCCATATCGGAAGATGATGCGCGTGCTCTCCTTGATCAGTACGCCGCTGTTGCTCGGCATGTTCGTGCTCTCCGACGAGCTGGTGGCGCTGGTCTACGGCGAGCGATGGTCAGCGGCCGTGCCCCTGCTGCGGATCTTCATCATCTCCACGTTGGTCCGCTCGGTAACATCGCCGTCGGGAGCGATCTTCAATGTCGTAGGGCGGCCGGAGCTCAGCATGAAGATTGTGCTGTGGTTCCTCGTGCTGTACATCCCGTCGCTGCTGATCGTTAGCTGGGGATGGGGCATCGTCGAGCTCGCGCTGGATGTCGCGATCGCGCGTATTCTCGTCGGCTTGGTCTCGCTGTACATGTCTCTGGACCTGATCGGGGAGAGTAAGGTGCGCGTCACGGACGAGCTACTCCGACCGCTGATCGCGGGTGGAGTGATGGCGGTTGTCAGCTGGCTTCTTG
>JAYUVX010000236.1:0-14173 GCA_043753855.1 Myxococcales bacterium | reverse complement strand
ATGGCACTCCCGCTCCGCGCCGCGCTGCGTTCCGCAGGTCGCTTCATGGTCAAGAACCCCACGGCCATGCTGAGCATGGCGCGCCACGCGCTGGGGATGCGGATCGCGGTGCCACTCGATGCGCTGCGCTGGTTCATCTCGAACACGCCGCCTTCCAAGAAGGCGCCGCAGGACGTGACGATCTCGCCGCGCCCACCGGCGATCGGAATCGGCGCCACGGTGGACCTCATGGGCACCACGGTGCGTGCGGGCGCGTCGATCCGCGTGGAGAAGATCGAGGTCACGGAGACCCAGTTCAAGGTCACGCTGCGGATCTCCGATGTCACCATGAAGGTCCTCGGCGAGTCGTTCACCCCGGTAGCCGGTCTGATCAAGAGCGGCGCGCTCGATCTGTCGAAGCCGGGCAACCTTGCCAAGTTCATGCCGAAGCGGCCCGCCGTGCTGGTCGAGGCCCACGACGACATCATCGTGCTCGACTTGATGCAAAACCCGAAGTTCGCCGAGAACGATCGGGTCCGCGGGATCCTCGGAACCTTGACGCCGGTGGTCAACGTCTCCGGCCTCTCGACCGAGGGCGACATGCTGATCCTCCAGCTCCGTGCCAGTCCGTTCGGGTTGCCGCGCGCGCTCAACGCCGCTCGCGCACTCGCTGCCGGCTGACCCGGCGATGCAGCGCCTGCTCGCGCTGATCCTCGCGCTCGCGGCCTGTCAGGGCAAAGGGCGCGAGCCCCAGCCCGCGCCGGGGAGTGCGGCGCCCGTGGCGTTGGATGCGGTCGCGGTCGCGGTCGCGATCGATGCGGCCGTGCTGCCCTCCGAGGATGCGGCGAAGAAGACCGACGATCCGGAGCCTCCGGATCCGGGCAAGGTCATCGCGGAGCTCGGTGCGGTCTCCGCGTGGCAAGCGGTGATCGATCGCGCGCAGCTGCTGCAGCGTCGCGGTCAGCGCGGCGTGGTGTATGGCCGCGTCGGCGCGGCGATCATGGTCGTCAATCCGATGGCGCTGCAGGCGCCGGATGCAGGCGTCAGGGTCGATGCTGGCCTGATCGCGTCGCCGTACACGTGGCTCGTCGACGACGCCGAGGGCAACGGCAGCCTCGGCATCCGCGTCAAGCTCGGTGGCAAGGCGAAGGAAGGCGATCGCGTCGCCCTCGACGGCGCGTGGGCGCTCGACGATCAGCGGCGCTGGTTCTGGAACGTCGATGCGGTTCAGCCGGTGCCCGCCGCGCCGCCGAGTGATCTCAAGGAGCCGCCGGCAGCGGCCCCCGGGCACTCGATCGTCAACGGCGATCTTCCCGGTGGCGCGCGCACCATCAGCCTCGCGAAGGATGGCGATGCCGTCTACTTCCAGCTCGTGGGTCCGGCGCCCGCGAACATCGGCGATGGTTGGGCGGTCGCCGACGAGCTCGGCAACCCGACCTACGCGCTGCTGAATCTCCCCGGTGAGCGCGCGAGCTATGGCGGCCAGGACATGCGGCAGGCCGACGAGCGCTGGGTGCTCAAGCGCGGTCAGACGTACTCCGTGCGGATCGGAAAGGTCCGCAAGCGCGGCATCGACAAGCCTGCGCTGATCAATGCGCGCACGGCTCCGATCCGCGTGATGTAGGCTGGGGACGGTTTCAACTTAAACAACCAACGATCTCGAACCTCGTGAAATGACGAGGGGGTGTGGCGACGGTTTCAACGTACGCAATGAACGGGTTCGCACGAACTGTCGCCGGTCAGGTGCTCTGCGCGATTGGCGATGCGCTCGGCGGATCGCGATCTCGCGGGGTTGCCGATCGCTGGTTGCGCAAGTTTCAACCGTCCCCACTCCCCGTCGTCCCCACTCCCCGTCGTGATTTCGTGCGCTTGCCGATCGCACGTTGTCTAAGTTGAAACCGTCCCCAGCCGTCGGCGCCGCAACACGATCGCCAGCACCACCAGCGTCATCGCGATCGGAGATCCGGGCGTGCTCTGTGCCCCGCAGCAGCCGGAGCGCGGTGAGCGTGCCGTGGACGCTGACGGCGCGGGACGCGTGCCGATCGCCGAGGCGGCGCTGGCGGCCTCCGGATCGATGGTGAGGGCGCAGGCGGCGCCGAGCGAGAACACGGCCGGCCGGCCGGACATCGCTCCGCCGGCGGTGACCTCGACGGTGCAGCCGGTGCCCGAGGGCTTGGCGGAGATCGCGGCGGAGGCCGGGCCATCGAGGATCACGTGCGTGCCGGTGGGCGCCGTGTAGCGGAAGGCAGTGCCGGGCGTGGTTGGCCAGACCACGACGGCGTCGCGCACGCCGGTGATCTGCGTGCCGGCCCAGCCGTCGCCAGAGAGCGGGGTGGTGGTCAGCGGCGTCGTCGGGTCGGTCACGCTGATCGCGTGGACGGCGCGCGGCTCGGGCCCAGGGAGCTCGATGCGGAAGTCGCTGGTCTCGAATCGCGAGGCGTCGCAGCGACCCTTCGCCGTGGTGTCCTTGAAGCAATCCTTGATCGCGGTGCGGCCGATCGACGGCTGGCCGCCGGTGCGCGCGATGCTGGCGATCACGAGCCTGGTCGCACCGATCGTCTTCTCCGCGCGGCCCGACTTCGGATCGAGCGCGAGCCCGCCGGCCACGCGGAACCGCAGGTTCATCGGACGGTCGGCCGCCTCGGTGGATGCGCGATCGACGACGAGCAGCACGGCATCGGTGCCCGACGTCGAGGGCAGCAGCACGAGGTCGCGGATCGCGTCGGGCACGTCGCTCTTGCGCGACTGGAACCGGTAGGCGTCAGAGTAGTCGCAGCGCACGGCGACCACACCGGAGCGCGTCTGCGTGGCCCAGTCCCAGGACACCTTCTCGCTCCATGCGCCCTGGCTCGGGATGTAGTCCTTCGGTAGCTGGGCCGAGGCCACGGTCGGCGCGTTGCTGGTCAACGTCGATACCGAGCCGTACGGGGATGGATCGACGATCGCGTCATCGACGCCACGCGACAGCACGAAGTTGCCGGCCTTGGGCTGGCGATGATCGACATCGAGCGAGCGCTGGCACTCCGCGACGAACCACACCGCCTTCGCATCCCACCGCGTGCGGGCGTAGACCGTTCCGGTGGCGGCGGACGCGTACCAGGTGGGCCACTTGTCGCGCGGTACGATCGCAGGCTGGGCGCCGACACCGGCGAGCGCGTCGTAGAGCAGGAAGTCGCGATCGACGAGCTTTAGCCGCGAGAGCTCGCCCTTGGCCCACGCCTTGTCCTCGGGCCTGGCATCACCGAGCGCGATCGCGTCGAGCGTCAGCACGTGCGGCGCGAGGTTCGCCTGTTCCTCCTCGGTATCCTGACCCGCATAGACCCGATCACCTGGCGACAGCGCGTAGATATGACGGCGCAGCACGCTCGCGAGCCAGGTATCGATGCCCTCGACGCTGATCCCGGCAGCGCGTGCCACGCGAGCGGCGAGTGCGTAGTGCGCGATCGCGAGCGGACCGTACTGCCAGCCTTCGGGCCAGTCGCCACCCTCGAGGATTCCGCCACCGGCGAGTGCCCCGGCCATGTCCTTGCCCCACAGCTCGTCCGCCACGAATGCCCAGGTCTTGGGCCCGTTCTCCTCGGACGCCTCGCCGCCCTGCGCGATCGCGATCAACGTGGCCGCGGCGAGGAAGCCGGATTGATAGTTCGAGCCCGCGACGCGCGCGCGATACCCACTGTCGCGGTACCAGGTCAGCCACGCGGCCCAGCGCTGCCGAGCGCGCTGAAGCAGCGCCGGTGTCATTCCCGGAGCACCGTGCAACCAGTCGTACGCGAGCGCGGTGTAGGGACCAAGATTCCGGATCGCGTAGCCCGAGTCGCGGGTCGCGGCCTTGTCGCCGCCGCGCTTGTCGCCGACCTTGTCGAGGTCGTCGAGCAGCGCGGTGAAGTACTTGATCGCCGTGGCCGCGTGGTCGGGCTTCTCGGTGGCGGCCCACGCGACGAGGCACGCCTGCAGGACCTTCGCCCACTCCGATCCCTGATAGACCGCGTTGTCGTGTTCCGGGGTGTCGTGCGCCTCGGTGCACAGCTTGATCGCACCGATCACCGGACCGCGCTCGGCGGATGCCTGTGCCTTCCACGCCGCCTTCAGCGGAGCGTCGAGCAGCATGCGGGGATGCGGACCGCTCGGCTCGGGCGGTGCCGCGTGCGCGAGCGCGGAGGCCGACAGCAGCAACACGAGAACGAAGCGCATCCCCGCACCGTAGCGCAGTGTCAGCGGGTCGCTGTGCGCCCGGTGAGGGTCATCGTCTTCTCGATGAGTGAGACAAGCTCACGGCGCTCGCCGAGTCCCCGAGGGTGCGGTGGGTACCAACGGTATCGTCGGAGCTCTTGGAGCACGCGGGTACGAGCAGGGACGAGCACAGCAGCACGGACGCGGGGGGCTTGCGGATGATCGAGAGTTCCTCCTTGGGCGTGCCTCTACGACGCACCCGCCGTCGAGGCGGTCTGTCCGTTCTCGTAAATCATTGCCGTGTCGCGACGACAAGCTGTCAGCGGCGAATCGGGATCGCCGGCATCGTCGCGGCTTCCGCAGGCGCGGTGGGTGCGTCCCCCGCCTCCGGGTGCTGCGGTACCAGCAACCGTTCGATGCTCGGCGGCGTGCTATCGACCGTGACCATCGGCCTCGGTCGATGCGCACGCCACCACGCCTGCGCACGGTCCTCGGTCCACGCATGCTCCGCGGGGATCTCGATCGCCCGCAGCCGCGCGGAGAGCTCGCGCGCATCGGCGGGTCGATTCTGCGGATCCTTCGCGAGCAACTGGATCACGATCGTTTCGAGCTCGAACGGCAGCCAACCAGTCATGCGGGGCCGCAGCGCGGGCACCGGGTCGTTCACGTGCGAGAGAACCGCGCTGTCCTCGTCGGGGCGCGCGTACACCTCGTTGCCGGTCAGCAGCCACCACGCGACACAGCCGAGCGCGTACAGATCGCTGCGCAAACCTGCGCCCGTTCCGGTCGCGATCTCGGGCGAGATGTACCCGGGCGTGCCGATCATGGCGCCGGCCTGCGTCAGCTTCGACGTACGTTGCAGGATGAGCTCCGTCGACATCAGCGACGGCAGCGAGACCATGTCGATCGGATCGGCGATCGGGTCCGAGATCGCGTGGACGATACCGAAGTCGAGCACCTTGGCGATATCGACCTCGTCGGCGGCGCGGCTGAGGTAGATGTTCGCCGGCTTGATGTCGCGGTGGAGCAAGCCTGCATCGTGGGCCTCGGCGAGCGACTGGCACGCGTGCACCAGGATCTGGATCACGCGCCCGGCGGGCTGCGCACCGAAGTCGCGGACTAGCCGCTCGAGATCGAGGCCATCGAGCAGCTCCATCACGTAGAAGAACGTGCCGTCGTCTGCGATCCCGTAGTCGAACAGCGCGATCGTGTGGCGCGAGCGCATCGAGGCCAGGGTCTGTGCCTCGCGACGGAACCGCTCCTTCGCCTTGGCGCGATGGAGGGGATCAGCGAGGGCGTCGGGGCTCACCAGCTTCACCGCGGCGTGGCGTGCCAGCAGCCGATGCTCCGCGCGCCAGACCTCGCCCATGCCGCCGATGCCGAGCCGCGAGACCAGCCGATACGCACCCATCTCGACGATCTTCGCCTCCGCCTTGCGCGCACGCTCGCGCGCCGAGCTCACCGCACGGCGCATCCGCACCAGGTTCCACGCAAATATCACGGCCACGCCGAACGCGATCAGCAGCGCCGCGCCCGAAGCGAGCAGGCTCTGCTTCTCGAGCCGCTTGGTCGGGCCGAGCAGCGTGCGGTCGGGGACCAGCGCGGCGAGATACCAGTCGAGTGGGGCCTCGATCCCGGCCCGTTCGCCACCCAGCGGTGCTACCGATGCCAGGTACGCGCCGTCGCTCGACGCCAGCTCGAAGAACCGCTGACTGCGCACGGCTGTCGTCCCGGTCTCGGCGAACAGCGCGTCGAGCGCGGCATCCTGATAGTCGGAGTGGCGGAGCAGCCGGCCTTCCCGGGTCGCGGCCGCGGGGACCGGCGCGGATGGGAACGCGAGGATCGTTCCATCACCGGCGAACACCACGGCGCGAGCTCCCTCGAGCGGCGCCCGCACGATGAACTGCGACAGCGCACCGACATCGAAGTCCACGGTCGCCACCGCCTGCAGCGAACCATCCGCCGCATAGATTGGCTCGGCGCAGGTGATGCCAGTGGTCTTCGACGAGAAGTACACCCGCGGCGCAGTCCACGCCCGCGCGTGGGTCTGCACGGCGAGCAGGTAGTGTGGCCGCTTGCGCACGTCGTAGTCGGTGACCTTGGTCTCCACGGGGCGCACGCCACCCGAGACGATCTGGAAGTTGGTGCGGTTGGTGTGATCTCCGTCGATCACGCTCTCGTTGAGCTGGATCTCGCCCTCGGTCACGAACGTGCCGCGCATCAGTCCGCTCGGAAATCCGATGCTGACGTTCGCCACGCCGGGACGCCCGATCATCAGGTCGTGCATCCGCGGCGCGACCTCGGCGATCGGCAGCGTGGGATCCGCGAGTGCGCGCAATCGCGACAGCATCGGAGCTGCCTGGTCGAGCGCGAACGCGACCTCGTGCTGGACGTCCGAGGCCTGCGACGATAGCTGCCGCCTCGCCATCGAGTCGCTCGCGTCGCGGGTGGCCCGCCGCCCGAGCAGCATCACCACGATGCCCACACCGATCACGAGCAGCGGCAGCAGGATCAGGACGCCGAGCGGCGAGGCGAGGGCGCGGGCGATCCGCGCGGTCCGTGGCGCATCGCCGAGAGTGTTGGGCGCGCGCTCCACTCTGTCGAAGTCTATCGCGCGACGGTGGCCGGCGTCCGGCGTAGAGACCGGGCGCGCTCGATCAGCGAGACCAGCTCGGCTCGATCCGGGTCGCTGCCTGCGGCCTCGCGAGCGAGCTGCGCGAGCCGCTCGAGGGACCAGCCCTTGGCCTCGTCGGACCCGCGCAGCACGTCGGCAAACGCTGCCACCGCGAACGCGAACCGCAGGTCGGCCGAGGCCGCGTCGAAGCTCGACGCCGAGGCCATCGCGAACCGCCTCGGCCGCCTTGCTGCCGTCGTTGGCCTCGGGTGGCCTGTGGCGGATCCGGATCATGCGAGCGGCGCCCGCGACATCCGGCTCGAGGCCGCCAGCTCGAGCTCGTAGAGCGCGGTGACCTGGTGGCCCGCGCCGACCTCGCCAGCATCGACACGCGTCGCGGAACTGCTCGTCCTTGACGTCGCGATTCTCGTAGCCGAGGAGCCGATACTTCGCGACCCGCTGGGCCTCGACGTCGACCTGCAGCTTGACGTCCTTCGCGACCACCTGGAGCGTGGAGCTCCAGCGGATCCGCGAACACGCGCTTCGCTGCCGCCAGCGAGTCGTTGTACAGGCTCGGACCGTTGCCCTTGTCGGCGAGCTGCTCCATCGCATGGTCCTTGTAGTTCCCCATGCCAAACCCCACGGTCGACAGGAACACGCCTGCCTTTGCGCGGCTCCCGATGGTCCGCAGCAACCGGTCGTGGCCCTGCGCACCGACGTTCGCAGCTCCATCGGTCAGCACGATCACGCGCGGTCGATCCAGGCAGCCGACCCTTCGTTGCCTGCTCGTAGACGGGGCAGGAGCCTTGCGATCAGCCGAAGCGACCGGTGATGTAGTTCTCGGTCCGCTCGTCGGACGGGTTCGAGAACATCTTCGCGGTGACGTCGTACTCGACCAGGATGCCGGTACGCTGGTCGTTCTTGGAGTCGAGCTCGGCGGTGAAGAACGCGGTGCGGTCGCTGACTCGCGCCGCTTGCTGCATGTTATGCGTGACGATCACGATCGTGAACTGGTTCTTCAGCTCGCGCATGAGCTCCTCGATGCGAGCGGTGGCGATCGGGTCGAGCGCGCTGCAGGGCTCGTCCATCAGGACCACCTCGGGCTCCACGGCGATCGTGCGTGCGATGCACAACCGCTGCTGCTGGCCGCCGGAGAGGCCGAGTGCCGAGTGGCGGAGCCGATCCTTGACCTCGTCCCACAGCGCCGCGGCGCGCAGCGAGCGCTCGACGATCACATCGAGATCGGCCTTGCCCGACACTCCGTTGACGCGCGGGCCGAACGAGATGTTGTCGTAGATGCTCTTCGGAAACGGGTTCGGCTTCTGAAACACCATGCCGATCCGGCGCCGCACCTCGGTCGCCGAGACCTCGGGCGCGTAGAGATCGAGGCCGTGGTAGGACAGCTTGCCTGCAACCCTCGCACCGGGAATCACGTCGTGCATGCGGTTGAACGCGCGCAGCATCGTCGTCTTGCCGCAGCCCGATGGTCCGATGAAGGCGGTGATCTGGTTCTTGTAGATCTTCATCGAGACGTTCCGCACGGCGCGGAACTGGCCGTAGAACACCTCGACGCCGTCGACGTCGAACACGACCTCGCTCTCGTCGAGGTTCGGCACGGACTTGCGATCGATCCGGATCCGCGAACCGGGAAGCGCGGATCGACTCGGGCGGGTGGTCTCGACGAGCATGGGATCCTCCTCGGGCATGATCAGCGCTTGAGCGCGAACCTCGCGGTGAACGTACGAGCGATCAAGGTCACACCGAAGGTCAGGATCATCAGCGTCAGGGCTGCGCCCCACGCGCGGTCCTGGGCCGCGACGAACGAGGAGGTGGCATTGCTGAAGATCTGCAACGAGAGCGAGGTGTTCGCCTGCTCGAACAGATGCGGGTTGTAGGCAGTCGCGGCACCCACGGCGAACAGCAGCGGAGCCGTCTCACCAGCGGCACGCGCTACAGCGAGCAGCGAGCCCGAAACGATGCCGGGAAGCGCGGCGGGCAGCACCACCGTGAGGATCGTGCGGCTCTTCGACGTACCGAGCGCGTAGGCCGCCTCGCGCAGGTTTGGTGGGACCAGCCGGAGCATCTGTTCCGTCGAGACGATCACGACCGGCAGCATCAGGCAGGCGAGGGCGAGCGCGCCGCCGAACGCCGAGTACCCGAAGTGCATGGTCCAGGTCAGGTAGATGAACAGGCCCATCACGATCGAGGGCACGCCGGTCATCACCGTGGTCATGAACCGGACCAGCTTGGCGAACTTCGAGATACCGCCGTACTCGTGCAGAAACACTGCGCCGAGGATCCCGAGCGGTACCGCGATCAGCGTCGCGCCACCGGTCGCCAGCAACGTCCCGACGATCGCGGGGCCCATGCCGGGGCCGGCGCGCCGCGACACCATCGGGATCTCGGCGGTGAAGAACGCCGGGAATCCGCGGAGCATCACGCCGGCACCGCGCGAGATGACCGACCACAGCACCGCGACCAGCGGGATCAGCACGGCGATGACCGCGAGCAGCATCAGGATCGTCATCAGCTCGCTCTTGGTCGAGCGCCAGCTGCGACGACTCCGCAGGTCCAGCGAAAGGTGCCCGACGACCGGATACCTCATGCGCTCTTGCCTCCGCTGCGCTGGGTCGAGCGCTGCACGATCGCGGTGGCGACCAGGTTGACGATGATCGTGATGATGAACAGCGTGACAGCAAGCGCGATCAACGCCGACTTGTGCAGCTCGCCGGCCTCGCCCCACTCGTTGGCGATCACCGCGGGCATCGAGTTGCCGGGCGCGAACGGGTTCACGGTGATCTGGCCGAGTGCGGAGCCGATCACCAGCGCTGCCGCGATCGTCTCGCCCATCGCACGGCCGAGGCCGAGCATCACGGCGCCCACCAGGCCGCCCTTGCTGTGCGGCAACACCGCCGCCGTGATCATCTCCCACCGCGTTGCACCGAGCGCGAGCGCGGCCTCCTTGTCGGACGGTGGCGTGGTCTCGATGACCTCGCGCGCGAGCGACGTGATGATCGGCGTGATCATCACCGCGAGGATGATGCCGGCCGTCAAAAATGATCGGCCGAGGCCGAAGTGCTGCGAGAGCACCAGCACGCCCCACAGGCCGAACACCACGCTGGGCACTACGGCGAGCAGGTCGATCAGGTACACCATCGGCTTCTTCAGCCATCGCGGCGCCACCTGGGTCACGAACAGCGCGACGCCGAGGCTGACCGGCACAGCGATCGCGAGCGCGATCGTTGCGGTGTAGAGCGTGCCCCAGATGAACGGCAGCGCACCGAACAGGCCGTCCGGCGGCGACCACCGGGTCGACGTGAAGAAGTCGAGGCCCATCTCCGAGAGCACGGGCAGCGCGCGGCTGGTCATCACCAGCGCGATCAGCCCGAGCATCAGCAAGACGAGTGCGGCCGCACCGAACGCGATCCAGCGGAACGCGCGGTCACCGGTCGCCGCCTTGCCACGGAGATCGAGCATCGGTTACTGGACCACCACCTTCTCGAGCTGGGCGAGTGCCTTGTCCTGGAGCGACTTCGGGATCGGAGCGAAGTCGATCTCGGCGAGCAGCTTCTGCCCATCGGTGAGCATGTACGTGAAGTAGGCCTTCAGCGCGGCACCGTTCGTCTTCGGCTTCGTGTAGAGCATGCACCACGCCTGCGCGGTGATCGGATACGCCGCATCGCCCTTGGCATTCAGCGCGCTGAACGTCAGGTCGTCCTTGACCTCGATGCCTTCGCCGGCCGCCGACACCGCCGCGGCGGTGGGCTCGACGAACTTGCCGCCCTGGTTCTTGATGCTCGCATACGTGAGGCCCGTCGCCTTGGCATCGGAGAGGTCGACGTAGCCGATCGCGCCCTTCGTGGACTTTACGATCTGGGCGACGCCTGCGTTCCCGTTGCCAGCCTGGGTGTCCGCGGGCCATTCGACGGTGGATCCGGCCTTGAGCTTCCACACGCCGCCGGATGCGCCATCGAGGAACTTCGTGAAGTTCTCGGTGGTGCCCGAGCCATCCGAGCGATGCGCGACGACGATGTCCGCGTCGGGGAGCTTGACGTCCTTGTTGTCGGCTGCGATCGCCGGGTCGTTCCACTTCTTGATGTCGCGCTGGAAGATCTTCGCCAGCGTTTCGGGGGCGAGGTTCAGCTTCGTGACGCCCTCGACGTTGAAGCTCACCGTGATCGCACCGAGCACGTTCGGGAAGTAGAGGAAGTCGCCGCCCTTGACCTTGGCCTTGTCGGCGTCCTTGTACGGAGCGTCGGAGCACGCGTAGTCGACGACCTGGTCCGCGAAGTCCTGGCGGCCCTTACCCGAGCCGCCTGCGCCGTAGTTGATCTTGATCTTCGGGTTCGTCTTGGTGAACCCCTCGATCGCGACCTCCTGGAACGCCTTCTGGAACGTGGAACCGCTGGCGTTCAGCGTGGTGGCGTCAGACGTCCCGGTGGTCCCCGTGGTCGGCTGGGTGCTGGCGCCGGCGCTGCCGCTGCCGCTGCCGCTGCCGCTGCCGCTATCCTTGCCTTTTCCGCACGCACCGAGGAGGCCAAGCGCAGTGACGATAAGCGTCTTGTACATGACGTCACCTTAGGAACCGCTGGTGACGGTTTTGCGGACGGTGTGTGACGGCTGTGTGACCGTTTTCAGTTTGCCGGACGGGGGAGCGAGCGGTGGCGCACATCGGTGGCACGCACCATGTACACGACCTCCTCCGCGAGGTTCTTGACGTGGTCGCCGATCCGCTCGAGGTACCGGCAGACGCTGGTCAGCGGGAGTACCCGGGTCACCGTGGCGGGGTCGGTGGCGACGTGCGCGATCAGCTCCGCGAACAGGCTCGCATTGAGCTTGTCGATCTCGATGTCTGCGTTGATCACCGAGGTCGCTGCGTCCGCGTCCTTCTTGACGAACGCGTCGAGCGCGGCGTGGAGGTTCCTCTGAGCAAGCGTGGCCAGGCGACCGAGATCCACCTTGGATTCGAGCGCCGGCAGCCGGTTGAGCTCGAGCGCGCGCTTCGCGATCCCGGTGGCGAGATCCCCGATGCGCTCGACATCGACGACGAACTTCAGCGACATCGTGATGAACCGCAGATCGGAGGCCACCGGCTGCCGGGTCGCGAGGATCTGGAGCGCGAGCTCGTCGATCTCGTTCTCGTCGCGGTCGATGGTCTCGTCTGCCTTGATCACGTGACGCGCGAGCTCGTCATCGCGGTCACCGAGCGCCCTCATCGCCAGCGTGATCTGCTCCTCGGCACGGGTGCCCATGGTGGCTAGCTTCTCGCGCAGGGTGCGCAGCTCTTGATCGAAGGTCTTGCTGGTCAGTGCGGTGGTCATGGTGCGCTGCTCCTCGGGAGCTTCAGCCAGAAGATACTCCCATTCGGTGTGTTGGGCTCGACACCGACGGCGCCGCCCATGCTCTCTGCCAGATGCTTGACGATCGAGAGACCCAGGCCGGTACCTCCGGCCTCGCGCGAGCGGCTCGGATCGGCCCGGTAGAACCGCTCGAAGACGCGCTCTCGATGCTTGTCGGCGATCCCCGGGCCGTCGTCCCGAACCTCGATCCGGACGTGCCGATCGTCGGCGCGTGCCGCGACCCACACGTGGCCCTTGGGGCGGGTGTACTTGACCGCATTATCGATCAAATTGACGAAGATCTGATCGAGGGCCTTGGGATCTGCCTTGACCAGCAGGTCGCCCGGAACCTGCACGTCGATCGTGACCTCGCGCGCTGCGGCCTGCGGCTCGACGGCGGTCAATGACTGCTCGGTGATCGCCTTGACGGCGACGCGCGATAGCTCCATGCGGTACTGCCCGGCATCGAGCCGCGACAGATCGAGCAGGTCGGCGAGGATGCGCGCGAGCCGCTCGGCGTTGCGGTGCAGCCCGTCGATCAGCTTCGGGCCCATCACGGGATCATGGCTGGCGCCGGCGATCAAGGTCTCCGCATTGGCGCGGATCACGGCGACCGGCGTGCGCAGCTCGTGCGAGACGTTGGCCACGAAATCGCGGCGCACGGTCTCGAGCCTGCGCATGGTCGTGACGTCCTCGAGCAGCAGCACGCGGCCATCACCGCCCCAGCGATTCGCGACGCGGATCAGGGTGCGCGGGCCGTTCGGCAGCTGCACCTCGACGGTTGCGGCCTCGTTACCGTCGACCAGCTCGAACACCTGCGGCACGCGGACGAACTCGATCAGCGGCTCGCCGACCGGCGTGCTGGTGACGCCCAGCATCTTGCGCGCAGCATCGTTGAGCAGCTCGATCCGGTGCTCGCCATCGACCGCGATCACGCCCTGCGTGAGCCCCTCGGCCACCGACGACAGCAGCACGCGCTCGCGGGCGAGTGCCTGGTGACTGCGCTCCGCATCATCGGCCAAAAAGTTCACCCAGTCCGCGATCTCGCGCAGCTCGTCCCCGGGGGGGGCCTCGAGCAGCGTGACCCGACGGCTGGTATCGCGCACCACGTTGCGTGCTTGCTGGGCAAGCCCGCGCATCGAGCGACGCACGAGTGCCAGCGTGACGAGCCCACTGACGATCACGAGCAGAAACGCGCCGAGCCCGACGGCCAACGTCTGCTCACCCCCGGTGAGGGTTACACCCTGCTCGCCGATCACGTAGGCGAGCGTAGGGACGCCGATAGCGAGCACGATCGCGAGGAGGATCAACCGCGATCGTACCGCTTGAATCAAGCGGTGGCCTCGTCGGGCTGGTCCTTGAACCGATAACCGACGCCGCGGAGCGTCTCGATGTACATGCCGGCATCGCCGAGCTTCTCGCGGAGCCGCTTGACGTGGGTATCGACGGTGCGCGTGGTGACCTCGGCCTCGATGCCCCACACATCCGACAGCAAGGCATCGCGGGTCTGCACGCGACCACGACGCGACACGAACGCGTGCAGCAACCGGAACTCGAGGGCGGTGAGTCCGATCTCCACATCATCGACCCATGCGCGATGCGCATCCCGATCGATCTTGAGCCGGCCGAATCGGATCAGCGACGGCTCACCCTCGATCCGGTTCGCGCGGCGGAGCAGGGCGCGGATCCGCAGTACGAGCTCGCGTACGCTGAATGGCTTGACCACGTAGTCATCGGCGCCGACCTCGAAGCCGACGACGCGATCGATCTCCTCGCCCTTCGCGGTGCACATGATCACCGGGATGTCCTTGGTCCGCTCCTGATCGCGCAGGCGCCGGCAGATCTCGGTCCCCGACAGGTCCGGAAGCATCAGATCAAGGACGATCAGATCGGGGAGTGGATCCGCCGTGGCGCTCGCCAGCCCTTGCCGGCCGCTGTGGGCGAGCCGCACCTGGAACCCGTCGGCGCGCAGGTTGTACTCGACCGTCGTTGCGAGGTCGACCTCGTCTTCGATGACCAGTACAAGCATGATCAAGCCTTAGCATGGGCACTGTGACGACGGTGTGACGGT
>JAYUVX010000235.1:0-40013 GCA_043753855.1 Myxococcales bacterium | reverse complement strand
CCGGCCGGCGCGCCATCGTCGACAACGCGAAGTGCAAGAACTGCCACGGTACGCTCGGCGTCTCGCCGACGTTCCACGCCGGTCAGCGCAACGACGGGCCGACCTGCTCGTTCTGTCACAACCCGAATCGCACCAGCTCCGGCTGGGCGGCGAGCTCGAAGTACTTCATCCATGCGATCCACGGTGGTCGCAAGCGGGTGATCCCGTACACCTGGCACGCGGCCGCGGTGGGCCCGGGCTACGACGAGGTCGAGTTCCCTGGCACGCTCAACACCTGCACCACCTGCCACGTGCCGAACACCTACGACTTCACCAACGCCGCGAACCTGGCGTCGGTCACGAACATGGAGCTGACCACCGCGGCTGCCGGCAGGCTCGATTCGAATCCGCTGACCAACTCGACGTACTACACGGTGTCGCCGTACGTGGTCGCGAATGGCGTCTTCGACTACGGCGCCGGGTTCGGGTACAACGCCGCCACCGGCGTCGCGACTCCGGCCGCGGACACCACGCTGGTGCTGTCACCGATCACCTCCGCGTGCGTGTCGTGCCATGACACGAGCGCTGCGGTCGATCACATGAAGGCCAACGGCGGCCGGTTCTACGCGCCACGCTCGGTGGTGCTCGCCCCGGGAGCGCCGCAGGAGCAGTGCTTGATCTGTCACGGCCCAGGTCGGGTCGCCGCGATCGGCGAGGTCCACGCGCGCTGAGCGCTGCGTAACACTGTCGCAATCCGGAACATGTGCGGACTCGTGGGACGGTGAGCGCCGATCTCGAGGCGCGCAAACGGTTCGCGGTTGCGCCTGCAACCGCAGCATCTGCGCGGACCCCGCTTCATCGAGGCGCTGGCAGCGGCACGGGTCTTGGGTAGGAGCACTCCGATGCGCATCGTTCTGATCCTGCTGGTACTGGCGGCGTGCGAAGGACCCGCAGGTCCGCCGGGACCGTCCGGAATCAACGGCGACGCGGGCTCGAACGGGATGCCGGGGGAACCGGGAGATCCAGGGAAGCCCGCTGATCCGGCGCCGTGGGTGGTCGGCAGCGGCATCGATCTCACGATCACGAGCTTCGCGATCGATGCGACCGGAGCCACGATCGCGTTCTCGTTGAAGGATGCGCAGGGCGCGCCGCTCGACCGCAGCGGTCACTTGACCGCCGGCAAGGTCGACCTCGGCTTCGTGGTCGCGCAGCTCGCCGACAACGCAGATGGCTCGGCGGGCCCGTACACCGCGTACACCACGCGCCAGGTCACCAGCCCGATCACGAGCATGACCGCGACCCAGGCGACCACCGAGACCGTCGAGGCGAACTACGAGGTCGTCGATGTCACGAAGGGAACCTACCGCTACAAGCTCGCCGCTCCGCTGACCGGGCTCGATCCCGCGAAGACGCAGACGGTCGCCGCGTTCGCCACGCGGACGTTCGAGGGCGCCCCGGCGTTCGACCGCGAGACCGCTTCGGCACGGCCCGACGGCGGAACCGTGAAGGCGCGCGAGCTGGTCACCGATCAGACCTGCACCTCGTGCCATGGCACGTCGATCCGCGCGCACGGCGGCCGCTGGACGAGCCCGAAGCAGTGCGTGATGTGCCATCAGCCGCAGTCGAGCGATCCGGATACCGGCAACACCGTCGACTTCAAGGTCATGCTGCACAAGATCCATCGCGGTGAACGGCTGCCGAGCGTGATCGCGGGTACGCCGTACCGGGTGATCGGGTACGCCGGCAGCATCAACGACTATTCCACCGTCGCGTTCCCGCAGAACATCGCGCGCTGCGAGTCATGCCACGCCGGAGCGCAGGCCGATCGGTGGAGCACGGCGCCGACGATGGACGCGTGCATCTCGTGCCACGACAACATCTCGTTCAGCCAGCCGGTTCCCGCCGGGAAGGTCCTGCACAGCGGCGGCGCGCAGGCGCCGGGAACGCCGTGCAACGTGTGTCATCCGTCGAGCGGTGGGCTCGCCGGCGTGCGCGACAAGCACTACACGGGCCTGCTCGCGGCGGGCGCACCCACGGTGGCGCTCGAGCTGCAGTCGATCACCGCGACCGGTCCGGGACAGACGCCGGTGCTGCGGCTTCGCGCGCTCGTCGACGGCGCCCCGCGCGATCTGGTCGCCGCACCGCTGACCCGGTTGACCGCCACGCTCGCAGGACCGACCACGGATATCGCGAAGTACTGGCAGGCCACGATCCAGGGCGCGGGCGCGACCGGTACGTTGACCGCGGTCGACGCGGCGAATGGCGTGTTCGACTACGCGTTCCCCACGGCCGCGGCCATCCCGCCGACCGCGACCGGTAGCTACGAGGTCGGGCTCGAGGGCTTCTTGCAGCCGGTCACCACCGGGCCGCGCTACGCCGCGTTCTCGCCAGTGATCCCGTTCGCGGTGACGGATGCCACCGTGGTCCCGCGCCGCCAGATCGTCGACGCGGCGAAGTGCAACACCTGCCACTACGATCTCGCGGCTCACGGCGGCTTCCGCAAGAACCCGAACTACTGCGTCACCTGCCACAACACGAGCAAGGCCAACGACGAGCGGATCGCCCGGTTCGAGGGCTCGGTCGTGCATGCCGAGTCGGTCGACCTCCGCGTGATGATCCACAAGATCCACCGCGGCGAGGATCTGGTCCAGCCATACATCCTCGGCGGAAACCCGGTGCCGACGGTGGCGAACCCTGCTGGCACTCCGATCAACTTCGGCGAGACCCGCTATCCGCGCGCGCTCACCGACTGCGCGGCGTGCCACACCTCGAACAACTGGACGCTGCCGATGAACCGGTCCACCGCGTATGCACCGAGCACCGCGCTCGAGCTGACCTGCACCGAACCCGCGGGCAACGACACCAACAGCTATTGTGACAGTCCGTTCTGGACGGTGACGCAGACCACCAAGATCGCGCCGCAGACCTCCGTCTGCACCAGCTGCCACGATGCGCCCGACGCGGCGGCGCACGCGCTCGTCAACACCACCATGCTCGGCGCGGAGTCGTGTGCGACCTGCCACGGCAACGGCAAGCAGTGGGACGTCGCGAAGTTCCACGGCATGCCGTGAGGTGGATCATCATGATCGCTGTGGTCGCAGGATGTGCCGCGGAGCGCGATCGCCCCGATGCCGGTAGCTCGGCGGTGAGCGTCCATCCGGTGGGCATCCTCGATCCTGCGAGCGACGCGTTCCATGGCAAGGAGCTCGCACGGCACGACTACAGCTTCACGCTGTGTGCGACCTGCCACGGCGACAACCTCGATGGCGGCAAGGCCAAGGTCTCGTGCCTCGGCTGCCACCGCCAGGGGCCCACCGCATGCGTGACCTGTCACCGCGATGGACCGACGACGAATGCCCATATGGTACATCGCATCACCGGCAAGCTCGCGTGCGCCGAGTGCCACGTCGTGCCCGCCACCTGGGACGCCGAAGGGCACATCCTGCGCGATGGCAAGACTGACCCGGCGCCCGCCGAGGTCACGTTCGGCGCGCTCGCGAATGCGACGCTGGCACCGGCGGATCGCGCTGGTCCGGCGAGCTTTGATGGCGAGCGTTGCACGAACGTCTACTGCCACGGAGCTGCGCTGCGTGACGGCGGCGGTCTGATGACCTCACCGCAGTGGACCGATGCCACGCCCGCGGGCGGCTGCACCGGCTGTCACGGCAAGCCTCCGCCGAGTCACGCGCAGAGCGAATGCGCGAGCTGCCATCCCGCCGGCGCGCCGCACGTCGATGGCATCGTCCAGATCGGGCAGGGCGGCGCGGGATGCAGTGGTTGTCACGGCAGCGCGACCTCGCCGGCACCGCCCCGAGACCTCGCGGGCAACCAGTTCACGACGTCGATCGGCGTGGGCGCGCATCAGGCCCATCTCCAGGCCTCGGGCCTGCGTGGACCGATCGCGTGCGCGACCTGTCATCAGGTCCCGGCTACCGTGACCGCGCCCGGCCACATCGATTCGGCACTTCCCGCCGAGGTCGAGCCGAGCCTCGGCTGGGATCACGCGAGCGCGACCTGCACGACCGCGTGGTGTCACGGCGTGGCGCGCCCGGTGTGGACCTCGAGTGGTCAGGTGACGTGCGGAAGCTGTCACGGGATCCCGCCGGCGAGTCACACGCCCGGCATGCCGATCACGCAGTGTGCGAGCTGTCACCCGCGTTCGGTCACACCACAGGGGTCGATCCTGTTCGTCAACGGGATGACAGAGCACCTCGATGGAGACGTCGATGTCTTCTGATCCCTTCCTGATCCTCGCGCTCGTCACCAGCGGGATCGCGGCGCTGCTGCTGCTGTGGTTCCTCGTGAAACGGCCCGCGCTTAACGGCGCGACCAAGATCATCCTGCTGCTCGGCATCGGTGTGTTTCCGCTGATGACCGCGGCGAATGGCAACGTCGCCGGGTTCCACGCCACCACGGAGCGAAGCTTCTGCGGCTCGTGCCACGTGATGACGCCATACAGTGACGACTCCGATGATCGCAAGAGCCTGTCGCTCGCGGCTCGCCACGCGCGCAACGAGTCGTTCGGCGATCGGAATTGCTACACCTGCCACGCCGACTACGGCATGTACGGGACGCTCGTGACCAAGCTCGGCGGCCTGCGTCACGTCTACGAGTACACGCTCAACTACCGGAACACGCCGGTGAAGCAGTTCCTCGAGGAGATCGAGATCCGCAAGCCATTCCCGAACTCCACGTGCATCCACTGCCACTCGACCGAGAACCCGCTGTGGAGCACGATCGGCGATCACACGAGCACGATCGATCGGATCCGGGCAGGGACGCTGTCGTGCGCGAGTGAAGGCTGCCACGGTCCGGCGCATCCGTTCAGCAAGGCCGCGAAGCGCGAGAAGGCGGGGATGCGATGAGCTCGATGCGCATCCTCCAGATCTCGGCCGTGACGACGCTTGCCGCCCTCGGCTTCATGGTGTGGTCGATGCTTGAGCCGACGCCGCTGCCGGTGATGCTCGCGATGACGGTGGGGCAGGGGCTCGGGACCCTCGCGCTCGGCGGCTACGTCTACGTCGTGATCCGAGATCTGCGTGCGAAGGTTCGCGCGCGGAACGAGGCCGGGGCTTCGAAGGAACCGACATGAAGCTCGGCGCGATCGCCGCGATCCTGGCCGGTGCGAGCTCCGTGGCCGTCGCGGATCCGATCCGCCTGCGTGGTGATGCGCTCGCGACCACGGCCTCGCCGGCGGGCCTGCTCGTGCTGAATGCGGATGGCTCGGTGCGCGAGCAGGTGTCGGCCGAGGCGGTGGTGTGGATGGCCGGCGCGCGAACGCCCGGCGACGAGGTCTCGGGGGATGTCCTCGTGATCGCGGTGCGCGCACGTTCGCGGGATGGCAAGCTCTTGGGCCGCGTCGGCCGGTTCGTCTCGAGCCTCGGCGCGCTGCGCCCACTTCACGTCGATGGCGGCTCGGTGCGCGTGCGGCTACCGTACCGGCTCGATGCCGAGGCGGTCACCGGCGTGCCCGTCGTGCTCGGGCTCGGAACCGGACGGGCGTGGGACTGGGTCGCGGGCGGCCGGCTCGCGCGGCGGCTCGGCGAGAGCGGCTCGGTCGGAATCGCCTATCAACAGCGCCGCGATCGCGGCATTCGCGCGAGCGAGGAGCTCGGCGTCGATGTCGGTGCGGAGCTCACGAGCCGCAGCGACGTGGGGGCGCGCGCGGCGTACGATCTGATCGGCGAGGGCATCGCCGAGGTCGGGCTGACCGCCAGCCACCGCCGCGGTGCGCTGCGGACCGAGGTCTACGCGACCCATCGATCGCCCTCTCACCTGGTTCCCGCGACCTCGCTGTTCTCGGTGATCGGAGATGTGCCGGCGCAGCGCGGTGGAGCGGTGCTCACCTGGCGCGCCGCACCCCGCCTCGACCTGATCGGGGATGTCGCCGCACTGCGGATCGACCGCGACTTCGGTCCCGAGCTCACGGCCCGGGCGCGGCTGCGGCTCGATGATCGCGGCGCTGGAGCGGTGACCGGGGAGCTACGGCGCAGCGGCCTCGGGGAGGATGCCTGGAGCGGCGCGCGGCTCGCGGCGCGGGTGCCGGTCACGCCATCGGTCGCGGTGTCCACCGAGCTCGAGCTCGTGATCCCCGATGTCGATCGCGGTCGCGGCGTTGCGTGGCCATGGGGTCTGGTCTCCGCGGCCTGGAAGTACAGCGACTGGGAGGCCGCGATCGCGATCGAGGCCAGCGCCTCGCCCGAGTACCGCCACCGCGTGGATGGCCTGCTGCAGCTCGCTCGCCGGTGGAACGCGCCATGATCCGCCCTGCCTGCGCGGTCGCGCTGGTGGTGCTGGTGGCGTGCGCCGGTGTGCTCGGCTTCCGGACCACACCGACCGGGTTGTTCCCGCATCGCAAGCACGTGGTCGCGGGTGTGTCGTGCCTGCGCTGTCACACCACGATGGAGAGCGGCGGATCGTCCCTCCACATCCCCGATGACGCGTCGTGCATCAGCTGTCACGCGAAGCCGCACGACACGCGTCCGTGCCTCGGTTGCCACGCACCGGTCGATGCCGTGGCGCGGATCGTCGAGGCGCGCGAGCACCTCAAGTTCGATCATGCGCAGCACCTCGGCGGGGAAGCCAAGGGCAACTGCATGCGCTGCCATACCGGCATCGCCGAGGGCGATCAGAACATCCGTCCCGTCATGGCGAGCTGCTTCAACTGCCACGCGCACGACGCGGCCCGCGATGCGCGCAACTGCAACGCGTGTCACAAGAACCTCGGCGAGGATCGGTTGCTGCCGCAGAGTCACCTCGCCCACGAGGGCGACTGGTTGCGCGAGCACGGGATGCGCGCGGCGTCGTCGGGCGACCTGTGCCAGACCTGCCACAAGGAATCGTTCTGCGCCGAGTGCCACGGCGTCACTGCGCCCGCGGTCCCCGCCAAGCTGCGGTTCGCCGATCCGATGACGGCGAGCGTGCACCGCGCCGGCTTCACCGCACGCCACAGCCTCGAGGCGCGCGCGCAGCCGGGTGCATGCACGACCTGCCATCAGCCCGAGACGTGCGTGAGCTGTCACCTCGCGCGCAACGTCGCGGGCGAGACCACGGGGAGCCCGCATCCGGCTGGCTGGGTCGGGCTCAGCGCGAGCGAGAATCGACACGGCCGCGAGGCGCGCCGCGATCCCGCCGCGTGTGCGTCGTGCCATGGCGGCGCCGGCGAGAAGCTGTGCGTGACCTGTCACGCGGTCGGTGGCGTCGGCGGCAATCCCCATCCGCCGGGATGGTCGAGCCGGCAGCCGCTGTCCACGATGCCGTGCCGGATGTGCCATCCGATCGGAGCGCGATGAAGTGGGCGCTCGCCTGCGCGTGGCTCGTGCTCGTGATCGCCTGTGGCGGCGAACGCGCGATCGATCCGCAGCACGTACCCGCCACGTGGCGCGAAGTCCGGGAGAGCGCCGGTCACACCGTTCACGTCGGCAAGCACCAGGTGCCATGCGCGGAGTGCCATGGCGATGCGTTCGGGACACCGTCGGATGAGCTGTGCGAGAAGTGCCACGCTGGCGTGCGCGCCACGCTGCACCCCGCCGACCCGCTGGCGAGGACGCCGCTGCCGCGCTGCCAGGACTGCCACGGCTTCGGCAAGGATCCCGCGATCCGCCCGACCAGCTGCATGCGCTGTCACGAGGATCCGCAGGGAACGCATCCCGGGGTCGGGGCGCACTCCGACCAGCCGTGTAGTGATTGCCATCGCGCGCACGAGACGCCGTCGCTGGCGCCGCGCGCGTGCACCGATTGTCATGCCGACAAGCAGACCAAGCACGCCGGCGCGCGCGGGTGTCTCGATTGCCATCAGATGCACGAGGCCACGCTCGCTGCCGATGCCGGGTGCGCTAGCTGTCATGCGAAGCAGACGGGCCGCGCGAAGGTCAGCGGCCATGCGCTGACGACGGGCCACGCGAAGTGCACGAGCTGCCACACGCCGCACGAGTTCACCAGGGCGAGCGTCACGAACTGCACGACGTGTCATGCGAACAAGCCCGTGCTCGCCGCTGCGAAGCACGCCACCTGCATCTCGTGTCATCAGCCGCACGAGGGCGCGGCCGCCAAGGCGTGCACCACGTGTCACGCGAACCAGAACGTCGCGCATCCCGCGCCTTCTCCCGGAGGCGGTGCGGCCCACGCGTGCGCGGGCTGTCATCCCGTACACGGGCTCGCCACCCGCCTCGTGGCCGTCGCGTGCGAGAGCTGCCACACCAGGTCGTCACATCATGCGGGCGTGAAGTGCCTCGATTGCCATCAGCCTCACGCGAAGAGGCCGGTGCTCGCGGCGGCGATGTGCGCGAGCTGCCACGCGGCCAAGGTCAGCTCGACCGCGGGCACCGGCCATGCGGCGTGCATCACCTGCCACGCGAGCGCGGCGCACGAGCCGAAGCAAGCGGTCGCTGCGTGCACCACCTGCCACGCCGCCAAGGTCGCGCAGACGCGGGTCGGCCATCGCGCCTGCGAGGGCTGTCACACCGGCGGACCGCACGCGCCGGCCAAGCCGCCGATCGCGTGCATGAGCTGCCACAAGGTCGAGGCCGCAACGGCACCGCCGGGTCACGCCACATGCGCGAGCTGCCACGAGCCGCACTCGGGGCAGCGCAAGCCCGGCGCGACCTGCGCGGGCTGTCACGCCGACAAGGCGAGCACCGGTCACGGCAAGAAGGTCGATTGCCTGAGCTGCCACCGTCCGCACGGCCCGAACGGACCGGCCGCCGTGCCCGCGTGTACGACGTGCCACGCCGCCGCGACGCGGCCGGGCCTTCACAAGGTGGCAGGGCACGCGACGTGCGCGAGCTGTCACCGCGGACACGAAGTGAAGCCGCTCGACGATCGGGCTACCTGCATGACATGCCACACCAAGCTCGCTGACCACGAGCCCACGGCAGCGCGATGCGCCGGCTGTCATCCGTTCGGGGATGGCAAGTAAAATGGCATTCGCGATGCACCACGAACGGGCATGCGCGAACCCAAGACGGATGCCCAGATCCAGCGTGACGTCCTCGAGGAGCTGCGACTCGACTCGCGAGTCGCCGAGACCGATATCGGTGTCACGGTCTTGCACGGTGTGGATCGACAGCGGCCAGATCGAGGTGGCGATCAGCGAGGGCAGCGTCACCCTGACCGGCAACGTGCACTCGTGGTCGGAGCGACGGGCGATCGTGGGCGTGCTCGCGAACGCTGCGCGCGTCCGCGAGGCACGGGCGTTGCTGCTCCCTCGAGGAGAAGCCGTCATGCGCCCCCTCATCTTGATCGTCGCTCTCGCCGCCTGTGCGTCATCTCCCCCGCAGCAGCGTGGTTCGCGGGGGCCGCGCGCCAGCGATCACCTCGCCGGGGCGTGATCCTGTTCCTCTCGGTCGAGGCCGGCTCCGCCGACGCGCTGATGGCGGACCTGCGCTGTCACCGCGCCTGGATGATGCTCGGTCGTACCGACATGGAATCGTGCCCGCTCGATCTCGCTGGTCTGCACGTCGATGCCCACGGTGATGCCAACGGGATCACCGTCGAGATCTCGGTGGCCGACCGCGCGCTCGTGCCGGAGTTGCAGCGCCGCGCGGCCCACGACGTCGAGGCATCGGCCCAGCGTCGCGCGCCCGCACCTTACTGAGCACGCTCACCAGCGCGCGGCGATCGGGACCTGCATCCGCCTGCTGAGAGCACGTGAGCCCGCTCAGATGCTCTGCGCGGGCGGCTTGCGACTCTTGGGCCGAGGCTCGGACTCCGGGGAGTCACCGTCGCGGGCGATCCAGGCGAGCACGTGGTTCGTCGTCAGGATCCCGGTCAGCTGCTTGCCATCGACGACCGGCAGACACCCGATGTCGTGCTCGCATAGCAGCGTCGCCGCGGTGCGCACCGAGACCTCGGGACCGATCACGACGACGCGAGAGCACATCACCCGCGAGACCGGTCCCGTGGGGAGCGCTTCGTCGCGGCTCCCTCCGAGGTCGCGCTGCGACAGCACCCCGACGAGATGGCCACCCTCGACGACCAGGAGGTGGTGCGTGGGTGCCGATCGCATCAGCTGTCGAGCAGCAGCTGTGTCGAGGTCCGGCGGGATCGTCTTCACCTGTGTGGTCATCAGATCGCGAACCCGAGGCATCGTATGACTCATCGGTTGCTCCTCACGCCATCGCTCGTTCCGTCGAGAGCATGCTCGGGCCGTCGGCGAACGAGAACGGCGGATACTCGTCGACGAGTCCTGCCTGATACGCGAGCAGGCGGATGCTCCACCGCTGCAGGCCGGCGAGGTAGCGGAATGCTCCGGGGCCGACACGTTCCACGACGAGGATCGTCAGCGCCGCCCACAGCCAGACCAGCACGCCGATCCAGCACAGCAAGCCGAGCACCAGCGCGCTCGGGATGCCGGTGAGCACGCGAACGAGCGCACCCCCGGGTGTCATCGGGCGCGGCGCGCCATCGATCGAGAGCTTGACCGTCTCGTCAGGGGTCTGCGCAGGGAGGTTCTCGGCGAGCAGCCCGGTCCACGCGCTGATCGCGGCAAACCAGCGAAGCAACCGGAGCACGCGCGGTCCGTCTTGCGCTGCGTAGGCCGCTGGCTGATCCGCATGCGCAGACAACCGCGTTGCCGCATAGGCGGGGAGCAGGAGATAGAGGAAGCCAAATACCGCACCGAACGAGAGCCCGAGGGTCCCGATCGCGATGAACGCGACGATGCGGATCAGCAGCTGTAGCCGCGAGAACCTCGGCGGCGGTTCGATCGAGTAGTGCACCGGATACGTCGTCATACCTGTGGCTCGTGCAGTGTTCGTGCCGGCGCGAGCCGCCCCGGTCGGTTGACCGCGCCCGTTCGCGGAACCGGCGGGGAAATCCGCCCTTCCACAGGATGCTCGCGACCTCCGGGATCACCCCCACGTGCCGGCAGCTCTGCGGCTGAAGGACCTCCAGCACCGCGGTCTTACCCGCGCCAGGACGCCGGTCAGCGCCACGATGCGCGCGATGTGATCGAGCTCGCAGCTGCAATGCGGGGCTCACAAGGGCGTCCGCACGACGAGCACGTTGCGGTCCGCGTGATTGACCACCTTGCCGGCGTTGGTGCCGAGGATCTTGTCGAGACCGCGGTACCCGTGCGATCCGAGGACGATCAGATCGACGTCGTGCTCGCGCGCGGCTCGGCAGATGCCATCCCAGGGCGTCGCGAGATCGGTGACGATGTTCTCGATCCGTTCGCGCGGGACATCCTCGAGCAGCCGCTCCAGCTCGGTGTGCGCATTGTTGAGGAGCACGTCCTCGAGGCGGAGGTCCGTGACCTTGAACAGCTCCGGCGGCATCTCGGGCGGGATGCCGATCGCGCGGAACACCACGAGCTTGGCATCGGCGAGCTCCGCCATGCGTAGCGCGGCCGCGAGGACGGCGGGCGCGCGCGGGGACGAATCAACCGCGACCAGGATCCGCTTCATGACGGCTCCTTCATCCGCACGACGAGCACCGGGCAGGGCGCCCGGCGAACGATGTCCTCCGCCACGCTGCCGAGCACCAACCGCGTAACGCCTCGCCGACCATGACTGCCGATCACGATCAGGTCCGCGCCGGTCTCCACAGCGGCGTGGAGGATGCCGTCGCGCGCATCGCCGATCTCGACGATCCCGCGGCCAAGCTTCGCGAGGCCCTCGCGTGCCTTCATGACCTTCGCCAGCTGCTCCTGGGCGCGGGTGCGCATCGATTCGATCACCGAATCGGTGAGCGCGAGGCTGAGCTCGGGCAACCCGGCTCCGAGTGCGGTGACTACGTGTACCGTCGCCCCCAGCTTCTCGGAGAGCGAGCAGGCGTAATCGAGCGCGCGCAACGAGCACTCGCTGAAGTCGAGCGGAACAAGGACCGTCCTGGCCATCATGGTGGTGAGACGTGCGATTGCATCGACTGCGCCAGCGCCCCGGGCCGTGAATCGTCACCGACGGGCGCAACACCTGCGGCGCGAAGCTCACGCGCGCGCTTTCTGCGCGAATCGACTGGCAGTCGCTGGCGTGTGCCGTGCACCACTGCGCGGCGTGCCGATCCTCGGTGCTAACGGCCTGACGTCGACTGAAGCGATACGGCGATCCGTGGAGGTCGGTCCGAATCGCATCGAGGCCGGGGTGCGGTGGCGGCGGCGGAGTTTCCAAGGGTCGACGTTCCTCCGGTCGGCGCGCGGATCCGGCTGTAGGTGCGCGCAGCAGTCGCCTGACCGCACCACAGCGGCGCGGGGTTTGCGCGAAAGCGTGCGCGTCGGGTAGCAGTGGGTGGCGCGCCGATTGCTTGCAGTGTGGTTGGAGGTAGCCATGCTCGCCGATCCAGAGACCCGCACCTGCAGCATCTATCGTGGCCGCAGCCAGGTACCTCAGGTGGTCCCGCTCGCAGGCCCCGTGGAGCGCCCTCCGATCACCCCACGCGTATCGGCGACCGCCGTGCCCCTTCACCAGGTGATGAGCCGAAACCTGATCTGCGCGCGCCCGGACCTCGACATCGCTGTGATCGTTCATCTGATGCTGAAGCACCGCATCGGCTGCCTTCCCGTTGTCGATGACCGCCAACACCCGGTCGGGATCATCACCAAGAGTGACATCGTCGAGCAGCTCGACGCCAACTTCAGCTCGGTAGGGCAGGGCTTTCCGGTTCCGCAGGATCTTCAGGCGCGGTGCGCCGAGGAGGTGATGATGCCGCTGGCGTTCACGCTCTCCGGGTACGCCACCGTCTCTCAGGCTGCGTCGATGATGGTCCTCGAGGATACCCATCACGTGCTGGTGGTCTCCCCCGACGAGGGTCTCGTCGGTGTGGTGTCGAGTCATGACATCGTCAGCTGGCTGCTCGATTCGGATGGGCCCTCGTCATGAAGGCCGCCCTCCTCACGGTGCTCGCCGTGCTCCAGCTCTCCGGCCACCAGACCGCGGATACCGCGGCGATTCCCTGGCTGCACGGATTCTCGAGCGCTGCTGTGATCGAGGGGGGCGAGCCCGGCGAATCCGCCGAGCTCACCGACGACGTGCTGTCGTGTCCCGCCGATGCACAGCCTGCACTTCGGTTGATCGCCGATGTCTCGCCGGCCGCTGGTCGTGAGTCGATCGTCGCCACGTTCCGTGGAGGGATCCGGATCACGAGTAACGAGGGCGTCGAGCTCGCATCGACCGCGGGCACGCCCTGCGTGGGCAGCGCGGATGCGCTCGAGGTCCTTGCGGCCGGATCGATCTTCGGCGAGAAGACCCTGGTCCTCGCGTTCACCACGGGGGGCCGCCGCGAGCAGCAGGTCTGGCTCGGTATCTACCGCGTCGGGTTCGGCGGCGACGTCGATGCGCTGTTCGCGGGGATCGTGGAGATCCGCGAGGACGGCGTCGTGCGCTCGGGCGGCGTGCAGTTGCTCCCCGGCGCGCTGCTCTACCGGCCGCCGGGACATGGCGACTCGCTGTGGATCTTCGATCCCGTCGTTCACACGTACACTCCGCGTGGCCCGGTCGATCACGAGGCCGAGCCGCACTCCTGAGCAAAGCTGCGCTGACCTCCGCGCACGTCCTGCGTGGTTGCGAGTCGTCGCGCCAGGCTTGCGCGTTCGCGGAGACCTCCGGGTGGTCACGGGCTTGCAGCAGGTCAGCTCATGAGCTTCCGGAAGATCCTGTGCTCCACCGACTTCTCGCGCGGCTCCGAGGAGGCGCTCACGCTGGCGGCCCAGCTCGCCACGGCCTCGAACGCTGCGCTCGTCATCTCGCACGCGTGGTTCGTGCCGCCGCTCGCGTACGCGGGCGAGTCGTGGGTGCTCTCGGCGGAGGTCGTCGACAACATGGTCCAGGATGCCGAGCTCGGCCTCGCCACCGCTGTGGCCCGTGCCTCCGGGCTCGGCGTCGCGAACGTGACGTCGCTGCTGCTCAATGGCCGGCCTGACGATCTCATCGTGGGCACCCTGCGGGACGACCCTGCCTACGACCTCGTCGTGATCGGGACCCACGGACGGACCGGCCTCCAGCG
The DNA here is from genome assembly GCA_043753855.1 of Myxococcales bacterium. Taxonomy (GTDB): domain Bacteria; phylum Myxococcota_A; class Polyangia; order Haliangiales; family Haliangiaceae; genus JABFXX01. Next base: position 26,096 of record JAYUVX010000235.1, on the reverse strand, counting down.
CGTGCTGCTGGGCTCGGTCGCCGAGAACGTGGTTCGGCACGCGCCATGCTCGGTGCTGGTCGCGCGCCCGCGACTCCAGAACGCGGCGATCAGGAACGTGCTGTGCCCGGTCGACTTCTCCGACAGCTCTCACCATGCGCTGGACATGGCCGTCGAGCTGGTGACGCCGGGTGGTGCAGGTATCACGCTGCTTCACTCGATCGAGCTGCCGGCCCGCTATAGCGAGGACCCCACGCTGATGACCGCCATCGAGGAGATCGACGCTCGCACGACGCAGCTGCTCGAGCAGTGGGCCCACCAGGCGCGGGGGAAGACCTCCGCGGCCGTCACCTTGCAGACCCAGCGCGGTGGTTCGGGCGGGCAGATCCTCGCTGCGCTGGAGCAAGGCACGTTCGATCTCGTCGTGATGGGCAGTCATGGCCGCACCGGGATCCGCCGCGCGCTCCTCGGCTCGGTTGCCGAGAAGGTCGTGCGCCACGCTGCCTGCCCGGTGCTCGTCGGGCGTGCGCGAGCGTGAGCTCGGACCGCTCATTGCAGGGTCGGGAAGCATGCCGACCGCACCCTTCCCTCACCGCTACGTCGTGACACTCGCGAACGGGCAGCTCGCCGCACCACTGCGGACGACGATCGAGACGGGACCACCTCCGCAGTTTGGTGGCAACGAGGAGGTCTGGAGTCCCGAGGAGCTACTCGTCGGCGCCGCGCTGGCATGTCTGCAGAGCACGTTCGCCGCCTACGCGAAGCGCGCGGCGCTGCGGATTCACGGCTGGACGGCGACCGGCACCGGCACCTTGAACAAGGGGCCGGGCGGGCCGGTGTTCACCTCGATCGATCTCGCGGTCGAGCTCGACACCGAGCGCGGCGACGAGGTGCAAGCCGAGCAGGTACTCCGCGAGGCCGAGCGCGCGTGCATCGTGTCGCGCGCGCTCGTGGTCCCGGTCCATCTCTACGTCACGTTCGCGTCGCCCTCGACGCGAGCGACTGCCTAGCGCCCGGGCTGCGCGCGGCACTGCAGTCGGTCGGCGAGCGTGGGCTGCGCGGGCGCGGTGCTACCGACGAGCGCGCCGGCGAACGCCAGGGCCATGGTGCCCACCGCGTCACTTCTCGCTCGGTAGCTTGGTCACCGTCGGAGAGGTGTGGCAGGTCGCGCAGATCGTCAGGATCTGGCCGTACACGCGCCCTCGTTCGGCGAGGTCATCCTTCGAGCTGCGCTTGCGCGCGGTGCCGGCAAGGGTCTGCAATTGCTTCGCGAGTCGGGCTCGGTCGTCGAGCGCAGCGCGGAACGGGAACGGCGTCGCCGAGAGGACGTCGAGACCGCTGATCCAGGGATCAGTGCCACCGCCGACGACCGCCTCCCACAACCGGTCGGTCGCCCACAGATGTCTCGCCATCCGCGCCTCGATGCTGTCGCGATCCGGCGGGCTCGACGGAGGCAAGCTGAACGCTGGCATCACGCCGGTCTCGACGTGGCAGCCCGCGCACGCCACCGCGAGTCGGGCCTCGCGACGGCAGGCCTCGTCGATCGTCGGAGAGCGCGCCAGGTTCGCGGCCAGGTCGCGGACGCGGATGGCGTGGGGCGCGAGCGCACCCAGCCCGGGCTCGTCCGGTGCCTCGGAGATCGCCTGCGCCAGTGCCTTCGCGTCCTCGAGCCGGGCACGCAGCAGCAGCTTCTCGATCGCCCGCAGTAGATCGAAGTTCTCGTGCATGTGGAAGCGCACGATCATGTCGTGCTCGAACCGGGCGGGCGCGGGAGCCTCCGGGTCGCGAGCCATTGCCACGTGACGGGGAGCCACTGCAAGTGCTGCGGCGAGGATGATCATCGGAAATCGGAGGCGCACGCAGCGACCTTGTGCATCGCCCGTTCCAACGGAAACCGGAGGCGTTGGCACGGGCAACCCCGCAACTCTTGCGTAGCTCACCAGCGGGGAGTCCATCGCTCGTCATGCAAGCACTGCGCGATCGGCCGGTGGCGAAGTGTGCACGGCACTTGCTTCGGATCACCTAGATGCACCGCCCACCAGAAGCGTTCCACGACGAAGGGTATGGCTTCGATGTGTTCGGCCTGCATCCGCCCTCGCTCGAGCGCGCGGCCCAGGTCGCGGCGCCGTTCTATGACAGGTACTTCCGCGTGGAGTCGCGAGGCGCCGAGTGGGTCCCGGCGTTCGGGCCCGGGATCGTGATCGCGAACCACGGCGGAGCCCTGCCCGTGGATGCGGCGATGCTTTCGCTCGATATTCTCCGTCACACGCCGCGGATCCCGCGGCCGATCGCGGACCACTTCGTACCTCGGTTGCCGCTCGTCAGCACCCTGTTCGCGCGCGTCGGCATGGTGAGCGGAACGTCCGCGAACGTGCGCCGGTTGCTCGAGCGAGATGAGCTCGTCACGATCTTTCCCGAGGGTGTCAGCGGTCCGGCCAAGCCGTTCGGCCTCCGGTACGAGCTGCAGCGCTGGCACGTCGGCTTCGCCGAGCACGCGATCCGGCACCGTGCGCCGATCATCCCAGCCGCGATCATCGGGGCCGAGGAGAGCTGGCCCGTGGTGGCAAAGCTCCGGAGCCTCCGCGCCTTCGGTTCCCCCTATCTGCCGATTCCCGCATCCCCGGTGCCGCTCCCGGCGCGCTATCTGATCCGCTACGGCGAGGCGATCCACGTGGATCACGGCGATGCCGACGATCCCGAGCAGGTCGCGCAGCTCGCCGAACGGGCGCGACTCGAGGTCGCGCGGCTGATCCAGGCTGCGCTCGCAGAGCGGCGCGGAGTGTTCCGGTGAGAGTCCTCGTCACCGGCGCGTCCACGCCGCTCGGTCTCGCGATCATCGAGCAGCTGCACGGTCTGCCCGAGGTCTCGTTCGTGATGGCGGCTGGTGGGGAAGCGCGGCCGCCGCAGCTGGTCGACGATCGCCGGTTGCGCTACCTCTGCGCCGACCTCACGCACACGCGGCCTGCCCATGATCTGATCTGGGGCGAGGCGCGGCAGCACGCGATCGATACCGTCATCCACGCGGCTCAGCACCGCAATGCCAACGATGAAGGGCCTCGCGTTCACCTCCAGAATGTCGAGGCAACCCGTGCCCTGCTGGCGACGTGCAAGGAGCACCCCTCGATCCGGCGCTTCGTGCTGCGCAGCTTCGCCGAGGTCTACGCCTCCCCGCACGCCACCACGCACCTCCTCTCGGAGGATGATGCGCTGGACTTCGATCCGACGATGCCGCAATGGGTCCGGGATCGTGTCGAGGCGGATCTCACCGCGTGCGCGCAGGTCGGCAGCCCGCTCCACGTCGCCGTGCTGCGGTGCGCCGAGGTGCTGGCGCCGAACAGCGGGAGCCAGCTGTGGGACTACCTCGGGTCCCACGTCTGCTTCCGCCCGCTCGGGTTCGATCCGATCATCAACGTGCTCTCGCTCGAGGATGCGGCGGCGGCCTTCGTCGCAGCGGCGCGCAGCACGGCGATCGGTCCGTTCAACATCCCTGGTGTCGACACGTTGCCGCTGTCGCGTGCGATCTCCGAGAGCGTGCGCCTCGACATTCCGGTCCCAGGTCCGGTGATGGCGCCGCTGTACCGGCTGCGGCGGCGCATGGTTGGCTTCGAGTTTCACTACACCCTGAACGCCCGCCGGTTTCACTTCGGCGGCGTCCTCGACGGAACGCGTGCGAGCAACGAGCTCGGATACGTCCCGACCCACCGGGTGGCCTGGCCACGCGCGTGGTGGCGAGTGTTGATCGATCGGCTGGCCTCGGATCGTGGGCTGATCCAGCCGCGCAACTAAGCCGCGCACTCACTGCGCGAAACCCCGCCATCGCGCAGAGCCTGCGCGGTCCGCTTGCCGCACCCGGCCGCCGCGCTGGCATCCCCGATGCACAACACGACATAGGAGGTTTCCCGTGAGCTCACTGCCCCAGCACATCCAGGTCGTCGTGGCCTATGACTTTTCGCCGAGCGCCGAGGACGCGCTACAGCGGGCCGTGGAGGTCGCGTGTCGCGCTCCGCAGCACGTATTGCACGTGATCGCTGCAATCGATTCGCGAAAGGGTCTCCCGGTCGTGGCGACCCACAAGGTCGACTACGACTACGCGGAACAGATCCAGACGCTGCTCGCCGACCACGTCAAGCAGGCGTTCGCTGGACGCCCGAGCGTCAGCGAGGTCCAGTTCTTCGTACATGCGCGGATCGGCCATGCCGCCGACGAGGTCTTGAACCTGGCCCGCGAGGTGGGCGCGGACCTGTTGTTCGTCGGCTCGCACGGGACGACGGGGCTCGAACGACTCATCCTGGGCTCGGTCTCCGAGCGGATCGTTCGCGAGGCGCACTGTCCCGTGATGGTCGTGAGACCGAAGACCTACGAGCCGGTCGACCTCATGTCGGTGATCCGCTACGACCACGAGCGCAAGACGTACACCCCACCGCATCGGTTCTCCTACGTGGATCGCCAGTCGATCACACGTCCCAACGATTGGCCGATCAGCTAGGAGGCTTTCCACATGCGGGTCCTTGGCACCTGGGGGGCGCACACCGCATGCCACGCTAATAGGTGAGCGTCACACCGAGGCCGGCGTTGGTGCCGAGACGTGACGCGAGCGAGGGAAAGTCCGCGTACTTGTAATAGAACACGTCGACCTTCGCCTCGGCCTCGACGTGACCGTTGATCGCGTAGGCGAGCTTCGCGCCGAGGGTCTCCGACCACAGCGGAGACAGCTCGCGGTCGATCGTCATGTAGCTGGTCGTCGTGCTGTAGCTCGCGCGATAAAAGCTCGCCCCGTTCTGCAGGTAGAACCGATGGCGCAGGCGAAGCTCGAGCTCCGGCGTCAGCTTCACGAAGTAGCGAGCACCGATCGTGTGACTCGTGATCCCCCAGGTGTCTCGATACAGCCGGTAGTCGGCCTGGATCGCGCCGCTGCCGATCGCGTGATTGCCGGCCACCACGATCGCATGGCGCCACCGGATGTTCGGGTCGGTCTCCGGCACGGCATAGTCCGGCGTCGCGTCGACCGACATCCGCACCGGAACGTAGCGGTACGGACTGGCCTGGAATCCGTCGGCATGTCCGAGCTCGTAGGTGACCTGAGTGATCGCGCGCTTCGAGATCACCTGGGTCCACGACGCGTTGATGCCGTTGACGGTCAGGTCGCGGGAGAACACGTCGTCGTGGGCGCGTCCCACCGCGTTGAGCGAGAGCGTGTAGCCGAGCGCGAGCGTCGTGTTCTTGTCGAACAGATCCTGCTGGAGCCCGATGCCGAGGGTGTGGGACTGATAGTCATTCTCGTGCGAGTACGAGTAGCCGCCGCGCACGGTCAGCGAGCCGAGAACCTGCGAGACCGACCCCGACACCTGCTGCCGGGTGTCGTGGATCGTGCGGCTCGAAGCCTGGCTGACCACATCGACCGATGCAGAGGTCACGGCGTCAGCGAGATACCCGAGCGTGACCGTGGTGCCCGGATGCACGTCTGCCTGTGCGTCGACCACCGGCGAGATGACCTGCGTGTGGTCGTTGTCAGCGTAGACCTGCAGCTTCGACGTGAACGAGGTGTCGGCCGCCGCGCTACGCACCGCGCACACCGTCGCGAGCGCGAGTGCGAGGCTCAGTTGCAGCCGCATCCGCCACCGGAGGAGCCGTAGCCACCTGCCGCGCCTTCACGAGACTGCTGCATGTGAAGATCGAGCTCGTCCTCGGTGGGATCGGGCGAGAACTTCATGCTGCGCTGCGAGAGCGTGGCGCGCTGATGGGCGTGGACGTGCACGCAGCCACCGGCCGCGCCGATCGCGAGCAACAAGGCGAGGCGGCGACGGCGGGTCGCGAGCGCGGCCAGCACGCCCAGCACGATCGGAAGGCCGCTCGCATCGGGGCTCGCCGAGCAACCACCCGACTGTGCGACCCGCTCGCCCCCGAGCTCGGCGATCGGGACCGCACCGCTCGCGACATCATCACCGATGCTGTCGGTCGGAAACGCGAGGGTTCCATCGCCGCCGTTGCCATCCACCGCTGCCACGTACGCGGTGATCACGCCGGCGCCGGCGGCCGGTGCGGTCCAGCACAGGTCCCACGCGGTCTGTCCCATGTGCACCCCGCTGTGGGTCACCGCCGAGTGATCGGCAAGCAGCCGCACGTCGGCATCGGTGACCATCATCGTCGGAGCGACGCACGCCGTGCCGACGTACGGTGCGAGCGCGCCGATCGGGCGGCCCGCTGGATCCGCGAGCTCGAGCGCGAACCCGTTCTGATCGCACGGCCGGTACGGCATCGTCGAGAACCCGCAGCTGTCTCGCGCGGCCTGGTTGCTCTGGTTGGCCCACGCGTGCTCCAGCACGACCCGCAGGTGATACTGCTGGTTGGGCTTCCAGCCGTCGGTGAACAGCTCCGGATGATCGGCCTCGATCTTCAGACCGATCCGGCCGGGCGCTCCGGTATGGCAGACCGCACAGGTGTGGCCGGCCCAGCGCGGCGCGCCATCGAACGCGATCCCGCCGGCGCCGTCCTCGTCGATCGGCACCAGATCGAACTGCTCCCCGGTCGGGAACGCATGCGCGGCAGGCACGCCGATCAGCAGCACGCTCGCGACCGCGAGAGCGGCCTTCATGGACACTTCCCCGTTCCGACGAGCCAGGCCTCGATCGTCATCCACTGGGTGTCTCCAGTGCTGGCGAAGATCGCGCCGCCCTCGTGGGTGTAGCCACCTTCCACGGGTGCCAGCGGCTTGCGGACGAGCAGGTTGTCGGCGGGATCCTCGACGCCGAACCGGAATCCCGACGCCGACAAGAAGTTCGCGTGGCGCTCCGCATCGGTCAGCGGCGCGATCGCGGCATCGATGCTTGCGGGTCTCACTGCCCGCAGCTTGCCCGGCGAGTAGATCCGCAGCGGGCTCCCGGCGATCCCGTGGCAGGCGGTGTAGCTGCACTGCCGCACGAGGACCGGTTCGACCGAGCAGCGGAACACCTTCTCGTCGAGCCCGATGCTCGGAGGGGGCGCCAAGGGGCTCTCGATCACGGCACACCCGGACAGGACCGTGAACAACCCGCAGCAGACAAGCAGGGCCCGCATCGGTCCCCTGGCGCGCAACATCGCGGGGAACCTACTCGATGCGCGGCGCCGGCTGCACCAACATCTGCTGTGATGCGCGGCCGAAACCGCCGTGGCGGCACGGTGCCGGTGCCGCCGGGGAGGCGCATCCCGGGTGAGCCGGTGTTAGCCGCGGACCGGCGACACCCGCGGGGGCGCAGGTTCAAGTACGCGCCATGAGACGCGCCAGGGGGCTTGTCGAAGTTTCGCGTCGCGACTTCTGCGCGCTCGCAGGCGGCCTGCTACTCGCGGGTTGCACCGATGGAGGCCTCGGCGCGATCCAGACCGGACCGCTCGGGGGTGGTGACGATACCCAGCCGAGCGACGCACACGTCGGCGGTGCTGACGGTGCCGCCATGACCGATGGCGGCGTGACCGATGGCAGCATGGGCGATGCCGCGGTCGGCCCGGTCTGCACCGGAGCTCCGACCGATGTCGGTGCTCCCACGGCGTTCACCCTCAACACCCCGGTCTACTTCTCGGCCGGGAGGTTCTTCGTGGTGCGCGATGGCGGCGGGGTCTACGCCCTGAGCGCCGCGTGCACGCACGAGGGCGTCATCTGCGGCGTGTCCTCGATGAAGTTCCGCTGCCCGCGGCACGGTGCGCAGTTCACCCTCAATGGAGCGATCGTCAGCGGGCCGGTCAACAAGCCGCTCGTCCACTACGCGATGTGCACGATGTCGAACGGTCACCTCGGCGTGACCACCTCGAGCATCGTGCCGGCGGCGACGAGGCTCGCGGTATGATCCTGCCCTGGCTCGCCGTCGTGTTCGGCGGGGTGCTCGGCAACGGCAATCCGGAAGCCGCGCAGATCTCGACCGAGATCCTCACCACTGTTCGCGAGCGCGCCGAGCTCATGCCGGCCCAGCTCCCCGCCAAGCAGCTCGCGGCGCTCACCCATCACACGAGCGCGAGCCGCGAGATCGTGGCGAAGCTCGAGGTTGACGGCGTGATCGCCGGCGAGCTGATCGACCACGACGGCGTGCTGACGCTGCGCCTCGTGGTCTACGCCGCCGATGGCCGGCTGCGATCGCTGAGCGAGATCACGCTCCGCAACCGGGCGCTGGGGTTCGATGACTTCGCGGTGATGCGCTCGAATTTGAGCGACGAGGTCCTCGCTCTCGCCGCGAAGCCAGGCAAGCTCGCAAAGCCGGCGAAGCTCGCTGTTGCGCCTACGCCCGCGCCGGAGATCGCGGCTCCCACGCCGCCGCGCGCGGCGGCGCCCGCGCCTACGATCGCGGCGACCGTCGCGGCGACCGACGAAGAGCCCGCGCCGCTGGTCGACGAGCCGGCGGCGGTGGTCGCGAGCTCCGAGCCCGAGGAAGCGGGTCCCGTGCTCGGCCTGCGGATCGCGGTGGGGCTCGGCGCGTCGTCGCGAAGCTTCGTCCCCGGGCCCGCGACCGTCGCCGGCTACAAGGCCTCGCCGGTCGGCACGATCGGGTTCTCGGCGCGGATCCAGCCGGCGAGCAGGCTGTGCCTCGATGCGGTGGTCGACCGAACGCTGGCGATGTCCACGCCGATGGGCGCGGCCAGCGCGGCCACCTCGATGTCGCGCTGGGAGGTGTCGGCGGACTACTTCGTCCATCAGGGTCGGTTCTCGATCGCATCGCGCGTGGGCCTCGGTCGCCGCGCGTTCTCGATCGAGACCAACCTCGCCGCGCGGACGCCCGACATCGACTACAACTATCTGATCCTCGGAACGACCGGCTCCGCGACGCTCGGCCACGGGATCGTGGCGCACGTGCTCGCGGCGTTCGAGCCGGTGCTCTGGGGCAGCGAGCCCACCGAGATGGCATTCGGCGAGGCGCGCCGCTGGGCGGTCGATCTCGGCGCTGCCCTCGAGGCGCGCCCCACCGCTCACGTGTTCGCGCGGCTCGCCGTCGACTTCCAGCGATTCGCGTGGAGCTGGACCGGGGCGGGTGAGCGGGGCGCGGGCGGCGCGGTGGATCTGTTCCCGTCCGCGATGGCCTCGCTCGGCGCGACCTACTGACGAACGCGCGGGTGCGTTGAACGGCACGCCGGGATCTGAGCGTCCGCAAGCGCGCCTTCATGAGTCTCTTCGGAGCGAGTGGAAAACAAGACCAAGTGATGACCTCTTGTATTGTGTCCGGAGATCGGTGGACGGGGCGCACCAGCGAGATGTGGGAAGTTGTCGACCCCACTCCGCTGGCACTAACTGAACTGATACGTCGACTAGATGCGGACGCGTGGACTGAGGTCACGGTCTCGGCGGCACAGGATCGCTATCTGATGATAGGGGGCGGCGCGGGCCAGTACGTCGTTTGCGCCGCCCTGGACGACAGCGCGTTCTGGAACTTGGTCAGCAACGAGCAGGCCTCGGGCACGGTGTACGTCACTGCTGGTGGCCAGAAGGGCGACTATCCTGCCCGTCACGTCGTCGGGTTCGAGCAAGCCAATGCGGCTGCTCGAGCGTTCCTGGCTGACCAGCGACTGGATCCAGAACAGACGTGGGAGCGGCAGCCGTAGGCTCGGGCGCAAAACCGCCCGGGCCCGTTCACCCGACGGTGCGCGGGCGCGGTGACAGGTCCGCGCGACCGAAGCGGAACGGGATCGTCAGGCCGGCCACGGTGACGAGCGCTCCCATCACGCTCTGCAACGAGCCGACCGGCGAGGTCATCAGCACGTCGAGCACGCCGTGAAACAGCGCGACCGCGAGCACGCTGCCGCCGCTTTCGTTGAACAGCGAGGTCATCAGGAACGAGCCGGCCACCATCGATGCCAGCCACCCGACCACCGCGGCGAGACCCATCGCGCTCATGCCGGTGAACGCGAACAGCGGAAGGTGCCAGGCCGCCCACGCCACGCCGATGATCAGGCTCGCGCACGTGGCCGACATCGAGCGCTGCAGCTGGGGCAACGCGAAGCCACGCCAGCCCAGCTCCTCACCAACGCCGTAGCACACGAGGTTCGCGAGCACGAACGCTGCGATCCCCAGCGCCGGGAACTCCGGCGTCGATCCGATCGCGGACCACTGGACCTCGCCACCGGCCAGGCTGACGACGAGTCCGGCAGCGACGTAGAGCGCGATCGGTCCGCCCACTGCGATCACCAGCCAGCGCCACGGGACGTGGAGCACGCGCGCGACGAGCCGGCGCAGGGATCGGTCTCTGGCGTGCGTGGCCACGACGATCGCAGCGAGCGCGGGGCCGATTCCGCCCACGAGGTGGAGATACGGCGATGCGGGCGTCTCCGTCCAACCACGCGCGAACGCAACGAGCGGTAGCCAGATCACCCAGCTGATCGCGCACGCGAGCAGATAGAGCCCGACGACGCGCCGCACGTCATGCTCCCGGAGCGGTCACCGCCCGACCTCGATTTCCTGGCCTGCCGTCGGCGCCGTTACCGTGGTCTCGACGAGCTCCGCGGAAGGGCCCCGTCGGTGCGCTTTCACGGGAGCTCCTCCGTCATGTGCCTGCGCGCTGCGTCGCGAAGGTGTTGATCGAGGCGGGCGTCGGCCCACTGGTAGAGCAGGTGATCCTCGCGAGCCGCATGCGATCTCAGCAGGCGGATGAACTGCTCGGAGGTCTCGAACCTCAGGTGATGGAGGTCCATCGCAACCCCCAGCTCGAGCAGCTGCTCGCGGATCTGCGCGTGTTCGCCGAGCAGCTCGCGCGCGGCGGCGTGATCGACGGTGGCGAACGCCGGAAGCACGTACCGCTCCTCGGCCTCCATGTGCGCGAGCAGGCCGTGGTCGAGCTCGGTCCACAGCTCGCGCGCCTCGGGAGCACCGGCGGCCATCGCGTCCAGCAGCCGATCGAACACGACCTCGAGCCGCGCGTGGTGGGCGGTCATGAACGCGTAGATCGTGTCGTCAGGGTGAGAGGCGGCTGCGGTTTGCGGCATGACCGATCGGTCCTGCACCGGTCATGCCCACGCGGCGGGGCCGATACTCCAGCGCGATCACCACCGCACCGGCGATGAACACGGCGTTCCACGCAAGATATGCGATCAGCCCCGGGACGGTCTGCAGCCACGCCATGCCGCCGGCACATGTGACCGCGCCGATCACGCTGATCAGGCCATTCGCGACCAGGAGGTGCCGGATCCAGCGGCGGCGGCCGTGGCGGCCGAACAGGGCCGCGTAGAACCAGGTCGCGATCCCGAGCGCACCGTAGCCGAACATCTCGAGCAGCCACGTCGGCGCCTCGGGGTTGCTCATCGTCACGTACCCGAGCAGCGGGTTGCCCACGCGCGCGAGCAGCGGGACATAGGCGACCTGGAGCGCGTAGTTGATCGTGATCAACGCCCCGTAGATCGTCACGAGGACGAGAGCGATCATGGCGCGCGTGCGATGGACTTCCCACACGAGTGACGCGATCCGGGTGACCAGGAGGACGCTGCCCGCGAGCAGGCCGAAGCCCGGCCAGTAAGGAAGCTGCTGCAGTGGATGCGCGTGGGCAGCGTAGGTCGCCGAACGCGATCACGAACCCGACGCTGATCAGGGCAAGCACGCCCATCGCCGCGGTCACCGTGGGATCCGCGGGGAGGCCGCGGTGCTGCATGGTCACCATCATGCCGAGCAGCGCGAGCGTCATCAGCGCGTTGAAGCTCATCATGATTGGACCGAGGACGACGCCGGCGTTCCGGCCGAGCACCAGCAGGACGCCGGTGATGAACAAGGCCGGCAGCAGGAGCGACAGGTCGAGGATGTGGACCGGGTTCGTGATCAGCCCGACCTCCTCGAGCTCGGGTGGTGGTGCGCCGCGGATCAGGGCAGGGATGACGGACGACAGCCAGAGCCCCGCGAACGCCACGGCCACCACGATCAGAAACCCGCCCCCGGCGCGGGCGAACGGTAGCCGATGATCCCGCGCGTCGGTCCGCTGGAGGTGGAGCGCGAGGCCGATCAGCGTGTAGAACGCGAGGCCGAGCGTCGCGCAGTAGACGAGGAACAGCACGTTGAAGTGCATCGCGAACGCGTACAGCACGAACGCATAGACCAGGTAGATCAGCGCGCCACCGAGGACGAGCAGGGCGGTGCGCGAGTTGCGGCGCATCTCGAGCGCGCAGATCGCGAGGAGCGGCGCGACGATCGCCAGATCGATCCAGTCCTGGCCGGTGCCCTGTGCTGCCCAGCTCGCGGTCTCGTGTGCATAGACCGAGGGAACCCAGATCCCGGCGCTCGCCGCGATCGCCACGAGCACGGCGAGCAACAGGGCCCCCTTGGTGATCCGTTCGCGCAGCTTGCCCGACACCGCAGCAACAACCGAGCCGCCCGGATCTGACCCTCGACGTGGGGCTCGGTGCAGAGTTTGCGCGCGGGAGGTGTGTTCGCGCGAGCTCTGCGCGCCGTCAGGAGCCCGCAACGAGGAGGCGGTGAGCGATCTGCTCGTGAAGCGTCGGCCAGCCTTCGGCGCCGCGCGACCTTGGCGAGGGTCGTCACGTCCCGCTCGACAAGGTGCGCCAGATCATCGACGCGGCGTGACCGCGACTACGACGTGGTCGGCTTGCCGCAGTGCTGTTCGACGGCCGCGATCAGCGCAGCGACGCTCACCGGCTTCTTCAACATGCGCACGCTGCGCGGCGGAAGCAGTCGATCCTGCGCGGATACGACGCACACCGGCTCCACCGCCTGACGGCTCACCTGTCCACGGCGCTCCACGCCGTCGATGTCGCGGCGATCGTCGTCGACGAGGGGACGGCCGCGCTCGAGGCGCATAGCCGCGGGCTATCGCGGCTCGACGAGAGCGGCACGAGCCTGCACCTGGTGCGATCGAGTGGCTACAGCGCGGACGCGCTCGCGCTCGCGCAGACGCTGCCGCTCGATCCGGAGGTGCCCGGAGGTGCCCGGAGGTGCCGATCGCGGATGCCGTGCTGCGCAACGAGCCGGTGTGGTTGTCGTCGCGCGCCGATTACGAGGCTCGCTACGCGCAGTCGGCAGCGCGGACCCGCGACATGGTGGCCGCGGGCTACTCGGTCGACGCGCTCCCGATCAAGGTCCGGGACCGCGTGACAGCCGTGCTCGCGGTGGTGTTCCTGGAGGAGCACGGCTTCGACGAGGACGACCGGGTGTACCTGAGCTTCCTCGTACTGCACTGCGCGCAGGGCTTCGAGCGCGCACGGCTCTACGAGTCCGAGATCCAGTCGCGGCGCGACGCCGAGGCCGCGAACGAGCGGGCGATGTTCGGAAGTTCGGCGGGCTCGGCGTCGGGCTCTGGATCACCAGCCAGCTCGTCGAGGCGCATCGTGGATCGATCGTGGTGTGCAGCGAGCCCGGCAAGGGGGCCGCGTTCACCGTGACGCTACCGCTCAATCCTTTGGAGCCGGGCCCCAGTCCACCCCGGTCGCCGAGCCGCTCCACACCTTGACCGCCTTGCCGGTGCCGTCGACGTTGGCGATGAACACGCCCTGACCGGTACGTGCGAATGCGATCGCGCGCCCATTCGGCGAGAACGCGGGCTCCTCGTTGTTGCCCTCGTTCTGGGTGATCCGCGTCATCGTCTTGCTGTCGAGATCGAGCGTGACGATGTCGTAGTGACCGCCATCGCGCGTGGTGTACGCGATGATCCGCTTGCCGGGCTTGGGCGACCACGTCGGCGTCGTGTTGTAGCTGCCGTTGAACGAGACCTGCTTCGCCGAGCCACCGCCGGAGCCGATCACGAAAATCTGCGGGCCGCCGTTGCGATCCGAGACGAACGCGATCGAGCCGCCATCGGGTGACCACGCGGGCGACGTATCGATCGCCTTGTCGTTGGTCAGCCGCTTGATCACGCTACCATCGGATGCGCTGATCACGTAGATGTCGGGGCTGCCGTCCTTCGACAGCGTCAGCGCGAGCTTGCTGCCATCGGGCGACCAGGCCGCGCCCGTGTTCATGCCCTGGTAGCTCGATAGCTTCTTCGGCCGGCCGCCGCCCGCGGGCCCGACGTAGAGGTCGGGATTGTTCCGCATGAAGCTCGTGTAGGCGATCTGACCGCCCGATGGCGAGAACGCCGGGAGGATGTTCGTCGAGCTGTTGTTCGAGACCGCGAACGCTCCGTTGCCATCGAAGTCCATCGCGTAGATCGCGCTGGTCTTCTTGCCCTTCGCGGTGAACGCGATCTGCGAGCCGAAGAACCCGGCCTCGCCGGTGTAGTACTTGACGACCTCGTTGCACCAGCGATGCGTGATCGTCCGCGTGGACGTGCCGCCACGCTTGTACGACTTGGTCAGCACCGGGTTCGCGCCCTTCGAGACCTCGTAGAGGCGGAACTCGATGTCGCTCGCCGTGGCCTTGTACTTGACGACACCGAGCGCTCCGACGTCCTTCCACTTCTGTGGATCGATCGTCAGCTGCTCGGACTTGAGGTCGGCGAGGAACGAGGCGGGATCGAGCACCTTGAACAGGCCGGCGACCGCCATGTCGAAGCTCTCGACCTGAGCGACCTCCTTCGCGGCCTGATCGCCTTCGGGCGCGGTCGGCAGCGCGAGCGGGTAGTTCCCTTTCTTCTGCGCGTTGACATCGATCACGACGCCATCGTCGGCGCGTGCGGGGACGCCACCCGCCATGAGCGCGAGGCCCAGTGCGAAGGCGGTTACTCGGACGACTTGACGGTGAACTTGAAACATATCCATCTGGTGGTGAGCTGCTTCAGCAGGTGCGTCGGAACTTCTTCCGGCTTCTCGTTGCGCTTCTGCTTCAGCTCCTTGAGGGCCGCCTCCGCGAGGGTCGCGATGTCGTCGTCGCCCTTCACCTTGAAGGTCGTCTCGGCGATCTTGCCGTCTGCATTGAGGTGGATGCAACCCACCGGGGCAGTTGCGCCTGCCTTTGCCAGCTCCGGTGAGGCCCAGGCGAGATCGACCACCAGGCGCTGGAAGTACGGATCGCCCTTGGTGACGTCGCCGACCCCGAACTCGCTGCCATCGAAGGCGCCGATGCTGGTCGTTGGCTCGCCGGAGTCCGTGTCCGGATCGGCGCGATGGAAGTCCTTCAGCGGATCCTTGCTGACCTTCGGATCCGGCTTCTTGTCATCCGGCTTCTTCTTGGTCTCGTCGGGCTTCTTCAGCTCGTCGTGCGAGACACCCTCGGGCTTGACCTCGGGCGGCGGCGGCGCCTTCTGCTTCTGCGGCTGCTTGGGCGCGTTGGGCTTCTTGTAGGCGAGCGAGGCCTCGATCGCCTCCATGGCATCGAGCGGCGGCGTGGTGTCGGCCTTCGACTCGCCGAGCAGCACCGTCGGCACGATCAGCGCCGCGCACAGCCCAGCCGCGCCGAACGCCGCGAACAGGTGCATCTCGCTCTCGCGCATGAGGCTTAGACGTCCGTCACTTGGGCTTGCTTTGATCGAGCTCGCTGAGCCGGGTCGCCAGGTTATCCTCGGGCTCCGTGAGCATCATCACCTTGGCGACCCCCGCGTTCTTGGCGACCGCCATCGCAGTGATCACCACGCCATACGGCAGCGCGGTATCCGCCGCGATGTAGAGCTCGCTCTCCTTCTTGACGCGCTCGTTGGCCCCGAGCTTCACCTGGAGATCTTGCCACGTGACCTGGGTCCCACCGAGAGAGATCCGGCTGGTCTTGTCGATCGAGAGCACGAGCTTGCCCTCGGGATCCTCGATGTTCTTCGCGGTGACCTGCGGCAGGTCGAGATCGACGCCGGTGTTCATCATCGGCGCGGTGATCATGAAGATCACCAGCAGCACCAGCATGACGTCGACCATCGGCGTCACGTTGATCTCGGAGTTCAACTCTCCGTCACCACCCGAGCTCATCCCCATTCGAGCCTCCTAGCGCAGGAAGTGCCGCTTGATGATGTTGAGGTAGTCCTGCTCGAAGGTCTCCATCTCCGAGCGCAGGCCGCGGATGCGGCGCTGGAAGTAGTTGTAGGCCATGACGGCGGGGATCGCGGCGACCAGGCCGATCGCGGTGGCGAACAGCGCCTCGGCGATGTGCGGGCCGACGACCTTGAGCGTGGCCGCTCCCGAGGCCTCGCCGATCTCGACGAACGCGAACAGGATGCCCACCACCGTGCCGAACAGCCCGATGAACGGAGCGGCGGCGCCGGTGGTCGCGAGGAACGCCACGTTCGACTCGAGCTTGCCGGTCTCGACGGTCTGCGCACGCCGCAGCGCGCGCTCGATGTTGGACAGGTTGCCTTCGCGATCGTCCTTGAGCTGGTCGTCGCTCGCGAGCTTGGCCAGCTCGGTGTAGCCCGCGACGAACATCTGCGAGACCGGGCTGTTCCGCAGTGCTTGTGCTTGCTTGTAGATCTGCTCGATGTCGCGCGACTTCCAGAACGACTCGGTGAACCGGGTGGTCTCGTCGTAGGCGCGGCGCAGGTACAGCGTCTTGTAGATGATGATGTACAGGCCGATCACGAACATCACGGCCAGGATGACCATGACGGTCTGGACGATCCAGTGCGCCTGGTTGAACAGGTGCACGATGTCGAGGCCGGCCCCGATCGCTGATGTCGCCGAAACCCCTGGCATAACGAGTTTTTGGGCAATAACACGCTCCCCGAGTGCCGGTCAAATCGACGACGCGGCATGATGGCCGAGCTATGAAGGCGGCTGTCCTCGCGATCGTGCTCGCTGCGGCCTGCACGCAGGTCGATGGCGGTGCGGTGGAGCTGTCATGGAAGCTGCGGCCCGCGAGCAGCTCGTTGCCCGACAAGTTCCTCGACTGTGATTCACGCAAAGCCGACACCGGCCCCGTGACGCGCATTCGCCTCGACTGGGAGGTGGTAGGGAGACGTAGCGGAATCGCATCGTGGCGCTGCGACGACAACCACGGTGTAACCGGATTTGATCTACCCGAGGGCGAGGCCTTGCTGTCCGTCACACCGGAGTGTGCGGAGGGGCCCGCTAGCCCGGCCACCTACACCGCGCCTGCACCGGAGCAGCGTCACGTGATCCTGGGTGATACCGTGAGCTTGGGTGCTGTCGAGCTGGTGTTGCAGGTGTCTTACTGTGGTCTGCAGCCCTGCATCTGCCACTAGGTTTGCGAGAGATCACACCGAGGGTGACCACGCTGGCGCGCGGATTGCCTTAGTCTGGTCGAGTGAAGCAACCTACCGCCACGTCGTCTACATGGTGGCAACGTAACGATCGTACACAGAGGGAGAGCTCAATGAAGAAACTAGTCCTAGGAAGCCTGGTACTCGCGGTCGCCTCGCAGGCGGCGGGCTGCATCATCAGCAGCGACAGCACGCAGGATTACGCGCTGATCAACGCCCAGTGGGACCTCAAGACCACAGCCGGCGCGAGCATCCCGTGCCCGCCGGGCACCACCACCGCCGCGGTCTACGCGCAAGCCGTGGACACCAACTACCGGCTGGTCGGCCAGCCATTCATCGATCTGCACGACTGCAACGCCCGCTTGGGCGTTAGCGATCCACTGCCGCCCGACGTCTACCAGGTCTGGGTCGAGCTCACGAGCGAAGGCGGCAATAACGTCTACGCCACGTCGACCTCGCTCAACGAGGCGTCACCCACGGACGAGTACTTCGTCAACGTGCTCAATGTCGACCAGCCGTTCAAGACGACGATCCTATCGGACGGTGGCTACTTCCAGTTCGACTGGGACCTCCGTGACGCCGCCACCAACGCGCCGCTGACCTGCGCGAGCGGACGGGTCTCGAAGGTCGCGCTGCTGTCGACCAGCGTGACCAACGCGAACAACTCGTTCGATGATCGGTTCCCGTGCGACAAGCAGTACGGCCTCACCCGCGGCCTGCTGCAGGGTGCATACACCGTGGAGATCTCCGCGACCAACCCGTCCGGCCAGGGTCTCGGACCGCAGACCGAGTTCCTGAACAAGCCGATCACGGGCCCGAACCGGGTCACCGACCTCGGCACCGTCATGGTCAGGGTCAACTGATCGTCCGTCGCGACTGACTGCTGACGCCCGCTCCTGCAGCGGGCGTTGTCCGTTTCGGAGCATGCTAAGGTCCGAACGTGAGCCAGCGCCGTCGGTTCCAATTCTCGAGCCTCGGGATCACGAAGGGCGCCCTCGTGATCTTCGCGATCGAGCTCGGGCTATCGCTGGTCTGGATGATGTGCGAGCCCGCCGCGAAGCTCACGCTCGCGGAGTATACGCTCGCATCGCCGTCGCAGGTGTTCGAGCGCGGACGGCTGTGGACGATCGTGACGAGCTCGTTCCTCGAGCTCGACTTCCTGCAGCTCGTCCTCCAGGGCTTCATGATGTTCATGTTCGTGCCCACGCTCGAGCGGTTCTGGGGCACGGCGCGGTTCTACAGGTTCGTCGCCGCGACCTCGATCGTCGGCGTGCTGGTCGGCATCGGCGTCGGTCAGCTGATGGGCGTCGACATGCCGATCCACGGTCTCGCGCCGTTCACCTGGGCGTCGGTGATCGCGTTCGGCCTCGTGTACGCGCGCCAGCCGGTGCAGATGTTTGGCGTCTTGCCGCTGACCGGCCGGCAGTTGATGTACGGCTTTCTCGCGTTCCTGTTCGTGTTCGTGCTGCTCCAGCAGCGCTGGCAAGAAGGCGCAGCGTATGCGGGCGCGATGGTCACGGCGGCGATCATGGTCTCCAAGCGCTGGAGCCCGGGTCTGGTCATGAAGCAGTGGCGGATCACGCGCGCGCGACGCAAGCTCACCGTGATGCAGGGTGGGGCGGCGAAGCCGAAGCGCACCGACGAGCAGAAGTGGCTGAACTAGTGGTAGCTTGACGCGGATGGAGCCAGAGGAAGGGTCCGCGTTCGAATCAGGCACCGGCCTGACCACCCTGTTCGAGGGCGAGTGGGCCACGGTCCGCCGCCTTCGCAAGGGCAAGCTGGTCGTCACCAATGGACCTGACCAGGGCAAGGAGATCGAAATCTCCAAGCCGCGCGTTACCGGCGGTCGCAGCATCATCAGCGACCTGGTCGTCCAGGACAAAGCGGTGTCCGGAACCCACTTCGAGGTCTCCGCCCGCGACGACGGCTACCGGTTGCGCGATCTCAACTCGCGCAACGGCATCTTCGTCGGCGAGCTGCGGATCCGCGAAGTATTTCTGCGGCCCGGAACGATCTTCCGGATCGGCCACACCAACATTCAGTTCCAGACGCTACAGGACGTCGTCGAGATCGAGTTGTCGAAGAAGGATCGGTTCGACGCGATGCTGGGCGCCTCGCCAGCGATGCGCGAGATCTTCGCCCACCTCGAGAAGGTGGCGCCGAGCGAGCTCACCTGCCTGATCACCGGCGAGACCGGCACCGGCAAGGAGATGGTCGCGCGCGCGCTCCACAACGCGAGCGGCAGGAAGTCCAAGCCGTTCGTCGTGCTCGATTGCGGCTCGATCCCGCGCGAGCTGATCGAGTCCACGCTGTTCGGGCACGAGAAGGGCAGCTTCACCGGCGCCCACGCGCAGCACGATGGCTGCTTCATGCAGGCCAACGGCGGCACGATCTTCCTCGACGAGATCGGCGAGCTCGACATCACCCTGCAGCCCAAGCTGCTGCGCGTGCTCGAGCAGCGCGAGATCAAGCGGGTCGGCGGCGATCGCACGCACAAGGTCGACGTCCGCGTGCTCGCGGCCACCAACCGCGACCTCCGCGAAGAGGTCAACAAGGGCACGTTCCGCGAGGATCTGTACTTCCGGTTGTCGGTCGTCCACGTCGAGCTCCCGCCGATGCGAGAGCGCCGCGAGGATATCCCCGGCCTGGCGAATCACTTCCTCCGCGAGGTCGCTTCGCGCCGCGGCATGACGATGTCGTGGTCGCAGGATGCGATGGCCGCGATGATGAACCACTCGTGGGCCGGCAACGTCCGCGAGATGCGTAACGTCGTCGAGCGCGCCGCTGCGCTCTCTGATGGCCCGGTGATCACCCGCGCAGATCTGGTGTTCGGCCGCGAGATGGGGCCGTCGCTGATGGTCTCGCATGACCTGGCGCAGGCCGGTGCTCAGGCGGCGCAGCGGGCCGCCGCGCAGCTCGCCGGGGTCGAGCTCCCGGTGCAGAGCGGCCCGGCGATCTTCGATGCCGCGCTGCTCAAGGCCGGGCTCGGCTTCAAGCAGGCCAAGCAGACCGTCGTCGACGCGTTCGAGATCGCCTACCTCGGCGCGCTGATGCTCCGGAACGACGGCAACATCACACGCTCGGCACAGGAGGCCGGCCTGACCCGGTACCACCTGCGCGAGCTGCTGAAGCGCCACGGCCTCAAGGGCGGCGACTCCGAATAACGGTCCTGGTGACCGGTCCCCGACATCGCGTTCGTCGACATCGGCCTGCCCGGGATCGATAGCTACGAGGTCGCGCGCCGATGGCGCTCGACCCGCTCGAGGCCGTGGTCGCGAAGGTCCGGTACGGCGCATCGCCGAGCTGAGACCCGCTACGACAGCCGCTCGACGATCTCGTCGCGGGTCGCCACGCCCTTGTCGATCAGCAGCGCGAGCAGCTTGCGCAGCACCTCCTCGTCGCGCGCCACCAGCGCCTCGAGCGAGCTGATCCGGTGCTGCAGCGCATCGATCTCCGCGTCACGCACTCCCACGGTCTGCGGGATGGGCGAGCTGTGCTGATGGGCGCGCAGCCCGTCGGCAGGCTGCCCGGCAGCGGGTGTGGTCGGGCGCCGCGTGCGGTCGGGCGTCTGCGACATGTCGAACATGTCGGGCCCATCGAGCGAGAGGCCGCGGCTCGCCGGATCCGCGCGGCCGTTGCCGCCGTGATACCGCGCGAGTGCACGCTCGATCTGCCGCGGCCCGGCGAGGTACGGTCGGATGTTCAGCTGCGTGCGGATCCGCAGCTCGTCGCTGAGGCCGAGGTTCGTTGGATCGACCATCGCCACGTGGAGGAACTTCCCCTGCTGCTCGAACGCGATCACCTGGTGCTGCCGCGCGAGCTCGTCCGGGATCAGCGCCGTGGTGGTCTCCAGGATCGCGAGGCCATCGAGCACGACGGACGGCAGCCCGAGCTGCTGGCCGAGGACGCGCACCAGCTCGTCCTCGCCGATCAGCCTCATCTCGACGAGCGTGCGACCGAGCGAGCGTCCCCAGCGCCGCTGATCGGCGAGCGCCGACCGCAACCGCCGCTCGTCGAGGACGCCGGCTTCGATCAACATCTCACCCAGCTTCTTACGCGGCATGGCGGCTCCGATCGGCTAGTTGGCGGGAACGACGGTCGCCTTGCCCGTGGTGGCAAGCGTACCGAGGAACTTCGCGGACTGCTGCCTCGCGGCCGAAATGTCGAACACCACGAAGTGCCCGTTGGAGCCCGCGCGCTGCTTGAACTGGGCGAGCACGGCCGTGGACGCGTTCACGTTGTCGGTGATCGGCGCGGCCTTGACGCTGCGGCCGCGGAGCGTCAGGCCGATGAGCTCCTTCTGCTCGGGCTCCTGGACAAGGTCGCCGCCGATCGCGGTCGCGAACGCCTCGATGCAGACGTTTGGCGTGTAGGTATCGGTGAACCCCTCCGTCTGGAAGATCGAGCGGGGCGTGATCCCGGCCGCCGGCCGGCGAACCATCAGCGGTGCGTAGTTCACCGGGTCGGAGCGTTCGACCCAGAGCTGGATCAGAGCGATCGAGGGGTTCTCCGCGTCGACCGGTTCATCCCGGAGCAGCGTCTCGGCGAGTGCGGGGAAGTTGATGGGATCGGTCTTGTTGAGGAGAGTCAGGTACAGCAGGCCACCGGTGCCCGAGAACACCGCGCCCTTCAGCGACGGTTCGAATGCTGCGAACCCGGCCCCGGTCAGCCCACCTTGTGAGTGACCGAAGAACATCAGCTTGGTCATGTCGAAGTAGATCGTGCGAGCGCCATCGGTGAACGAGAGTTGCTCGGCCAGCCGCCGCTGCGAGAACAGATCGGCCACGCCTTGCAGTGGATTGTCGCGTGCCGCGTAGATGTTGCCGATGTTGAAGAAGTCCAGCTCCGGGTTGCCACCCGGGTTGCGTGGTCCGTGGAGCACCTGGTCCATCGATAGCGTGGCGATGCCTTCGGCGGCGAGTCGCTCGGTCGTCCCGTCCTCGACCCCGGACAGGTAGTCGCCGCCGGTGCCATGCGCGTAGATCGCGATCGGAAACCCGTTCGTCGGCACCGCCCCTGCGGGGACCGCGAGCGAGAACCGGAGCGGCTCCATCCGTTGCACGATCGCCACGCCATCGGCACCGAACTTGATCTCGCCGTTCGGACTGTTCTTGTACGGCACGTCGCCGACCTGGAAGCTCGGTGCCTGGTAGTGGCCGGTGAACACCGTCATCGCCGTCAGCGTGTTCAGCACCGTCACGTCGGTGGCGATCGGGCGCGGCGCTCGGGCCACCCCACGGTACAGCGCGCGCGCGGCCTGGGTCGCGTGCTGGGTGGTGAACACCGCGGCGGTCGCCACGTCGTTGCGTTCGTCGTCACCCGCCTCGTCGAGGTATGCGAGCAACGGTGCGTAGACCTCGCGCGCGTGCGCGATCCCCGTATCACCTCCGGTACCCACGAGCTTCGTCATCTCGGGCGCAGGCCCGATCTCGCGGCCGGCCGTATCCTTCACGCGCGTGGTGACCACGAGCGCGTACGTGGTGCCCTCGTCGAGCGGGAACCCGGGATAGGGGCGCACCACGAGGGCGTTGTCGCCGATCGTCTGTGCGCCATCGGGGCGAAACGTAACGATCACCGGAACGCGCTGACCGAGATCCGGAGAGTCCGCGTCGATATTGACGACATAGACCGACGCCGTTGGTGCGACCGATGCCGCCGGATCCGGGAGGCTGGCGGCATCGATGGGACCATCGAACCGCGCGAACATCGCAGCGTTGAGGCTGAAGCCATCCAGCTGTTCCGCGGCGACGCGCACCTGGTCGATGAGCAGCGCGTGCGAGGGGAACAGCGACAGATCGAGCCGCCCGTCGTCATGACGGCGCAGATCGTTGGGGAACGGCAGGTCGTAAAAATCCTCGAACGCGGAGGCATTCGGGATCGCGAGCTTCGCCTTCGTGGAGCTTTCGCCATCGCACGCACCGAGCGCAGAGCCGAGGACGGCGAGTGCGACACCCTGACGAAGCATGGGCGATCGTAGCCCAGCGTCTCAATCAAAAGGTGAGCACGACCACACCGCCCGCCGCGATTCCCGCGCCGACCCCGGCTGTCGCCTTGGCCCAGACCGGGTGGGCCGCGATCAAGTACGCAGCCGCCGCGCCGCCGAGCCCGATCGCGAGGCCACTGACTGTCAGCGCCGTGCCGATCCGGCGAGTGTGACGGCGCCGCGTCGCCACCTCGCGCCTGCCCGCGCTCGCCGCAACCTCGATCGCCGCAGACTGTTCGGCGGCCTGGTCGGGTAACGTCGCAGGAATCTCGTTGAGCAGCGCGATCGTGGCGAGCGTCGCCTCGGTCATCGCCTCGTTCAGCGTGCACACGTCGCAGCGCTCGGACTTCTGCGCGAGCACCCGGCCGGTATCGGTGCGGACCAGCGTCACGACGTAGCCGAAGCTGGTACCCGAGCCATTGAGCGCGGCGAGCAGCACGAGCTCCGCTTGGGTCTGCGTACGCACCGCGGCGAGGCACGCGCCGATCATGCAGCCGTCGGTCCACTTGGTCGAGAACTTCATGCGCTCGCGCATCTGCGCGCGGTTGGACAGCCAGTACTGGCTGGTATCGAGCTGCTGCTCGAGCTGCTGCTCGAACTTTAGCTTGATGTCATCGGACACGCCGTCGACGCGAACGTCGAGGATGCCGACCATGCGGCGCGCCTCGGGCGGTGGTCGGTCCGGAATCGCCGCGGGAAACGGCGGGAGCTCCTCGGGTGAGGTCTTCTTTTTGTCGGCCCGCGCCGGCGCACCAGCCGCGAGCATCATGACCACCATCCCCACCCACCAGCCTCGGCAGGCAGACGGGTCCAGGGTCACGCCTCGTCTACCTGGGTGACGAATTGCTTCATCAGGCCATCGATCATCAGGTTGCGGTCGGTGTCCTTGTACTTGCCGTCGCGCCAGCCCGCCTGGATCTCGTCGTACTTCTTGTGGCTGTCCGCGATGCCGGTCTTGTAGAGGGCGACCTTCTTGACGATGTCCTTCTGGTTGCGGACGAAGTAGCTGATCATCGACGCGCCGGCCGCGACGCTGAGCACGAGGCTGAGCGGCCCACCGAGCGCGTACTTGAGGCCGATCCGTAGCGCCACGGCGAGGCCCGCTCCGATCGCGACCTTCTTGGTCCCCGATCCATCGACGACCGAGTCCTTGGCCATCGCGAACGACGTGGTGCCCGACGAGATCAGAAGAGCGATGAAGTTGCCCTTCCGCGTGGTCCACCCGCGGTCGTAGTACTCGCGGATCGCCTGCTTCAGGAACGCATCGAACGAGCTGTACAGCCCCTGCGAGCCTTCAACGGCTGTCTTCGACGGTTCTGCCACGTCCAGAGGATACCACCAAGGTCTCGTTTGACAGGGGGAACCGCGTCGCACAGATTCGAGGGCATGACCCGGATGAGGCTGTGCCTGGCGTTCGCGTGCGTCCTTGCCGTCGGTAGGTCGGCGCACGCCGATCTCGCCACCGGCAAGGACAAGCTCACTGCGGGCGATTACAAGACGGCGATCGGCGAGCTGACGAAGGTGGTCGGCAAGGATCGCGTCGCGGCACGTCTGCTGCTCGCCCGGGCGCAGACCGCGATGGGCGACTACGCCGCCGCGGAGGCCACGCTGACGCCGCTGACCACCGGCAAGGATGCGTCGGCCAGCGAGGCCCGGATCGATCTCGCCGACGTTCGCATCCGCACCGGCCGGCTCGCCGACGCGCGCAAGGATCTCGAGGCTCTGTTCAAGGAGCAGCCGGCTGATCGTAGCGTGCGCACCGCGCTCGGTCTGGCCCGCTATGCGCAGGGCGATCTGCTCGGCTCGAAGGCGATGTTCGACGAGACGATCAAGGAATCCGACGCGCAGAAGCTCAACCTCGATGATCCGGCGACGCTCGTGCAACTCGCCGTGGCCGCGCGCTACACCTCGCAGTTCCAGCTGTCCAACGATGCGTTCCGCGAGGCGATGAAGCTCGGCCCACAGCTCACCGATGCCGGGGTCGAGTGGGCCGATCTGTTCCTCCAGAAGTACGCGGCGCCGCTCGCCGAGCAGACGCTCGAGGAGGTGTTCAAGATCAACCCGAATCATCCCGAGGCGCACGCGGCGATGGCCGAGGTGATCGTCGAGACCCGCTACGACCTCGCGGCGGTACGCCATCACGTCGATGCCGCGCTCGCGGTGAACCCGAAGAATGCGCGTGCGCTGAAGGTGCAGGCCTCGATCAGCATCGACCAGAACCAGTGGGATGCCGCCAACAAGACACTCGACACCGTCCTCGCGACCAATCCACAGGACGTCGAGGCGGTCGGGATGAAGGCCACGATCGCGTGGCTGCGCGATGACCTGAAGACCTACGACGCCCTGCGCAAGCAGGCGCTCGCGATCAACCCCGCCGATGCGGAGCTGTACCGGATCGTCGCGCGCTCGGCCGTGCGCGAGCACCGCTACGTCGAGGCGATCGAGCTCGAGAAGCAAGCGGTCAAGCTGAAGCCGAGTTTCTACGAGGCGATGGCCGGAGCCGGCCTCGGCTACCTTCGGCTCGGGATGGAGAAGGAAGGGCTCGAGTGGATCGAGAAGTCGTGGGTCGGCGACCAGTACAACGTGCGCACCTACAACACGCGCGATCTGTTCAAGACCACGATCCCGAAGGACTACTCGATCGCCACCACCAAGAGCTTCCGCATCCGCTATCACAACGACGAGCGGCCGGTGCTGTCACGGTTCCTCGAGCCGACGATGGAGAAGGCGTTCGCAGACATGGTGCGGCGCTATGGCTTCACGCCGACCTTGCCGACCACACTCGAGCTCTATGCCGATCGCACCGACTACGCGATCCGCACCGTCGGCCTACCGGATCTCGGCGCGCTCGGCGTCTGCTTCGGCAAGGTGATCACCGCGATGTCGCCGGCGACCGGAGACATCAACTGGGGCATGGTGCTGTGGCACGAGCTCGGCCACGTGTTCGCGATCCAGCTATCGAACTCGCGCGTACCGCGATGGTTCACCGAGGGCCTCAGCGAGTACGAGACGCTGGTCGCCAATCCCTCGTGGCGCCGCGAGAACGATGCCGACCTCTACGGCGCGGTCGCCAACAACACGCTGCCCTCGATCGGCGCCCTGAACTC